>CAYPNJ010000050.1:0-2589 GCA_964412305.1 uncultured Lutibacter sp. | reverse complement strand
TTTTATCTTTTTAAGTTATTTTTCAAATAAATAAATACGCTACTAAAGCGATTAACATATAAAAAACACTAACACCAATAAAAATATATATTTTACGGAGTTTGTCCTTTTTACGTTGCGCTAAATAGTTTTTATGTTTTTTCATAGAAAGGACACCTACAATATTGTTCAATTAAGTATAAATGAACTGTTAATTTTTATAAAAATATTTCCAAAAATAGTAAAATAAAATTTAAAATTTTTATAAAAGATTAAACGAAAATTATAGTAGAATATTTTTTTCAAAAAATAAATAAATAGTTGATAACGAATAGAATACTAAAAATACAACTATAACAATTAGCGCATAACCTAATAGATATACTAATTTCACTTTAGATTGCTTATTTCTAGGTTCTAAATAAGAAGTGTATTTTTTTACTCTTTTTTTACCTTTTTTCATAACTTACATTTCTGCTATGATAAAAATTTCTAATTAGAAGGATAGTTTATAACTAATATTAGGTATTATTAGAGCCTCTCTAAATTCTTCAACAGCATTGGTTTTAATATTGTACCTGTGGCCTTGAAATTCTTTAAAGTTAGATGCATTCAAAATTTTAAGAGATAATTTATGACTTGTTTTCTTTTTATACCATTCGTAATTAACGGTGAGATGAGTTATTACAGCTGTTTTTGCTTGCGCTGTAAATGGAGTTGTTTCATTGTAAACTACAGCTTGTTCTAAAGTAGAAGCAGTAGCATCAATTACGGAGTATCTATCACCTCCTTGAACACTTAACTTTATATTAAAACCTAGCAAGTTTTGTTTATGAGTACCTACCCTGTATTCTTTTCCGATGAGGGCATTAAATAAATAATTTTTGTTGTAACGTGTATCATACCATTCATTTTTATCGGTCTTATATTCAGAATTAAAAATTGAAGCAGAAAACAAATAATAAAATCCGTTGTGTATATATTGTTCTAGTGTTAAATCTAATCCGTAATTCCTTCCTTTTCCTGAATTAATATAGGTATCATTAATAAACCATTCTTTTTGTAAATTTAACAGAGAACTGGTACTATCTTCTATAATTGGAATATTAAATAATTGCTGAAAATAAGGCTCAACTTTTAAATGTAATTTTTCGGTAATGTTTACATCATAAGCAACAACAAAATGATGTGCTTTTGAAAAGTCGAGTTCTTTGTTTGCTTGCGTTGAAGAAATATTAGGAGTGGTTGCAAAGTAGATGTTTAAAGGTTCAATTCTACTATGTAAACCATACCCAAAACTTAACATGTTATTTTCATTTAACTGATAAGAAATCCCAAGTCTTGGCTCTATTGTAAAATTATTGTTTAGTGTAAATAGCTGTGTATTAATCCCTAGGTTTAATTTTATATTTTTGAATGATAAAGAAGAACTTGAATAAGCAGAAAGTAAGTTAGTTACACCTTTTTCTGATACAAAAGTGGCTAAATTATTATTTTCAAAATTTTTCTCTTTTAAGTTTAAATCATAGCCCAAAGTTCTTAATGTAACCCCAGTTTTATTAGCATGGTTTGCATTAAATTTTTTAGTAATGAACGATTTAAAAGTGATGTTATAATTGGTGTTTTTTATTTCATTTTCAGGAAGTAATTCCAATTCACTATTTAATCTATCTGTTTTTAAATCAATTCCATTCGCTGAAAAAGCCAAAGTAGAATTTAAATAGCCAGTATTTTTTAGAAATAATCTGTGAGTTATTCCTGCAGCTCCCATATATTGTTTTACGTTTTGTTTTTCAATATCTTGATAGTAATTCCAATTTTCAATTTCGGTTTCGGGTGTAGTTCCAGAATTGTCTTTTAAGCCAATTCCCCAAATAGAAAATGTCCCCATTTTTTTAGTTGGTAATTTTAATTTAAAAGACAAATCTTGGTAATTAGTACCAGCAGCATCTTCAGGAAGTAATGAAGAGAGTAACCCTAAGGTAGAGTATCTGTAGTTTACAAGATAGGAAGCATCATTTTTGTTTAGAGGTCCTTCAGAAGCAAAATCAATACCAATTGCGCCAATTTCTACACTGTGTTCAAAGTCAGTACTATTTCCATTTCTCATTGCAATATCAAAAACTCCAGAGAGTGCATTGTTATATTCAGCAGGAAAAGCACCAGTAAAAAAATCAGAATTTGCTAATAAGTTACTGCTTAGAGCAGTCAATCCTCCACCTCCAAATACACCTAAATCTGCAAAGTGATTTGGATTTGGAATTTCTACACCTTCAATTTTCCATTGTAAAAACTTAGGGGCATTACCTCTAATAACAATGGCATTGTTACCTACACTACTAGCTACACCTGGAAATGAAGAGGCTAAACGTGCAGGGTCATCAAACCCTCCAGCATATCTATTCGCTTCTTCAACACTTAACATTCTTGCACTAACAGTTGCCATTCTGTTTCTTGGTTTTTCTTTAATAATTCTTGGTTTAAGAATAATTTCGTTTAATGTATTGGTGTTTTCTATAAGCCCAATATTTAGAATAACTTCTTTTGCAGAACTCACTGCAAATTCCGGATAAAGTATACCACTCATTCCGGTTAAAACTGAGCCACCCA
>CAYPNJ010000049.1:0-15351 GCA_964412305.1 uncultured Lutibacter sp. | reverse complement strand
CTAATACAGCTTCGCTCTTTAACATTTCTTCAACTTCCTTTAAATTGTTTTTAAACAAAGTGCTTCCGCTTGAAACAATATCACAAATAGCATCAGCTAATCCAATATTTGGTGCAATTTCAACAGAACCATTAATAACATGAACATCTGGAGTTACATTAAATTTTTTGAAATATTCCTTAACTGTATTTGGGTATGAAGTTGCAATTCTTGCACCATCCAAATCTTTAATAGTTGTATAAGTAACATCTTTTGGGATTGCTAAAGAAACTCTACATTTAGAAAACCCTAATTTTTCTACAATACCTATATCGGTTCCTTTTTCAATTAACACATTTTCACCAATAATAGCTATATCAACAACTCCATCTCTAAGATATTGAGGTATATCACCATTTCGCAAGTACAACACTTCCAAAGGAAAATTACTTGCTGAAGCTTTTAATTGGTCTTTTCCATTATCTATAGAAATTCCGCAATCTTTTAATAATTTAAGAGAATCTTCATTTAACCTTCCTGATTTTTGTACTGCAATCTTAATTTTATTCATTTTATATTTTAATGTGTTCAAGTAAATCTACTCGCGTTAAACAAAAAACCCGCTTGATTTACTCAAACGGGTTTTAAATATATTTTAACTTTATTCAATACATTATTTCCTCGCCTGAGAGCTAGTATGAGAATGATGACGATGTAATTGAATAAATTTCATTATTTGTTGTTTTATGCTACAAATATATAAAAATGTTTAATACACAAACTGATACTTTTAAAAATATTTACAAACTTAAACGTTTTGTTATATATTTAACATTTAAAGCTATCGTACTTTTCTAAGTAAGGTAGCAATGTTTGTCCATTTTAAATCACGAGATTTAATTCCTTCCTCTATTTTTTTAATAACTTCTTCACTTAATTTTTCGTTAGAATCCATATTTTTAGGTGAAAATACTTGCTCAAATCCTAAAAACATATTTACAGTAATATGTGTTGCATATGCATCACTACCTGATGGTGACATAATTCTCAAAAGGCTCCATTTCTCTTTAGCCTCCATATCTACAGCTTTTTGGTGCATTGGTAAAAAGGTTTCAATTTCTGCAGTTTCATACGTAGAATTTGTAGCTTTCATAAAGTCAACAAAGGCAATAGAACCTATATCCATATCATACTCACCTTCCGTTTCCTTAATAACTTCGAGGTAAAATCGCTTTGATAAATCTCTAGATTTACTTGTTTTTTTCATTTGACTCTGAAACTCATCATCAGACATTTCAGGATAAGCAGCTTTTACTGCAGCTGGGAAATTATCATCTCCTTTAAACATTTTTATTGGGTTATCATACACACTAACAGTCATATATTGATACCCTTCATCTTCACCTCCAGGTTTTAATGACCACATATCCCAACCTAATAATTCTCCATTAATAATTCGCTGTTTATGAATTTTCTCCCAAAACTCTTCAACTTTCCAATAATCAGCTTCTTGCTCATTATCAACCTTCATAAGTTCAAAAATGAGATATGTTTTTTCTTGCGAAAACGAATTAGTAGTCATTAACACCATGGCTACAAATAATAGTAATAATTTTTTCATGATAAATATTTTAGTAGTTAATAAAAGAAGGAGTTACTGTGAAGTTACTGATTTTTATCAAATTACACCAATGAAAGTTGATGAATTCAACAAAAAATAATTGCATTATGTATTTTATTTTTGAACATAAATTGTTTAAAACTCTTTAATAAATGATACTATTTTAAGCATTAAGTTTATGAACCATTAATAATTATTTATCTAAATTTGCACATTCTAACAACACACTAAACAAATCAACTTATGATTCAATTCTTTGGAAACACAAACAGTAAAATATATGCTGTGCAAACGTCAAAAGAACTTTCGCAAAAAGACAACCAAAAATTAAACTGGCTTTTTGGAAATCAAGAAAAACTACGTGAGGCATCTATTGATGCCTTTTTTATTGGTCCACGTGCTGCAATGATTACTCCTTGGAGTACCAATGCAGTTGAAATTACCCAAAATATGGGTATTGAAGGCATTCTAAGAATTGAAGAATTTAATGCTTCAACTAAAGATGAAGAATTTGACTCAATGATTTTTGAGAAGTACACTTCTTTAAACCAAGATAGTTTTACAATTGATATTGAACCTGAAGCTATTCTTAAAATTGAAGATATTGCTTCCTATAATAAACAAGAAGGCTTAGCTTTAAACAATGAAGAAATAGATTACTTAAATAATTTAAGTACAAAAATTGGAAGAAAATTAACTGATTCTGAAGTGTTTGGATTTTCTCAAGTAAACTCAGAGCACTGTCGTCACAAAATATTTAACGGAACATTTATTATTGATGGCGAAGAAATGCCATCATCACTTTTTAAACTAATTAAAGAAACTTCAAAACAACATCCAAACGGAATTGTTTCGGCTTATAAAGATAATGTAGCTTTTGTAAAAGGACCTATTGTCGAACAGTTTGCGCCAAAATCTGCTGATAAACCAGATTATTATCAGAAAAAAAATTACACTTCCGTAATTTCTTTAAAAGCCGAAACACACAATTTTCCAACAACTGTAGAACCCTTTAACGGTGCTGCAACAGGGTCTGGAGGTGAAATTAGAGATCGATTAGCTGGTGGAAAAGGCTCATTACCATTGGCTGGAACTGCTGTTTACATGACTTCCTATTCTCGGTTAAATCAAAACAGACCTTGGGAAAAAGGAATGCAAGAGCGTGATTGGCTATATCAAACTCCAATGGATATTTTAATAAAGGCTTCAAATGGTGCTTCAGATTTTGGAAATAAATTTGGGCAACCCTTAATCACGGGCTCTGTACTAACATTTGAACATGAAGAGCAAGCACGTAAACTTGGCTTTGATAAAGTAATTATGCAAGCTGGTGGAATTGGTTATGGTAAAGCTGAACAAGCTTTAAAAGACACTCCAAAAGTAAATGATAAAATAGTTTTACTTGGTGGTGAAAATTATAGAATTGGAATGGGTGGTGCAGCAGTATCTTCAGCAGACACAGGGGAATTCGCAAGTGGTATTGAATTAAATGCCGTACAACGTTCAAATCCTGAAATGCAAAAAAGAGCTGCAAATGCCATTCGTGGAATGGTTGAAAGTGATATCAATCCAATTGTTTCTATTCACGATCACGGCGCTGGTGGACATTTAAACTGTTTGTCAGAACTAGTTGAAGAAGCAGGAGGATTAATAGATTTAGATAAGTTACCAATTGGTGACCCAACACTTTCTGCTAAAGAAATTATTGGAAATGAATCTCAAGAACGTATGGGATTAGTTATTGGTGAAGAAGATGCTAAAACCTTAAAACGTGTTGCAGAAAGAGAACGATCTCCTTATTATGAAGTTGGTAAAGTAACCAATAACAATCGTTTTACATTTCAATCTAAAACTACTGGTGAAAAACCAATGGATTTAGAATTAAATGATATGTTTGGGAGTTCTCCTAAAACCATTATGAACGATATCACTATTAAAAGAAATTATAGTGAAGTTTTATACAAACAAGAAGAAATACAACACTATATAAAGCAAGTATTACAACTAGAAGCTGTTGCTTGTAAAGACTGGCTAACCAACAAAGTAGACCGCTGCGTTGGTGGTAAAGTAGCAAAGCAGCAATGTGCAGGTCCACTACAATTACCATTAAACAATTGTGGTGTAATGGCATTGGATTATAACGGTAAAGAAGGTGTTGCAACCTCTATTGGTCATGCACCAATAAGTGCCATTATAAACCCTGAAGCAGGTAGTAAAAATGCCATTGCTGAAGCATTAACAAATATTATTTGGGCTCCTTTACAAGATAACCTTGCTTCTATTTCGCTATCGGCAAATTGGATGTGGCCTTGTAAAAATAAAGGAGAGGATGCACGTTTATACAAAGCTGTAAAAGCTGTTTCTGAATTTTCCATCGAATTAGGAATCAATGTTCCAACTGGGAAAGATTCACTTTCAATGAAGCAAAAATATCCAAATGAAGATGTAATTTCTCCTGGAACAGTTGTTATTTCAGCTGCCGGACATTGTAATGATATTACAAAAGTTGTGGAGCCTGTTCTTCAAAAAAGTGGAATGAATACGGTTTATTACATCAACTTATCAAATGATGATTATAAACTAGGTGGTTCTTCTTTTGCACAAACTCAAAACAAAATTGGTAATGAAACTCCAACTATAAAAGATGCTGCTAAATTTAAGAATGCTTTTAATATCATTCAAAATGTTATTAAAGAAGGTAGAATTTTGGCAGGACATGATATTTCAGCTGGTGGCATGTTAACTACGTTGTTAGAGATGTGTTTTTCACAAGAAATGGTTGGGCTAAATATTAATATTTCTACACTTGGTGAAGAAGATACAATTAAAGTTTTATTTGCAGAAAACAGTGGAATTATTTTTCAAAGTGACGACCCTCAATTACCTACTATTTTAACTGATAATAATATTGAATTTTTCGAATTAGGAAATGCTATTAGAAGTGATAAAGTTACTATTACCAATAACGATACTATTTTGGAGTTTGATATTGCTGAACATAGAACTATTTGGTATAAAACTTCCTTTTTATTAGATCAAAAACAATGTGCAAACAACCAAGCACAAGAACGATTTAACAATTACAAAAATCAACCTTTAACATATAATTTCCCAAGTCAATTTAATGGTAAACTCCCTATAATTAGTACTTTTAAACCAAGACCTAAAGCAGCTATTATTCGCGAAAAAGGGAGTAATAGTGAGCGTGAAATGGCAAACGCAATGTATTTAGCTGGTTTTGATGTAAAAGATGTGCATATGACCGATTTAATTAGTGGTCGTGAAACTTTGGAAGATATTCAGTTTATTGGTGCTGTTGGTGGTTTTTCAAACTCAGATGTATTGGGATCTGCAAAAGGTTGGGCTGGTGCATTTTTATACAATGAGAAAGCCAAAACAGCTTTAGATAACTTTTTCAAAAGAGAAGACACTCTTTCGGTTGGAATTTGTAATGGTTGTCAGTTATTTATGGAATTAAAAGTGATAAACCCTGAGCATAAAGTTCACGGAAAAATGTTGCATAATGATTCTCTCAAACACGAAAGTAATTTTACTTCAGTAACAGTGCAAGAAAACAACTCTATAATGCTTTCAACTTTGGCTGGGAGTACTTTAGGAGTTTGGATTTCTCACGGTGAAGGAAAATTCAACTTACCAATGGAGGAAAAAGACTACAATATTGTAGCTAAATATGGGTATGATGCGTATCCTTCAAATCCAAATGGATCAGATTATAATGTTGCTATGATGAGTTCAAAAGATGGTCGTCATTTAGTAATGATGCCCCATATTGAACGTTCTATTTTTCAGTGGAATTGGGCTTATTATCCTAAAGGAAGAAAAGATGAAGTTTCACCTTGGGCAGAAGCATTTGTGAATGCACAAAAGTGGCTTGAGAAATAAAATACAAAATACTATTTAATTTACCTTAAGGATTTCACTGTTGTGAAATCCTTTTTTTATGTCTAATTTGCAAGCAACCAATAGTTATTTATGAGTCATAATATTACACGTTTATTTGATTTTGCTTATCATCAACTAGCCAATAATCCTCAAGAAAAATGTTTCAATACAAAAGTTGATAACCAATGGATTTCAACTTCAACAAAAAGTTATATTGAGCAAGCAAATACAATTAGTAGAGCACTCTTAAGATTAGGTGTAAAACCAAACGATAAAATAACCGTTGTAACAACCTCAAACCGTGTTGAATGGAGTATTTTAGATGTGGCTGTATTACAAATTGGTGCTGTAAACGTTCCTTTATACCCAACTATTTCTTCAACTGACTATCAATATATTATAAATCATTCTGATGCTGTTTTATGCTTTGTTTCAGATAAAAAATTAGTAAAAAAAGTATCAAAAATTAAAGATAAAACTCAACTAAAAGGAATCTATTCTTTTGATAAAGTTAAAAACATAGCTACTTGGAATTCCTTGTTAGAATTAGGTAAAGACACTTCAAACCAAACTGAAGTTGATAAATTAAAAGATGCTGTTTCTCCTTCAAAATTAGCAACAATTATATATACATCTGGAACCACAGGAACTCCAAAAGGTGTAATGCTTTCACATAAAAACATTGTAGAAAACGCATTTGTAAGTGCTAAAGCATTAGATTTTGAACCTGGACATTATAAAGTTTTAAGCTACTTACCTATTTGTCATATTTTTGAACGTTTTGCATTATATTACTATCAATTTATTGGTTTCGAAATATATTACGCTGAATCTATGGAAAAAATTGGCGATAACTTAAAAGAAGTTCAACCACACTTTTTACCAGTTGTACCAAGATTACTTGAAAAAATATATGATAGAATTGTTGATAAAGGGAGTAATTTAAAAGGCCTAAAACGTTTACTTTTCTTTTGGTCATTAAATTTAGGAAAAAACTATAAACCTTATAAAGAAAATGGTTGGTGGTATCAAATTCAGTTAGCAATTGCAAGGAAATTAGTTTTCAGTAAATGGAGAGCCGCTTTAGGTGGAAATATCAAATTTTTGGTTTCAGGAAGTGCGCCATTACAGTCATTATTAATTAAAGTTTTTACTGCTGCAGGGATTCCTGTTTTTGAAGGCTATGGAATGACCGAAACTTCACCAGGCGTATCAATTAACGATTTTAGAAATGGTGGATTTAAAATTGGTACTGTTGGGAGAATTTTGGATGATATTGAAGTTAAAATAGCTACTGATGGTGAAATACTGGTAAAAGGCTCAAACATTATGATGGGTTATTTTAAAGAAGATAAATTAACAACTGCAACAATTATTAACGACTATTTACACACTGGTGATATTGGAGAGTTGGATACTGATGGTTTTTTAAAAATTACAGACCGAAAAAAAGAAATGTTTAAAACTTCAGGCGGAAAATATATTGCTCCAGCAGTGCTTGAAAGTAAATTAAAAGAATCTCGTTTCATTGAACAAGTTATGGTTATTGGTGAAAGTGAAAAAATGCCTGCTGCAATTATTCAACCACATTTTGAGTTTTTAATTGAATGGATAAAACGGAAAGAATTAAAAATTAATGTTTCATCTTTTGAAGATATTATTTCGAACAAAAAAGTAATAAAAAGAATTGGTAAAGAAATCGTTTTCGCTAATAATGAGTTTGGAAATTGGGAAAAAATCAAAGATTTTGAGTTAACTGCTGAAATTTGGAGTATTGAAAATGGCTTGCTTACACCAACCATGAAAATAAAAAGAAAGTCTATCTTTCAGAAATTCAAACACTTACACAATAAAATTTATCAAAAATAATTTCAAAACAAGCGTTACTTCATTACTTGTAAAATCCTATTAATTTTTATACTTTGCAAGAATACATTCAAATAAACTTAAATGCCGAAACAAATTACTCGCTTATTCGATTTTGCACACTATCAATTAGAAAATTATAATCTAGACAAAGCTTTTAATGTTAAATCTAAAGGTGAATGGATTGCTACTTCAACTAAGGAATATGTTGATAAGGCCAATGCTATAAGTAGAGGTTTACTAAGGTTGGGCATAAAACCTGGTGATAAGGTTGGTGTAATTTCAAGTAATAATAGAACTGAATGGAATATTTTAGATATTGGGATTCTTCAAATTGGAGCAATTAATATTCCTATTTACCCTACTATTTGTAAAGAAGATTATGAATATATTTTCAATCACTCAGAAATAACACATTGTTTTTTATCTGACGAAGAATTATATGACAAAGCAATTGCAGTTAAAGATAATGTACCAACATTAAAAGAACTGTATTCTTTTGAAGAGATTGAAGGATGTAAAAATTGGAACGAAGTTTTAGAATTAGGTAAAGATACTAGCAATCAGGCTGAAGTTGAGCAATTAATGGCTGCTGTAAAATCTTCAGATTTAGCAACAATTATTTATACTTCAGGAACAACGGGAAGACCTAAAGGTGTAATGCTTTCTCATAACAATATAGTTACCAATGTTTTAGATAGTTTTCCAAGACTTCCACTAACTGTTGGTAATATGCGTGTATTAAGTTTTTTACCTGTATGCCATATTTTTGAACGAATGCTACTTTATCTATATCAATATGCTGGAATTTCAATTTATTTTGCTGAAGGAATTGATAAAATTGGTGAAAACGTAAAAGAAGTAAAACCATCATTAATGTCTGTTGTACCACGATTACTTGAAAAAATATATGATGGTATAATCACAAAAGGTTCAGAATTAAAAGGCATCAAAAAAATATTGTTCTTTTGGGCGGTTAATTTAGGTTTAAGGTATGAACCTTATGGTAAAAATGGATGGTGGTATGAAAAACAATTAGCAGTAGCTAACAAATTGATATTTAGTAAATGGCGTGAAGCTTTAGGTGGAAATTTAGAAACTATGGTTTCAGGTAGTGCAGCGTTACAACCTCGTTTAGCAAGAGTTTTTACAGCTGCAAAAATGCATATTATGGAAGGTTACGGGCTTACAGAAACATCACCTGTAGTATCTGTAAATAGGTATGATTTTAACTTAATGAAAATTGGAGCTGTTGGAAAACCAATTGACCATGTAGAAGTAAAAATTGCTGAAGATGGAGAAATTTTAATAAAAGGCCCAAATGTTATGATGGGTTATTATAAAGATGAAGAAAAAACCGCAAGTGTTATGACAGGTGATTATTTTCATACTGGTGATAAAGGTGAAGTTGACAGCGATGGATTCTTAAAAATAACAGGTCGTAAAAAGGAAATCTTCAAAACATCTGGTGGTAAATATGTGGTACCTGCATTGCTTGAAAATGAAATGAAACAATCTCGTTTTATTGAGCAAATTTTAGTAATTGGTGAAGGTCAAAAAATGCCTGCAGCGATTATTCAACCACACTATGAATTTTTAAGAGAATGGTCACGTATTCATCACGAGCCAATACTTGGAAATAATCAAGATTTAATAAATAATCCGCACATTATTGATCGTATTCAACAAGAAATTGATCACGGTAATAAAAATTTCGGAAAATGGGAAACCATCAAACGGTTTGAATTAACACCTGAAGTTTGGGGGATTGACAATGGTTTATTAACACCAACAATGAAACCTAAAAGAACAGAAATCCTGAAAAAATATCAACACTTATACAATAAAATTTACGAAATTAACTAGTAAATAACAGCAACTTTTAATACTTTCGCATAACGCAAATTTTTAATAATTAATGGAACATTTTATAGTCTCAGCTCGTAAATATAGACCTCAAACTTTTGAGGAAGTAGTTGGGCAACAAGCAATAACAAACACGCTTGAAAATGCTATAAAAAGTAACCATTTAGCTCAGGCACTTTTATTTACAGGACCTCGTGGAGTTGGAAAAACTACATGTGCACGCATTTTAGCAAAACAAATTAACCAAAAAAGTGCTGATAATCCTGATGAAGATTTTGCTTTTAATATTTTTGAATTAGATGCCGCTTCAAACAACTCGGTTGATGATATTAGAAGTTTAACCGATCAAGTTCGTATTCCACCTCAAACTGGTAAATACAAGGTTTATATTATTGATGAGGTACATATGCTTTCACAAGCAGCTTTTAATGCTTTTTTAAAAACATTAGAAGAACCACCAGAGCACGCTATTTTTATTTTAGCAACCACCGAAAAACATAAAATAATTCCAACTATACTTTCTCGTTGTCAAATATTTGATTTTAAAAGAATTGGAGTTTTAGATGCAAAAAAATATTTAGAAAAAATTGCAGTTCAAGAAAATATCAATGCTGAAGATGATGCTTTACATATTATAGCACAAAAGGCTGACGGTGCAATGCGTGATGCACTTTCTATATTTGACAGAGTTGTAAGTTTTTCGGGAAAAGAGTTAACTCGCAAAGCAGTTACAGAAAATTTAAATGTACTGGATTACGATGAATATTTTAAAACAACCGATTTAATTCTTGAAAATAAAATACCTGAAGTTTTAATTCATTTCAATTCAATTTTAGCTAAAGGGTTTGAAGGTCATCATTTTATTAGCGGTTTAGCTTCTCATTTTAGAGATTTATTAGTTGCCAAAGATAAAATTACAGTTGAGTTATTAGAAGTTGGAGATAATGCTAAAAAGAAATATCTAGTCCAATCGGAAAAATGTGATTTACGTTTTTTATTAAAAGCTATAGAATTGGCTAACGATTGTGATCTAAAGTACAAAACAAGTAAAAATCAACGATTATTAGTTGAACTTTCCTTAATGCAATTAGCCTCTATCACTTTTGATGGAGAAAAAAAAAACAATAAGCCCTACATAATTGCTTCACTTCATTTTAATACTGGTGTGGTTTCAAAACCAATATTTATACCGAATACTAAACAACCTATTATAAAAATTGAGACGCCTAAAAATGAAATTACTAAACCTGTTTTAAAAGAAGGCAAAAGAAGACCCTCTGCACTATCCTTAACAAGCATACAACGAAAAAAAGAAATTGAAGTTATTGAAGTTGAATATGAAGAAGTTGAAGGCTTGCCAACCGATGAATTTTCAGATAATAAGGCAGTTTTACTTTGGAAACAGTATATAGAAAAATTACAATTACAAGGTAAAAAAAGTGTTGCTTCAATTATGAATGCAAGTAAGCCAACCGTTAAGGGAAGCGAAATACATTTTGAACTTCCAAACTCTTTAATGAAAGACCAATTGGAACGTACAAAAGGACCATTACTAAAATTTTTACGCGAAAATTTAAATAACTTCAAAACTAGTATTGTAATTGATGTTAATGAACAGGTAACTAAAAAATATGCGTATACACCACAAGAAAAGTTTGAAAAATTAAAAGAAAAAAATAGTTCACTTGAATTGTTAAAGAAAACCTTCGATTTAGATTTATAAATTTTGTTTTTAAACTTCATTGTCTATCTTTAACTAATTAAATTATTTAATTTGGATATAAAATTATTAATCACTTTTTTAATAGGATTTCTTATTGTTGCAATTGCAGCAAATGAAATTGCTAAAGTTTTTCAAAAAATAAAATTCCCCCTAATAACTGGTCTAATCATTACAGGTATTATTGCTGGGTCTTCAGTCCTAAATTTTATTAGCCCAAAAGCACTTACAGAGCTTAATTTTTTAAATGAAATTGCGTTGTCTATAATCGCTTTTTCAGCAGGGTCAGAACTATATTTAAATGAATTACGAAGTAGAATTAATAGTATAAAATGGATGACAATTGGACAGCTCGTAATCACTTTTGTTATGAGTGCAACGGTTATTTATTTTGTTGCAGATCAAATTCCATTTATGGCAGAAATGCCATCAACTCATAAAATAGCTGTTGCTGTTTTATTTGGAACTATTTTTGTTGCGCGTTCACCATCATCAGCAATTGCAGTTATTAATGAAATGAGAGCCAATGGCCCTTTTACTAAAACAGTAATGGGTGTTACAGTTGTAAAAGATGTTTTAGTGATTATATTATTTGCTATATGCTTATCTGTTGCTAAAGCACTAATGAATAATGAAACAACCGGAATTTTATTTTTTATCGTTTTACTTTTCGAATTAGTAGCTTCATTTGGTTTAGGTTTTTTAGTTGGAAAATTATTGGAAATACCATTTTTAACAAAAGCCGATAAACAACTAAAAGGAATAGCAATCTTACTTATAGGATATAGTATTTATTTATTTTCACATTATGTTAAAATAAAAACATTAGAATACTTTCATCATGAATTTGTTTTGGAACCTTTATTAATTTGTATTATAGGAAGTTTTGCTTTAACAAATTATAGTAAACATCGTATAGAATTTTCTGAAACTTTAAAAAAAATTAGCCCTTTAATTTATATTGTATTTTTTACATTAACAGGAGCATCTCTGTCCGTTCAAACACTAATGAGTGTTTTTGGAATTGCTGTTGGCCTTTTCTTTTTACGTTTAGTAACTATGTTTTTTGGAGGGATTGTTGGTGTTTATGCTGCAAAAGACGATAAAAAATATGCCCCAATAGCCTGGATGCCATATTTAACACAAGCAGGTGTAGCACTAGGTTTAGCCACTATAATTTCACATGAATTTCCTATTTGGGGTCATCAATTTGAAACCATTGTTATTGCAATTATTGTAATTAATCAATTAATTGGACCACCACTATTTAAATGGTCTCTTAATTATGTAAAAGAAAGTCATTTACGTGCTAAAACCCCTAAATTTGATGGAACACAAGATGCTGTAATTTTCGGATTAGAAAATCAATCTATCGCTTTAGCGCAACAACTACAAAAAAACAAATGGACTGCAAGAATTATTAATATCGAAAAAAAGAGTAAAAAAGATGTAAAAGATTTAGAGATTATTAATTTATCAGAAATTAATTTAAATTCTCTAAAAAAACTACAAATAGAAAAAACTGAAGCTATTATATTAATGCTTTCTGATGAATTAAATTACAAATTAGCCGAACTTATTTATGAAAAGATAGGTACAAAAGATGTTATTGTACGACTTAACAGTCGAGATAATTTTGAAAAATTTCATAAACTAGGCACATTAATTATTGAACCTGCTACAGCTATGGTTAGTTTATTAGATCATTTTGTAAGGTCACCTAGTGCAACTTCATTATTGTTGGGTATGGATGATGGACAAGATACGATAGATATAGAAATAAGAAATCAAGACATACACGGAATACGATTACGAGAATTAAGATTACCATCAGACGTTCTTGTATTATCAGTAAAAAGGAAAGGACAGCTTATTGTTTCTCATGGTTACACACGTTTAAGGTTAGGAGATATTATTACAATGGTTGGTTCGGATATTAGTTTAAACGAAATTAAATTTAAATTTGATACATAATGTTAGGGTTAAAATCATCCACAAATCCACAATGGGCTAAAATAGTTGAAGATAATTTAGAAGCTTTTTTAACAGACCATGCTTTTGCTGAACAAAAAGCTGCTGCTGGTGGATTTTCTTTAATTATATCCTATTCTGAAGAAACAGAATTGGTAAAAGCATTGAGTGAATATACCATTGAAGAAACTGAACATTTTAAATTAGTTCATGATTTTATGATTTCTCGTGGCTATACCCTTGGAAGAGATAGTAAAAGTAATTACGCTGCTCACCTACTAAAGTTTTTTCCTAAAACTAAAGACAGAACTGAAAGCTTGGTTATTAGATGTCTAATTGCTGCAATAATAGAAGCCCGAAGTTGTGAGCGATTTAAAACGTTAGCTGACTATACATCAGACAAAGAATTAGAAAAATTCTATAGAGATTTAATAGTTTCTGAAGCGGGACATTATACACAATTTCTAAAATTTGCTCGTACATATCAAGATAAAGAAATTGTAGATAAAAAATGGAATGAATTATTAGAATATGAGGCTGCCTACATGAACACTCAGGGTAAAACACCACTAGTTCACGGTTAAATGTTTAGTAAAGAAGAATCTACACAGCTTAAAACACTTTTTTGGACAAGTTTTGGCAAATCATTTCCAAGAAAATGGTTATTATACAATACTCAAATCAAAGGATTTAGCTTTAAATTTGTTGCTGACCAAAAGAATGTTATGGTTTGTTTAGATATTGAATCTTATGACAAAGCTAAAAATCAATTACTTTTTGAGCAAATTGTAGATTTAAAAAATATACTTCTTGAAGAATATATCTCTGAAATTATTTTTGATGCTAATTACACGTTAGAAAATGGCAAAACAATTCATAGAATCTATGTAAAACATCCAGAAAAATTTAATATTCACGATAAAAACACTTGGCTACAAGCCTATAAATTCTTCAATAAAAACATGCATCAATTTGAATTGTTTTATGAAGATTTTGAAGATTTTATAAAACAAGTAATTTATTAAAGATTTACTACTTTTGCAGCAATGAATCAACTAAATAATGATACTATAATTGCGTTAGCTACATCTTCAGGTGTTGGTGCCATTGCAATTATTCGCCTATCTGGAGAAAATGCTATTGAAATAATAAATAAATTCTTTCAATCTAAATATGGAACTAAAGATTTGACAAATGTTAAGTCACACACCATTCATCTAGGGAATATTATTGATGATTCTCATATAATTGATGAGGTACTAGTCTCAATATTTAAAAATCCACACTCATATACTGGTGAAAATGTAGTTGAAATTAATTGCCATGGTTCTGTTTATATTCAGCAAGAAATTTTACAACTTTTTATAAAAAATGGTGTTAGAAATGCCAATGCAGGTGAATTTACATTGCGTGCCTTTTTGAATGGAAAAATGGATTTAAGTCAGGCAGAAGCAGTAGCCGATTTAATAGCGTCTGATTCAAAAGCTTCACATCAAGTAGCCTTACAACAAATGCGAGGTGGATTTAGTTCTGAAATTCAAGATTTACGTCAGCAATTATTAAACTTTGCAAGTTTAATTGAGTTAGAACTAGATTTTGCTGAAGAAGATGTTGAATTTGCTGATAGAACTGAATTTAAAAGTTTAATTTCAAAAATAAATAACGTTTTAAAACGCTTAATTGATTCATTTGCTTTAGGAAATGTGCTAAAAAACGGTATTCCTGTTGCAATTGTTGGTCAACCAAATGTTGGCAAATCGACCTTGCTAAATGCTTTATTAAATGAAGAAAGAGCAATTGTAAGCCATATAGAAGGTACAACAAGAGATGCCATTGAAGATGAAATTACCATTGATGGTGTTACGTATAGATTTATTGATACAGCTGGAATTAGAACTACTGAAGATTTTGTTGAAAATATTGGTATTAAAAAAACTTTTGAAAATATTGAAAAATCTCAATTAGTACTTCATTTAATTGATGCTTCAAAAATTAAATTACTTGAACATAAGAGTAGTGAATTAAAAGGTAAATATCCCTTTAAAAAAATTCTTACCATTATTAATAAAGCGGATTTACTTTCAAAAAAAGAAATCACAAACCTTAATTCACAATTTTCAAATCTTATAATACTTTCTGCAAAAAATAAAACTGGTTTAACTTCATTAATAACTATTTTAACTGAACTTGCTAATAAAGGTGCATTAAGTAATAACGAAACAATTGTTAGTAATTCTCGTCATTTTGAAGCTTTAAACAATGCTTATACTTCAATAAAAGAAGTTCAAAAAGGAATTAACAATAATATTAGCACTGACCTCTTTTCAATTGATATTCGTCAAGCATTATTTCATTTAGGCGAAATTACTGGTGAAGTTACTACTGAAGATTTATTAGATAATATTTTTGCTAATTTCTGTATCGG
>CAYPNJ010000048.1:0-15564 GCA_964412305.1 uncultured Lutibacter sp. | reverse complement strand
CCCAGGACCACCTCCTTAAAAGGGAGGTGCTCTACCAACTGAGCTACCAGGTCTTCTTTTCCCGTTTTAGCGGGTGCAAATATAAAGGTATATTTTAATAAAACAAACTTCTTTTTTATTTTGTTTTACTTAAATAAGCCTCTCTAACTTTCTTAAATAAATTTGATGAATAAACGAAATCTACAACCGCCTCATTTTCAGTTTTAAATATCTCTTCATTGGTTCCTTCCCACGCGTTTACACCATCTTTTAAAAAAATGATTTTTTCTCCAATTTCCATCACAGAATTCATGTCATGTGAGTTTATTACGGTAATAATTTGATATTCATCTGTTATTTCTTGAATTAAATTATCTATCACAGTTGCCGTTCTTGGATCTAAACCAGAATTTGGCTCATCGCAAAACAAATACTTCGGATTCATAACAATTGCTCTAGCAATTGCAACACGTTTTTGCATTCCACCAGATAATTCAGCCGGAAATTTTTTATTAACATTTTCTAAATGAACCCTGTCTAAAACAGCATTCACTCTATCTAACATTTCTGAATTTGGCTTATCCGCAAACATTTTCAAAGGGAACATAATATTTTCTTCTATTGTTAAAGAATCAAATAGTGCGCCTCCTTGAAAAACCATCCCCATTTCTTGCCTTAACTGTCTACGTTCGGTTATACCTAACTCGGTATGTATTCTTCCATCAAACGAAATGATACCTTTTTCTGGAGTGTGTAACCCTAGTAAGCATTTTAAAAAAACTGTTTTCCCTGATCCACTTTGACCAATAATCATATTGGTTTTTCCTTTTTCAAAAATGGTAGAAACCCCCTTTAAAACAGGAACATCTGTAAATTGTTTATATAAATTTTCAACTTTAATCATTTACCCTAGTAGCATTTGAGTTAAAAAATAGTTTAGTAAAATTATTACAATACTTGTCCACACCACTGCCTTAGTACTTGCTCTACCAACCTCTAATGAGCCGCCTTTAACATAAAAACCATGATATGCTGGTATTGTTGCAATTACAAATGCAAAAACAACTGTTTTGGTTAATGCATATTTTATAAAAAATGGATCAAAGTCAAGTTGAATTCCATAGATAAAATCTTCGCTAAAGAACAAGTCAGTTAACAAGCCCGCGTAATAACCTCCCACTATACCTACAAACATAGATAGTAAAATTAGTAAGGGATAAAAAAACAATGCTGCTAATATTTTTGGTAAAACTAAATAGTTTAAAGAGTTAATCCCCATAACCTCAAGAGCATCAATTTGTTCTGTAACACGCATAGTTCCCATACTTGATGTAATATACGAACCTACTTTACCTGCTAAAATAATTGACATAAAAGTGGGTGCAAACTCTAAAATAATACCTCTTTTTGTTGCAAATCCAATTAAATATTTTGGAATAAAAGGACTATCTATATTTAATGCCGTTTGTATAGCTACAACACCACCAACAAAGAAAGAAATAAACATGATGATACCCATTGATTTCAAACCTAAGTCCTCAATTTCTCTAAACAGCATTTCTCTAAAAACCGACCATTTTTGGGGTTTCTTAAAAACTTGCTTAAGCATCATAAAATACTTTCCTATATGCTTTAAATAATCCATTTAAATTTCTTTTTAGCTAAAGTATAAAATTAATATGGAAAGAAATGAAACTTATTTTAGAATTATATTTTTGAAATCAAAATCAAAAAAAAAGATTCCCAAAATGAGAACCTTTTGCTTTATATTTTAATATAATTTTTAATATTTATAAACTACAGCATTTATATTCATTCCAGCTCCAACTGATGCTAAAATAACAACATCTCCTTTATTAATTTCTTGATTTTCTAGTTCACCACGTTTTACCATATCAAATAATGTTGGTACTGTTGCTACCGAGCTATTACCTAGTTTATGAATACTCATTGGCATTACACCTTCAGGTAATTTAGTTTTATACAAACGGTAAAATCGCTTTATAATGGCTTCATCCATTTTTTCGTTTGCCTGATGTAAAAAAACTTTTTTTACGTCTTTAATATCAACACCACTTTTATCTAAGGCAGCTTTCATTGCTAAAGGAACATTATTTAAGGCATATTCGTAAATTTTTCGTCCAAACATTTTTATATACCCAACATCTGAATCTTTAGTTTTATCAAATGATTTCCCATAAAATAAATAATAACATTCATCAAAAGTATCTGTTTGTGCAGCAAAACTTAAAATACCTGAAGCTGAATTATTATCTACAGCTTCAATAACACATGCTCCTGCTCCATCTGAATATATCATTGAATCTCTGTCATGAATATCAACCACTCTTGATAAGGTTTCTGTACCAATTACCAAACATTTTTTTGCTATTCCAGATTTAATAAATGCTTCTGCTTGAATTACACCTTGCAACCAACCTGGGCAGCCAAAAAGAATATCATAGGCCACACAATTAGGGTTTTTTATTCCTAATTTGTGTTTTACTCTTGAAGCCAAACTTGGTAAAATATCACTTTGAGTAGAAGTACTTTTTACATCTCCAAAATTGTGTGCTAAAATAATATAGTCTAAATCCTCTGGATTAATTCCTGCATCTTCAATTGCTTTTTGAGCTGAAAAAAAAGCTAAAT
Organism: uncultured Lutibacter sp.; assembly: GCA_964412305.1. Lineage (GTDB taxonomy): Bacteria > Bacteroidota > Bacteroidia > Flavobacteriales > Flavobacteriaceae > Lutibacter. The sequence continues at coordinate 12,933 of CAYPNJ010000048.1, read as the reverse complement.
CTGAAGATGTTAAATCAGGACTTGCATAGCGTCTTTCCTCAATACCTGTTATAGCTCTAAATTTTTCTATAACTACTTCATTTTTATATTCCATCAAAGAACCGTCTTCATTTAAAAACTTATGTTGTAAAAAATCTGAATTCTTTTTAACCTCAGTTGGAATATAACTTCCTGTTCCTGTAATTACTGACTGTATACTCATTCTTTAAAATTAGGATTCAAATTTAAAATGAATTAATTATTGGCTTCTAAAACTTTAATTTCCATTACGGTGGCTATAGATAAAGCTCTTGACTTAATAGCATGTGCTTTTTCACCACTAAACAACTCATCTACAGAGAGATTAAACGCTGATAACCAAGCCTTAAAGTGTTCTTTTTTAAAAGGTTTTGTTTTATTTAGTTTTAGGTGTGGAAGCATCGCATTTTTACGATACCCATTTGTATAAAATAGAATATTTTCCCAAAAACTCACTAATATTAGCAAGTGTTCTTCTAAGAGGTTTGGATTTTTAAAGTCTACAAAAAAATGCTTTACTAATTCATCTTTCATTAATTTGATATAAAACAATTTTACTAACTTGTAGATATCTTCGCGCGTTTCAATATCCTTTTTCATAAAAACATTATAAAAACGATTTGTCGAATGCTATTGGAAGTAAATCTAATACAGAATTTGTTTTAATAACTTTCCCTATTTCTCCCATAAAAAAAACTTCAATTTTATCTTTTTGCCTCAGCTCATATTCAGATAAAGTCTGTCTGCAAGCTCCGCAAGGAGCAACTGGCTCTTTTGTTATCTGCGTAGATGAACTAGCTGAAATTGCTAATTTTAAGATTTTTTTGGTTGGAAATTCTGATGATACTTTCCAAATTGCAACACGTTCAGCGCACATTCCTGAAGGATATGCTGCATTTTCCTGATTATTACCTGTTACAATTGACCCATCTTCTAATAAAAATGCGGCACCTACTTTAAACTTAGAATAGGGTGCATATGCTGTTTTTTTAACCTCAATAGCTTTGTTCATTAGAACTTTCTCTGTATCTGAAAGTTCTTCAAGCGATTCAAAAACAGTAATTTGAGTAGTAATATTAACTTTTTTCATTAATTATTATTTCACTTTAGTTAATTTAAAATAACTCTCCAAAATCAAATGCCAATGAAAATCGTAGTGTGTTTTCTAAAGGGTTGTTAATATCTGAAGCATTAAATAAATAAGAAATATCTAATTTAGAACTTTTAAATTTAAATCCTGACCCAATTGTAAAATATTTACGTGCTCCTTTTAAATCACTTTCATTAAAATATCCTGCTCGTATTGCAAATGAATCATCGTACATGTATTCAGCTCCTAAAGCCCAAGTAAATTCTTTTAATTCCTCACTAAAGCCACCAGGAGCATCTCCAAACGAGCTAAAAATTCCACTTACAAAACCTACATCTTCTTGCGTATATGTAGGTGGCTCTCCACCATCTGAAACACTTGGTGTTGGCACTAATAGTTTATTAAACTCTAAATTTACAGTAACAGAGTTATAATTATCTAAAATAAATTCAAACCCTCCTCCAATTTTTAAATTAGTTGGTATAAAATTCCCTACTCCATCATCCGTATAAGATACTTTAGGTCCTATATTAGATATATTAAATCCACCTCTCCAAATACCATTAAAATTTCCATAATTTTCTTCATAAGATTCAAAATACCCTGATATATCAACTGCAAATGTACTTACAGGATTTATTGTTGAGTTTGCCGACTCTATTCCTAAATCTGAACGAATATAGCGCATAGTAACACCCATTGCAAAAGTTTCATTTAGTTTTAATGAATAGGATCCATCTACCGAAAATTCATTCAATTTTTCTGTCCCTTCTGGCGCTCCATTAATATCGGTTAAATCTATTTGACCCAAATTAAAGTACTTTAAACTTGCAGCCCAAGCACTTCTATCGTCAATTCTATTTGCAAATGAAAAACCACCTAAAAAAACATCATTTGTTAACTCTCGTAGCCATGGCGTATACACCACCCCAACAGAAAATTGAGAAGGCATAAATGCTAATTTTGAAGCATTCCAATGTTGCGAATATGCATCAGATGAAGTTGCTACTCCTATATCTCCCATTCCACCTGCTCGTGCGTCTGGCGCTATTAATAAAAATGGAGCTGCTGTTGTTATTGTATTCTGCTCTTGTGCATTAACACTTGTAAATGCTGCTAAAACTATAAGTAGTAATACTGTAATTTTTTTCATTAATTAATTAAATTTAACTTAACAAATATCTAAATTTCTTATTGAAGAATCACTAATTTCCCTATTTTTTCTGCTTTTGAATTAGAATTCAATGATTTAACTTTTAGTTTATATACATAAACTCCCTTTCCTATTTTTGAACCAAAATCATCTAAACCATTCCAAATTATTGATCTACTCAAGTTCCCTTCAGTTTGAACAATTTCTTGAATTGTTTTCACTAATTTACCTGACACAGTAAAAATTTGAACTTGAACACTTAATAACTCATTGGGTTTATTATGGTTAAACCAAAACTCTGTATAATTAATAAACGGATTTGGATAATTTAGCACATTACTAAGTATTAAATCACTGTCATCAACTACAAAAAATGAAAACGTTGTTTCTGATAAATTATTGTAGGTATCCCAAACTTTTATTTTTAAGGTATGTAATCCAGGTGTAAGCTCTCTAAACTGGTAGTTTACTTTACCTTTTTTATAATCATTTAATTCCGTTTGATAAAAATCATTTAATACTATTGGGTTTGCTTGATCACCGTCTAAAATTGCAACAATATCATGGTCAACAGCAGTAATTGATGTGTTAATTCCATTTTTATCCTCAATAACAGCAATAAACAATGGGGACTCATTTGTATTACCTCCATCAACAAAGTTTAAATCGTTCATATACAATTGAACTATTGGACCTGTATTATCTTCTGGAGCATCCGTGTTTATACCTCCAACAACTATATCAAAATTGGCTCCTGCTTTATCTATTAAACTATTTGATGCATAAAAGCTAACTTTCCCTTTACCATAAGCTACTTTTAAATCTTTTGGAGCTATAAAATCAAAAATAAATTTTCCGGCTTTCACTTCAGAACGCCCTTTAAATATTTTACTTTCCAAAGCATCAAACTCCATAGTAATATTTTTATTGTCGTTATCTAATGTTGTTTTATTGATTGTTTTATCAAAGACAGTAACATCTAATACTCCATTAAAATCGTTTAATAATACACCATTATCATTCGTGATTTCTCCTTCAAATTTCACGTAAGAAAGTGCCTTTATTGTATCTATAGACTGTGAAATATCAACATTATTCATTTTTGATATTTTAATTGTTGGCTTTGGAATACTTAATTTCATTGCGGGGTCACCAAAGGCGAATATAAAGTAACGCTGTGTAGAAAAAAAATTAGACTTTACGTACATTAATGATTCTGCTACAGAAAAATTATCTTCATTAAAATTTAATAAAGGTTTTATGAGCTGTTCATTAAATGCTTGTCCAACGCTAATAAATATTTCACGAGTTGTAGATATTAACATTGCTGCACCTCCACTACTATTCCATAACACAAATTCACCTGCAGTTTTTCTCAATGGATTATCAAACTTTGAAAATTCGCAGGTAACTGTTACAAACAACGGGAATTTGAAATCGTTTTTCCAAGCTCTAATTTCTGGAATTCCTAAAATTCTTTCGCTAGCCCAACCATCTTCACCTCCATGTCCAAAATAATCAACTAATAATGTTCCTTTTTCAACTTGGTTATTAATTTCTGAATTAACCGTAGGATACCTATTACCGCCAGATGAAGTTTGCTGAGTATAAGCATCTATATACACTTTTTTTAAATTAAAAATAGGTTTTCTTGCTGAAATAGTATCAGCTATCTCTTCCATTTCTCGCTGCAAAACTTCTTCACCAGTTACATCAATATCATCAGCAATTAAAGTAATTTGTGTTCGCCAATCTCCAAATGATTTTGAATGGTAGTAATTTAAAATTTTATTAACTAATGCCTCTGCTTGTAAAACATCTGAAACAGGCACTCTTCCAGTCACAACATCCTGAATATCAAAAGAATTCATTTCCCCTTCATTGTCGTCCATCATTCCATAAAAATCATCCGTAGCAAAAGAAGTTGCTAAATTAAAACTATTAAATGCTTCAAAAACTGGGACTATATTATTATTTCCTCCAATTCTATCTTTATAGTCATATGATGCATCTCCAAATAAACAAACATACTTTAATTGATTGGTAGTGAAGTTAGTATACAAATGTTTTACAAAATCTCTTATTCCAGTTATATCTGGTGAACCTGAAGAAAATTCATTATAAATTTGATGTAATGAAATTACTTTTGCTTTTAAATTTGAATTTTGAATATGGTAATCTGCCAAACGTTGGGCCTGTTCCATTAAAAAATCTTGAGTAATAATTACATAATCATAATTAGATAAACTATGTAAATTCTGATTTTCAACAGTTGTTATTTCGGGTGTCTTTGGTGTATAATAATCATTCTCATTTAAAGCAATAAACTCTTGCGGCGTACCTCCACTAACTTTAAAAGTATAGTTAGTTGTAGATTCATTTATAATATTACTTGGATTTATAGGATCTGTAACATCCCAAAGTAAGCTAATATTTGCTGAATTTTCAATTAAATATTCAAATACATTTGGGGTGTTGTTTACTTCTAAATTTCTGAATGAAAATTGTTTTCCTGCTGCTATTAATTTCTTTTCTCCTATAATTTCAATATAATCTAAATATGCTTTTGCTGAAGGGTTTCCGTTATTATTATACGATACCTCAACATTTATAGCACTTCCTGATAATTGTATTGAACCTGAGTTTTCAGATGCAACTGCCTTTGTAAGACCGCTAATGGCGGAAAAATTAACTGTAAATAAATTCTGACTATTTACCTTAACATCCATTTGAGATGTTAAGGAGGATTCTGTAACTCCTCTAACTTTAACTACAACATCTTCTTCACTAACTATATTATTAAAAGGTATTGTATAGGATTGAACGTTTTCAATATTAAAACTATCACCAAACCATTGCTGCCCAACGGCAAACAAATTTACTTCATCTTTCTCAAAAAAGGTATGATCTAAAAATGTGGTTATTTGCTGGTTAGCAGTTGCTGTAATCTGAGTTTTTTCTAAAATTCTTTTTCCTGAAGTATTTGCAACTGTAATAAAATAATAGGCCTTATCTGAAAAAATATTAAATTGATGCTCTAGGTTATTTATGTTTGAAACTTCTTTAGTATTCCACGAATGTGGACCTCTTGCATAAAAAAGTATATAATCGTTATTCTCAAAAGAATTATCTCCTTCGCCTTCTACATAAATGGCATTCTCTTGCAAACCATCGTACCTAAAATCATCATTTCTAAAAGGAAGCATCTCACCACCATTCCCATAAATTTGAATGTTTTTTGGATTGATTGCACTAACATCCATTCCTAAACTTTGAAGAAAATCTTTGTCTAGCTTATAAACTCCAGTTGTATCAACAGTAAATTTAAACCATTCTCCGGATGCTAGTACAGAATTTTTTACCGATAAACTCTTGACTCTTTTACTTTTTAATACGCTCTTTAAACTATAGGATATGTCGAATGAAACAATTCTTTTAAAATTATTTCCTTCCTTTAAAATTGGGATAACATTTAATAATGCATATGATTTATCTCTTGAACTAACAATTTTAAATTTTGAAGTAATGCTAGAATTTATTTTATTAGTAGTACCTAATTTACTACTTGAAAATGATTCAAAAACAACATTTGTAATTGTGTAATTTTCAATCTCTAATCCTTTTGAAACTTCCCATCGTTTTATAAACGTTGGATTTAAATTTTCATCGAGAAAATTATTTTCAATTACCGATGTATTAATTGTTTTATATTTACTAATAGAATAAGCTACATTATCATTCCATTTTAAATGCACCCCCTTTATTTCGGTCTGTTGAGAAAATAGTATATTTCCAACAATTAAAAATAATAATAAAACTTTCTTTTTCATTAACATATACATACAGTAAATAACGACAATACTCTGTAATTATTTTTATTATAATGCAACAATACATATAATAAAGTTTAAAAACAATCGTTACAAAAGCATAATAAGCTATTTTATTAAAATTAATACTTGCAAAAAAATTTATTTAATGTAAATTGCAAACCATTAAAACCCTAATAAGTGCAAATGAATATGAAAAATTTATTTTATGTAACACGAATCTTGTTATTAACAATTGTAACAATACTTTTTGTAGGTTGCCATAATAAATCTTCCAACAACAGTTCTACCCTAACTGGTTGGAATTCAAAAGATAAAGAAGCTGGCGGTTTTTCAACCAAAGCAAACTATAAAGGTCAACAAACCCCTGCAGGAATGGTTCTAATTGAAGGTGGAGCATTTACAATGGGGCATGTACAAGATGATGTTATGTTTGATTGGAATACCACTCCAGTTAAGCAACAAGTACGCTCATTCTACCTTGATGAATCTGAAGTAACAAATTTTGAATATTTATTTTATTTAGAATGGACAGAAAAAGTATTCCCTCCAAGCGATGAAAATTATAAACATATTTATCAATCTGCTGTTCCAGATACACTAGTTTGGCGTAATGTTCTTGGATTTAACGAATTACTAACCGAAAATTATTTAAGACACCCATCGTATGCAGATTACCCTGTTGTTGGTGTAAATTGGATTCAAGCAACACAATACTGCAAATGGAGAACTGATAGAGTAAATGAGAAAAAATTAATGGACAAAGGAGTTCTAAACTCTTTGTTTGAATTAGATTCTCTTGAAGTTAAAGGTCAAAATCATTTTTCTACCGAAGCATATTTAGCAAATCCATCTAATCTTTTTAATGGAGACTCAACCATATACAATAAGGGGTTACCATCAAAAAGAAAAAGAAAAAAAGGGGACGCAAAACCTTCTAAAGGTTCCTTTACAGGAAGACATGTAAAAATCTCTGATGGTATTTTAGGTCCAAAATTTAGATTACCAACAGAAGTTGAATGGGAGTTTGCTGCTAAAGCTGTTGTAGAAAATAGAGAGTATAACAATATTAGAGGACGAAAAAAATACTCTTGGGAAGGGAAGTATACCCGTAACAAATCTAAACGAGCCAAAGGAGATCAATTAGCTAATTTTAAACAAGGAAAAGGAGATTATAGTGGTGTACCTGGTTGGAGTAGTGATGGTGCAGACATAACAAATGAAGTTAAACAATACACTCCTAATGCCAATGGTTTATACGATATGTCTGGAAATGTAGCTGAATGGGTAGCTGATGTTTACAGACCTATTATTGACAATGATGCGAATGACTTTAATTATTTTAGAGGTAACGTTTTTACTAAAAAAATGATAAATGAAGAAGGTAAAGTTGTAATAATTGATGATGTTTCTGTAGAATATGACACTTTAGACAACGGAAGAATTTTCCCAAAAACACTTCCTGGAAATATCAAACATGTTCCAATTAGCAAGCAAGATGCTTTTATGAGAAACAATTACGAAAAATCTTATAATGTTGACTCAAGAGATGGAGACTTAGCATCTACAAAGCAATACAACAAAGATGAAGAGGAGTTAATTGTAAAACCTCGTATGTATAATGCTCCAAAAAATCCAAGAATAGTTGGAGAAAGTGGTTTCTTACAACAAAAGTACGATCTCGAAAAAAGAACAACACTTATTAGCGATAAATCACGTGTATATAAAGGTGGCTCTTGGAAAGATAGAGAGTATTGGTTAGATCCTTCTCAAAGAAGATATCTTCCTGAATATATGGCTACTAATTATATTGGTTTTCGTTGTGCAACTGATAGGTTAGGTGGTATGACTAATAAACGAAGAAAACCAACCACTTCAAAAATTAAATTTTAATAATTGTTACTACAATTAATTTATACAAAAACCTCATTGAATTTCAATGAGGTTTTTTATATTTAAACTATGAATATTGAACAACTATATAGATTATATACAAAAACGTATTTAGTAGCTACTGATTCTAGAAAAATTAAGAAAGGAAGTATTTACTTTGCTTTAAAAGGTGAAAACTTTAACGGCAATACATTTGCTATGGAAGCCTTAAATAAAGGTGCTAATTATGCTATTGTAGATGAAAAAGAATACCAAACACATTCTAATATTATTTTAGTACCTAATGTACTAGAAACACTTCAGAAGTTAGCCAATTATCACAGAAAACAGCTTAATCTTCCAATTATATCATTAACTGGTAGTAATGGAAAAACCACAACTAAAGAGCTAATTAATTCAGTATTGAGTGAAAAATTCAATACAAAAGCAACTTTAGGTAATTTAAACAACCATATTGGTGTGCCACTTACGCTTTTATCAATGACTTCAGAAACCGAAATTGGTATTGTTGAAATGGGTGCAAACCACTTAAAAGAAATCGCGTTTCTTTGTAATATTTCAGAACCTAATTTTGGATATATTACAAATTTTGGGAAAGCACATTTAGAAGGTTTTGGTAGTGCAGAAGGCATTATCAAAGGGAAATCTGAATTATATCATTTTTTAAAAAACACCAACGGACTAACTTTTGTAAATGAGGATGATAAAACTCAAGTAAAACAATCAAAAGGAATTAAAGCTATCAATTTTAATAAAAATTCAATTCAATTTATTGAGGCCAATCCATTTGTTAAAGTAAAATTTAAAAATACCATAATTGAAAGTAAATTAATTGGTAAATACAACCACAATAACATTGCTGCAGCAATTACTATTGGAGATTATTTTAAAGTTTCTGAAGTAGCCATAAAAAAAGCTATTGAAAGTTATGTTCCTACCAATAATCGCTCTCAAATAATTAAAAAAGGCTCAACTAAAATAATTTTAGATGCATATAACGCTAACCCAAGTAGTATGCAAGCTGCTCTTGAAAATTTCAATCAGTTAAAAGAGTCAAATAAAATAGTATTTCTTGGAGATATGTTTGAGTTGGGAAATGATAGCGAAAAAGAACATCAATATATTGCTAAATTAGCCACTTCCTATAATTTTCAAAACGTTTATTTAATAGGAAAAGCATTTTCTACAACACGTGTAAAAAATGCTTTTATATATGATAGTTTTGAAGCTTTTAAAGCTTCGAATAAACATTTAAAAATTAACGATTCCACAATTCTTATTAAAGGATCTCGAGGTATGGCTTTAGAACGAATTTTAGATCTTTTCTAATTTTAATTTTTCGACATGATATGCAATTAGACCGTCAATAGGTCTTCTTACAATCTCACCCAATTCAACATTATGTTTTTTTGCAACAATTTTTATAATGTTTCTTGCAAAATATGCAATAGATCCTACAAAATGAACAGGAACTTTACCCACTTCTTTATAGGTTAATATTCTAGTCTTAAAAAAAACATTAATTCCTTTCTCTAAAACTTTATCGAAGTATCTATTCCCTTCATTCTTAAAAATAAACTCTGCAAAGTGAGCTAAATAAGTATTTGGATTACTTTCTTTATAAATATTTCTTTTAATTATATCTGCATTAACATCAAAGTTTTTTTCAAATTTTTTTGCTAATTTAGAAGGCATTCTTTTATAATAATAATCTCTAATCAGCCTCTTCCCAAAATAATTACCACTAGCTTCATCCATTAAAATATAGCCTAAAGAAGGAATTCTAACATCTACATTTTTACCATCAAAATAACAACTGTTAGAGCCTGTACCTAAAATACAAACTATTCCAGGTTTAGTTGTTACTGCATATGCAGCTGCGTACGTATCTTCTTTCACTTCTACTTTTGCATTGGTAAAAAATGATTCAAATATTGATTTTAATAATAATGTTGGTTTTTCTGTCCCACAACCAGCTCCATAAAAATAAACATTTGTAATCTTATTTTTACAGCCCACTAAATCTAAATTTTCTTGAATTCTACTTTTCATTAGCTCAGCATCAAAAACCGCAGGATTTAAACCTCCTGTTCTCGTTTTAAATACTTCTGCTCCTAATTTATCAAGTAAAACCCAGTCCGCTTTAGTTGAGCCTCCATCAGCTATTAGAATCATTTTTTACTATTTTAAAAATTACTTAATATCGTTAATGTAAGTAGCTAAATCAACTAATTTTGTTGAATAACCAAACTCATTATCATACCAAGATACTAATTTCACGAAGTTATCATTTAACCCCATACTTGCATTTGCATCAAAAACAGATGTTCTTGGTTCAGATACAAAATCTTGAGATACTACACCTTCTTCAGTATATCCTAAAACTCCTTTCATTTCATTTTCTGAAGCATCTTTAATTGCAGCTTTTACTTCTTCAAAAGAAGCTCCTTTTTCTAATCTTACAGTTAAATCAACTACAGATACATCAACAGTTGGTACTCTAAAAGCCATACCTGTTAATTTTCCATTTAATTCAGGAATTACTTTCCCTACTGCTTTAGCAGCTCCTGTAGATGCAGGTACAATGTTGTTTAATGAAGCACGTCCTAATCTAAAATCTTTTCTTGATGGTCCATCAACAGTAAATTGTGTTGCTGTTGCAGCATGAACAGTTGTCATTAAACCTTCTACAATTCCAAATTTATCATTAATAACTTTAGCTATAGGCGCTAAACAGTTAGTAGTACAAGATGCATTTGAAACAATTGTATCAGCTGCAGTTATATTTTTGTGATTTACACCCATTACAAACATTGGTGCATCAGCAGATGGTGCAGAAATAGCTACTTTTTTAGCTCCTGCAGTAATGTGCTTTTGAGCTCCTTCTAAACTTGTAAAAATACCTGTACAGTCTAAAACAACCTCAGCTCCTACAGCATCCCATTTTAAATCTTCTGGGTTACGTTCTGCTGTAATTCTAATTTCGTTTCCGTTCACAACTAAGTTTCCGTTATTCACTTCAATTGTTCCATCAAATTGTCCGTGAACTGAATCGTATTTTAATAAGTATGCTAAATGTTCTACATCAAGTAAATCATTAATTCCTACAATTTGTACGTTTGATCTTGCTGAAGCAATTCTAAAAGCGATTCTTCCAATTCTACCAAATCCGTTAATTCCTATTTTAACTGTTGACATTTTTTTTGTTTTTATTTATTTCTATTATTATTCTAATTTATACTGAAGTAATTTCAGCTACTTTCAATAATTCTAAATTTATATCGTTGTTCATTTTAATTGCCTTATCAAGCTCTACTTTTGAAATTTCATTGTTTGTAATTCCAATCATAACGCCTGTAGATCTATCTAATAATGCTTCAACCGCAGCAACACCTAGCCTGCTCGCTAAAACTCTATCAAAACAACTTGGTGAACCTCCACGCTGCATATGCCCTAAAACTGACACTCTAATATCATAATCAGGGAAATTTTCTGTAATGTGATCTGCTAATTCAAAAACACTTTTCCCTATTTTATCTCCTTCAGAAACAACAACAATACTAGATGTTTTCCCATTGTCTCTTCCTTTATTTAGTGATTCTACAAATTTATCTAATCCTATATTTTTTTCAGGAATTAAAATTTCTTCGGCACCTGCTCCAATTCCAGAATTTAATGCAATAAACCCTGCATCACGCCCCATTACTTCAATAAAAAACAATCTATTATGAGAACTTGCAGTGTCACGAATTTTATCAATTACTTCAACAACTGTATTTAATGCGGTGTCATAACCAATGGTGTTATCTGTACCATAAATATCGTTATCAATTGTACCAGGCACACCAACTAACGGAAAATTATACTCTTCAATAAATTTTAAACCTCCTGTAAAAGTACCATCACCACCTATAAGTATCAATGCTCCAATACCTTGTTCTTTTAAATTTTTATAAGCTTTGGCTCTTCCTTCTTTGGTTTTAAATTCCATAGAACGAGCAGACTTTAAAATTGTTCCTCCTTTATTAATAATATTACTTACGTGTCGTGCTGTAATATTTTCAAAATCGCCTTCAATTAAACCTTGATATCCTCTATACACACCAACACATTCAACACTATAATAAGTGCAAGCTCTAACAACAGCTCTTATTGCTGCATTCATTCCAGGAGCATCACCTCCTGAGGTTAAAACTGCTATCTTTTTAATCGGTTCATTCATAGGATAAAAATATTATACAAAATTACTTTTTAATCGATTTTTTTCCTACAAAAACAACCAATAATAACTATAACGATTTCGCAAAGTTTCGTAAAAAAAGAGCTCAAACCTGAACTCCTTTTTTATGAATTAAATCACTTATTGTCAATTTATTAAAACAAATTTAGTGAATATATTTTAAAATAATGAAATTTATTTTTTAATCAACTTGAAGAAAATTTCAACTTATTTCATCCCTTTTATAAAATGAAGATTAATTTGTTACTTTTAAAATTAATGAGGCTAAAGGTTCTAGTTTTAATTGTACAATACCTCTACCATTTTCTACTATTAATTCTGAAGCTATTTCACCATATAATTGTTCACTAAGTTGATAAATACCATCTGCTAAATTCCAAGTTATATTAATTTCTTCTGGAATTTTTAAATTAAGCTCATAACTTACTTCTGCATCAAAATTAGAAATAATGATTAGTTTTTCTTCATTAGACCATCTTACAAATGAAAATACTCTATGGTTATAATTTTCAGTGTTTGCTCTATTGTAATGGTGAATTTCTTTATAATCCCCCATTAAAGCGTTGCTGTTAATTGTAAAATTAAGTAAACGCTTGTAAAAATCTCTAAGTTCGCTTTCCTTTTCCGATAACTGAGCCCCATCAAATTTCCCTTCATTCATCCATCTTTGGTGATGTGGCACTCCAATATAATCAAAAATAGAAGTTCG
>CAYPNJ010000047.1:0-15732 GCA_964412305.1 uncultured Lutibacter sp. | reverse complement strand
TGTTATTAATGGTGGTTCTTTAAGTTTTGCAAAACGTAAATTAAGCGTTAGAGCATTACCTGCTGATTTACCTGATTTTATCAATGCTGATATTTCTAAATTAAAAATTGGAAACAAAGTAATTGTTTCTGAATTAGCTGACGATAAATTTTCTATTCTACATCCAGAAAATACAGTTGTTGTTCAGGTTAGAACTGCTCGTGCTGCTATTGAAGAAGAGGAAGAAGGTGAAGGTGAAGAAGGTGAAGCTGGCGAAGAAGGAACTACAGAAGCTGGCGAAGAAGCTGCTGCAGAATAGTCTATTCTTATATAAAACAATAAAAGCGTTGCATTTTGCAACGCTTTTTCTTTTTAGTACTTTTGCTATATGCAATTATTAAGGTTTATTAAACTACTATTTAAATCAAAAAAAGAAACATCAACTAATACTTCTATGAAAAAATTCTTAATTGTTGGTTTAGGAAATATTGGTGATAAATATGAAAATACGCGTCATAATATTGGTTTTAAAATTTTAGATGAATTAGCCTCTAAAGAAGATGTCTCATTTGAAAGTGGAAAATTAGGTAGTATTGCTAAATTTAGGTTTAAAGGAAGAACTTTCATTTTATTAAAACCTTCAACCTTTATGAATTTAAGTGGAAAACCTGTAAAGTATTGGCTTACAAAAGAAAAAATTCTTACTGAAAACTTATTAGTTATTTGTGATGATTTAAATCTATCTTTTGGAGCTATTAGAGTAAAAGCAAAAGGAAGCGATGGTGGTCATAACGGATTAAAAGACATCAATGCTGTTTTACAAACTCAACAATATGCGCGATTTAGATTTGGTGTTGGTTCTGAGTTCTCAAAAGGTAGTCAATCAGATTTTGTTCTTGGAGAATGGGATTTAGCAGAAAATAAATTGTTACCTGAACGATTAGACGTTGCAAGTAAACTAATAAAATCGTTTGGTACTGCAGGATTAAATAATACGATGAATACTTTTAACGGTAAATAATTTACTCTTGATCTGTAGCGTACCATTCAGCGCTTGAGGTCCCTGTTTCTTGTAGCTTTAATGAATGTAATTGAATAGTTTTAGGCAAACGGCTTATAATTTTATCAGCAAAATCAATTAACATCATTTCGCTTGTTGGCTGATAATCAACTAAAATAACACTGTGCCCTCTTTTTTCTAGTTCATTTGCTAACTCAATATGTGGTGTGTTTTTATTAAATACTGTTGAGTGGTCAAATTTATCAACAATTTCTGAAGCAACTATTTTTTTTAAATCACCAAAATCTATCACCATCCCAAATTTTACATTGGTTGAGTCACTTATTGGCGTTCCAATTACGGTAACGGATAGTTTATAACTGTGACCATGTACATTTTTACATTTGCCATCATACCCATACAAAGCATGGCCCGTTTCGAAATAAAATTGTTTTGTGATTCTAATATTACTCATCCTGCTTATAACTAAATTAATCGTCTAAATCTTTTCTGTTTTTTGCTTTATAATACACAAAATATGCAATTAAAACTAATACTACAAAAGGCAAATATGTACCAATTACAACACCTATTTCATAACCACTATCTGGTGCATTCTTCATTTTCTCTTCAACATTTACCTGTTGTAAAATTGTTATAAAATTTGCAAACATCTATTATTTTTTAAATTTTTGTAATGCGTTTTTTGTAAAATCAGAAAGTACTAGTTTCCCACTAATTTCAGCACGTTCATCTAATAATGTATCCCAATTCTGTGCTTTTTCCCATAAAATGGTCTTCATTTCTGCTAATGCTTCATTATTGTAGCTAGAAAGTTTATTTGCTAATATTTTAACTTCAATATCTAACTCTTTTATAGTTTCAAAAACTTTGGCATACAATCCTTTTTCTTTTGCCCAATAAGCATTTTGCCAACTTGTTGCGTCTAACGTTAATTCGCTCAATGCTGCTAATCCTATTTTACGTTTTACTACTGGTTCAATTACAAATGGACCAATACCAATAGTAAATTCAGATAATTTTATAGAAGCTTGTTCTGTAGCAAAGCAATAATCACATGCAGCAGCTAAACCAACTCCACCACCAACAGTTTTCCCTTGAATGCGACCAATAATTAATTTTGAACAGTTACGCATTGCGTTTATCACATTTGCAAATCCTAAAAAGAATTGCTTCCCTGCCTCAAAATTTGAAACTGCTACTAATTCATTAAATGAAGCACCTGCGCAAAAAGCTTTTTCTCCTTCGCTCTTTAAAATAATAACATGAACATCATTATTAAAGCTTAGTTCATTTAAAGAACTGGTTAACCTACTCAACAACTCACTTGGAAATGAATTACTTGCTGGGTGCCCAAACTCAATAGTGGCAATATTATTTTGAATATGTGTGTATAAACTTCCATTACTCATAATGTTCAAAGTTACGCGTTTTTATGTAAATATGTTCTTCTAAATTTTATGACTAAAATTACAGCTCTTAATAACATCCATACAGTAAATGCAAGCCATATAGCGTGCAATTTTAAATTGAAATAATCACCAACTAAAAGTACTGGTAAAAACCCTAAAAAGGTAGCAACTAGCAGTAAATTCCTTAAAGTAACTGCTTCAGCAAGGCCTTTAAAAATCCCATCAAAAACAAAAGCTACTGCGTTAATTGGTTGCATAATTAATACAATCCAAAAAACACTATAAAAAGAATCTAAAACAAGTGTTTCTTTTGAAAAAAGCAACCCTATTGGGTAATAAAAAATAGCACAAATAAGAGCAAGCATTAATGAAACAACTATTGAATATCTACTTAATTTAATACTCAGTTTCCACATTTTTTTATAATTTTTTTCACCTAATAGTTTTCCTGAAACGATGTTTCCAACACTTGCATAACCATCAATAAAAAATGCAAAAAATAACCAAATTTGAAAAGCAATTGTTTGAGCTGCAATATAACTATCACCATATTTTGTGGCGTAAGAATTTGCTAAATATAAAGCAACATTTAAAGCAACAGCTCTAATTATTAAATTAAAACTTATGGCTAATAAATTTTTAATTTCTTTATTAAAAGGAAAAGTAATTTTTAAACTAAAAGGTGTTTTTTTTAAGATTAAAACAAGTGCTAAAATTGCCATTACTCCTTGTGAAATTACACTTGCCCAAGCGGCTCCTTTCACATTCATTGGATTGATAAATCCGTCTATTCCGTAAACTAACGCAAAGTCTAACCCTATGTTTAAAGTAGCACCTACAATGCTAATTACCATTGGCCAAAATGTATTTTGAAGCCCTCTAAAAACACCAAACGATGAAAAAACAAATAACGTTAATGGAAACCCAATAGCACGAATTTTAAAATATTCAACCGAGTAATTTAAAATAAGCCCATCAGCATTGTATAATTTAAAAATTTCATTAGCAAAAAACACAGTAGTCACATAAATTATGATACTTAAAAATAAATTAATTGCAATAATTTGAGCGGGTAATGTGGCTATTTCATCTAATTTTTTCGCTCCTAAATATTTAGAAATTGTTGCTGAAATTGCCGAACGAGTTTGCGCTAAAATCCACACCAATGCCGAAATAAATGAACCAGCAATACCAACTGCGGCTAATGCTTCTGTTGGGTTTACCTGAAGATTTCCAACTATGGCCGTATCTGTAATTGAAAGTAGCGGTTCTGCAACTCCAGAAATAATGGCAGGAATTGCCAATTTATTAATTCCTTTAAAAGTTATGTTTGACTTTTTATACATCTAAAACTTTTTCGTAACAGTAAAACGGATATTCACTTTGGTTTGGGAAATAAATAGCTTCTAACTTTGTGTAATTTCGTTGCTCATAGAAATTCTGATTCCTTATATTTTCACTAAAAGTGTCCAATCTAATTGAGTTATAGTTGTATTTTTTTGCATAATTTTCAGCAAAAGCCATCAGTTTTTGAGCATATCCTTCTCCTTGAAATTTTGGATGCACTGCTAAACGATGAATGTATAAATTTTTGTGATTTTTGGTGAGCCATTTTACATTTAAATATTCTTTATCTTCAACTTCAGTCAAAACAACAATACCTATAATAATTTCATGTTCTTCGAACTTCCAAATTTGCTGTAACTCAATATCCTTTTGTAATACTTCTTTTGATGGATACATCTCATTCCATTGAAAAATTCCATTTTCAATCATATACTTAGCACAACTCTTTGTTATAAAGTACAATTGTTCTAAATCTGAAAAGGATGCTTTTTTAATCATTATTTTATTTCTGAAGAATAAAATCAATACTATGTTCAACTACTTTTTCTAAATGAGCAGGCATATTTGGCTCATTCCAGGGCTGAGTACATCCCAACGGATGATTCATTTCATTTATAAAAATCAATTCACTTTTAGGATTCCAAGAGTGTATATTTTGTGCTTCAATAGGTAAAACAACCTCATCTTTTTCACCTTGAATAATTAAATGTGGAATATTTAGTTTTTGTACCGCATTTTTTATGGTTAATCTTTTTTCATGGTCTTTAAAATTTTGGTAAAACTGATATAAATGCGGCATTTTTTGAAGTGTTCTACTATTTAAAATATACGAAACCCCTTGTTTTTTCCAGCCTTCTAATTGTTCTCCCTTCGGAAAACGAGCACCGTAATCTGAAACTCCAGCCCAAGATATTACGTTACTAATTTTAGTATTTTCTGAAGCTTTAATTGTTACAATTCCACCACCTCGTGAATGCCCAATTAACGTAATATTTTCTGTGTCAATTTCATTTTTCAAATCAGAACTAGAGGTAATCCAATTAATAATATCTTCTAAATCATCTAGCTCTTTTATGAAGTTATTTTCACCAAAAGCATCCAAATCTGGAAAATCAATTGGATCTTCAAGAGTTCCTCCATTGTGTGAAAAATTAAACTTTACAAAAAATAAATTGGCATTGGTGAAAGCTTTACTAGCAATATTCCAGGCACCCCAATCTTTGTACCCTTTGTATCCGTGACAAAAGATAACGATTGGTTTTTTTATTTCATTTTTTTTATAAAAAATATCGGTTACAATTGGCTTGTTATGATGTGTGCTTTTTACAACTTTGTTCCTAATTATTTGCATCTGTTTTATCTAAAATGGTAAGTTTTGGTTTTCAATAAATGGTATTTTCGCATCTAAAATTTCAAGTATTAAATTTTTAATTTCAAGCATAAAATCTTGCATTCTTTCTTCAGTCACTTCAAAATCTCTTCCTCGATATTTATCAGAGAAATTCATTTTTAAAAATCCTGAATTTAAGTTTTTAAAGGAAATAACACCGCTTTGCAACGGTGTAATTGATTTATCTACTTTGGATGTATATAAATACGAATACAGCATAACTTGCATAGCTTTTGTGTATTTATAATCGTTGTTCATCTCCGTAAAATCTGCCATTTTTAATTGCTTGGCTTCAACTTTCCCAGTTTTATAATCAATAATTCTAGTCACACCGTCTAATTCATCAATTCTATCAACAATTCCGTGTATTTTAATTGGGAAATCAACTCCTTCAATTGTTATTTCAATAGCTAATTTTTCTTCTAAGGCTATAATTTTTAATTGCTTATTTTGTTTAAGTAATTCTAACTCTTGTTTTAAAAATCGATTGATATGATTTTTACTAACTTCAAAAATAAGCTTGTTTTTTCCGGTTTGTATATTTCCTTTTAAATAATGTTTTTCGAAAAATTTAGTTAACAATGAGGTGCATTTTTTTTGCATTTCTGAAATGTGTTCTTTCTTTAAAAACATACCTAAATAAGGTTTGTACATTTCTTCAAGTACATCATGAATTACCGAGCCCATAGTGTTTGCAGCAATAGTTTCTTCAACTTCATTATCGTCTCTAATCCCAAGTACTTTTTGTTCGTAAAAGCTAATTGGATTATAGATGTAGTTTGATAATGCTGATGGAGAAATGCCCTTTATAAATACTTCTTTTAATTTTTCTAAAACAGCTGGTGTTTTTTTAATTTGAAGTAAAGGCGCTTCAGAGCGTTGAACTTTAGGGCTAATAATTGTATGTGTAATTGTTGGATTGTTAATTTCAAGCTGTGTTAAAAACCTACTTTTTTCACCCGAACCATAACCATCAGTTTCGGTATTATAAATTAAATAGATGTTTTTGGCGCGTTGTAACAATCGTTGAAAATGATACGAGAAAATGGAATCTTTCTCCTGATAAGTAGGTAACCCAAAATGTTTTTTTACATCAAAAGGAATAAATGAAAAATCGTTTTTACCCGCCGGTAAAATACCTTCATTAAGCGATGTTATAATTACTGTTTCAAAATCCAATACTCTCGTCTCTAGCATTCCCATTAGTTGTAATCCCTGCAAAGGCTCACCTTGAAACGACAATTTTTCGTTTTGTAAAATTTGATTGTAAAATAATGTAAGTGTTTTTAAATCAGTAATATGGTTGTAGGTTGTATTTAATGTTTCTAATTGTTGAAAAATGGTAAAAAAACGATATAAATATTCTTTTTCAACTCCAACTGTAAACTCTTTTAATTCGTTTATTAAATTTCTACACTTCGAAATTATAGTATTCATATTTGTAGAAAATTCAAATAATGAAAACAGTAATGTTAGTTCTTTTCCTTCTTCAGTTGAAATACATTTTTTTAACGTTTTCACACTTAAAAATATACTATTCTCACTTTTAATTTTAGTACAAATCTTTTGAAGAACATTCGCATATAATTTATTTAAAAAAGGGTCGTTTAAAAAATTTAAAACATCTTTATAATAAAATTGTTGCCCTGCTACTTTATTAAATTTCTGCTGATTTAAATGCAATTTAAATAGCTTATCAAACAAACTAGCTATTGGAATATCTTTTAACGAATATCCCATAGTAATATTAATATTTTTCACATTGTTTGGGAGTGAATTTAATGTGAGTGTTAATAAATTTTCATCGGCTAATACCAATGCTGTTTTATTAAAATTTTCTAATTTAGAGAGTAATTCTCCTGCATATTTTATTTGTGAAATATTTTTAGGGGCTCCAATTAAATGTATGTTTTTAGATGGAATTTCTTCATTGTTTATCCCTAAAAAAGAATGGTTTTTATAGTAAGCCCATTCGTTTTTATACTTTCTTAAAAAAGAACCTGCTTCATTTGATTTATTTAAAATTGCTTCATTAGCATCCCAATAAATTGAAGCAATATTGTTGTTTAATAATTCCTGAAATAGGTATTCTTCAGCTTTGTTTAATGCATTAAAGCCAACAAAAACAATGTGATTCTCTATATTGTTTTGTATATAAAACTCTAAATTACCTTTGGCTTCTTTATAAACAAGACCTTGATACCCAAACTTGTTTTTTTTTAATTTTATTTGAAGTGCTTTATATAAACGATGTAAAGATTCGAAAAACTGAAGGTAGTTTACAGCTAACTGACTTGGTTTTTTATCTTGAAACCATTCATCTAATTTTTTAATATCTCTTAAATTAGTAAAAAAATCTTCTGAATTCACCAAATAACTGTCAATTTCATTAAAATCATGCAATGCAATTGTACCCCATTGAGAGAAAGAACCGAATGATTCTATAGCGTTTTCAGGTATATTTTCTTTATAAATTGAATAAAATTCGAAGAGTAATTGTGTGTTATCAATTAAGCTGATATCTGCAATTTCTTGAATGTAATTTTCAACACTTATAATTTTAGGTAAAAAGGAGGTTGTTGGTAATTTTTTTTTAATTTCTTCTTTTAAAAACACACAAGAACGCTGACTTGGTAATACAAATATTAATTTTTCATAGGTTTTATCTTTTTTGAATATATCGTCTACAACTCTTGAAATAAATGAATTCATAGCTTTTTAATAATATTTATTTTTATGATACTGACAATAACTTAGAATATAAACTAGGTTTTTACGCCGTTTGCTCTATAACATTATTCAAATTCAATTTTTCTTTGGGAATAAAACCTTTTAAAATTAAAACAACTCCAAAAACCATTAAAACCACCCCCATTATACGTTTTACCTTGTAGGTGATTTTTGGAGTTAATCTCTTTTTTAACTGTTTAGCCAATATAATTTTTCCGATATCAGTAATGAAATAACTAACCAAAATAATAGTGAAATAATTAAATATTTTAGTAGAATTCATTTGTAAGTTTGAACCAACAATAACAATCATTCCCAACCAAAAACCTAAAACACCAACATTTATAAAATTTAGAAAAAAACCTTTAAAAAATAGTTTCACATAATTTGTTTTTTCAGGAAGCACTAATGATTCATCTTGAACAACTCTTTTTTGACTTTTATCTAAATAAGTAATTAATCCGTAAATAAGTAGTATTAAACCACCAATATAAAATAGACGTGGATCGTCTTTTATTTGTTCTAATAAACTTTTACTTCCGTAGTAAGCTATTAATATAAATACTACATCACCTAAAATAACACCTAAATTGAAAGCAATTGCAGCTCTGGCTCCTTTAATAATACTTGTTTGAATTAACATAAAAAAAACGGGCCCAATCATGAATGATAAAAAAAATCCGATAAGTATTGCGTCTTTTATTTCGTTGAAAGTCATAAATTAATTGAATATGATTGTGAAAATACTATTTTTAATTATACATCATCGTAATCTATAGTGATTTTTTGGGTGGTTGGATGTGCTTGACACGTTAAAATAAGACCATCGTTAATTTCTTTATTGGTTAGAATTGAGTTTTTTTCCATAACAGCATTACCGTCTGTAACTTTCGCAATACAGCTACTACAAATTCCACCTTGACAAGAATATGGCGCATCTAAACCTTCCTTTAAAGCAGCAGTTAAAATAGTTGTTTTAGTATCCATTTCAAAAGTAGTTTCATCATCATCTAGCAAAACTGTTACTTCGCTTATTCCTTCAAATTTTTGAGTTGTATTTTCTTCGGAAGAAATAGGTGTTGTAAATAATTCAAAATGGATAGCGTTTTCACCCAAACCGTTTTCAATTAGGGTTTCTTTTGCAGTTGTTATCATTTCTTCTGGCCCGCATAAAAAAGCAGTATCAAAAGTTAGGTTCTGGAACTTATTTTTAACAACAAAATTGATATTCCCTTTATCTATTCGACCAAATAAAGTGGTGCCGTTTTGTTCTCTACTTAAAACATATTGAACATTGAAATTTCTAGGAAATTCAATTTTTAAATCATCAATTTCATTTTTAAAAATAGTGTTGCCCTTAGTTTTATTTCCATATATAAGTGTAAAGGTGCTTTTTGGTTCTTCAACTAAGCAGGCTTTTATCATTGCCATAACAGGTGTAATTCCACTTCCAGCAGTAATTCCTAAATAATTATTTTTATTATTTGAAGAAGTTTCTAGCACAAATTTTCCTTCAGGTTTTGAAACTTCTAAAATAGCTCCTTCTTTTAAAATTGTACAAGCGTAAACAGAGAATGTACCGTTATCAACAGCTTTTATTGCAATACGTAATTCACCACAATTTGGTGCTGAACAAATAGAGTAAGCCCTACGAATTTCTTCACCTGCAATTGTAGTTTTTATTGTGATATATTGACCAGCAATAAATTTAAATTCATTTTGAAGGTTGGAAGGAACATCAAATACAATAGAAACAGCATTTTGGGTTTCTTTTTTTATTTCTTTTATAGTTAGCGAATGGAATTTTGACATAGTTACATTTTAAGATTACAAAAGTAACTAAACTAACTACAATTTTTTGCCAAAATCAATACCTAAGAATCTTATACATAAGAAAATTATGTATATATTTGGATAAAATTATTGTAGATAACTATTTTAAATGGGGAATCAAAAATTATATAAAGGATCTTTGCAAACAATTATTTTAAAGTTGTTAGAAGCGAATGACAAAATGTATGGTTATGAAATTACTCAAAAAGTAAAGGAAATTACCAAAGGAGAACTCAATATAACCGAAGGTGCGTTATACCCGGCGTTACATAAACTAGAAGCAGAAGGTTTGTTAGATGTTGAGGTTGCTAAAGTTGATAACCGTTTGCGAAAATATTATAAGTTAACCGAAAATGGCACAAAAGAAACGGTAAATCGTTTAGCTGAATTAGAAGAGTTTATTAAAACAATGCAAACTATTGTAAATCCTAAAATTGCTTAAACTATGAAACTAACTTTAACCCAAATTCAACAATTATACACGTTCACTCGCCAACATTATGTTGAATATTATGATGTTCAAACAGAATTGGTTGATCATTTAGCAAATGATATTGAACAAATTTGGATAGAACAACCCAACTTATCTTTTGAAGAAGCTAAAAATACTTCTTTCAAAAAATTTGGTGTTTTTGGTTTTATGGATGTGGTTGAAGCTCGTCAAAATGCTTTATTTAAAAAATATTGGAAATTAGTTTTAGAGATACTTATAGACTATTTTAAAATTCCTCAAATAGTTTCAACTTTATCTCTTTTTATAGCTATTTATTTAAGTTTTTTAGTGGTACAAAATCACACTTGGATTTATATGGTTTTAGGTTTTGGAGTTTGCGCAATTTTAATAATTAGATTGTTTCAACTTCAAAAATTAAAAAAACGTAGACTTAAGGAAACTAACAAAAAATGGCTATTGGAAGAATCTATTTTAACCGCAGGAAACATTGGCGCTTTTGGTTACCTAATTTTTCAAATACCGTTAAGGTTTGATGCTTATATAGAATCTACACTATTAATTATAGCGATTTCATTATTCTTCACTTGCTATCTAATTATAACATATATTATTGCATTTGTGTTACCTTCACAAATTGAAGAAATTTTAATAAAACAATACCCAGAATATAAATTAGTGTAACAATTTATGTTTTAACCATACTTATCAATCGTAAAGTCATAAAAAGAAACCAAATGATTCAACAGTTTATAAAATTTGAATGGAAACAATTTTTTCGTTCTTCGTATTGGCAAAAAAGCATTGCTATAAATATTTTAATGGTGTTTTTTGCACTTTATTTTATACTTGTTTTTTTAGCCTTAGGTTTTGGGATGTATCCAATACTTAAAAAACAATTTCCTGAATCTGACCCATTAATAATGGTAAATGGGTTCTTGTTTTATTGGTTTTTAGGAGATTTATTAATGCGTTTTTTCTTGCAAAAATTACCCGTAATGAATATAAAACCATTGCTAATTTTACCAATAAAACGAAGTAAAATAGTACATTATGTTTTGGGGAAATCAGTAATTTCATTCTTTAACTTTTTACCTCTTTTTGCAGTTATTCCTTTCGGAACTATTTTAATTTCAGAAGATTATAATACAGCAACAATATTAATTTGGATGTTATTAATGGTAGTTTTCACTTTAACAGTGAATTTTTTAAACTTTATTATTGAAAGTAAATCTACCGAAACAGAATTATCTTTTTTACCAATTATAGCTATTGCTTCTGGTTTATTTGCATTAAACTATTTTGAAGTTATTTCATTCTCAACATTACTGTCAAATGCAGTAAACGGAATAACTGAGAGCCCAATTTTAATGTTAATTCCAATAGTGTTTTTAGCGTTACTTTACTTTGTAAACTATTCAATTTTAAGACCAAAATTATATGTTGATGGTTCTTTAAAAGCAAAAGAACAAATTGCCACAACATCAGATTTATCTTGGACACGTAGATTTGGAGATATTGCTCCTTTTCTTCAATTAGATTTAAAGTTAATTTGGAGAAATAAACGTCCAAGGTCTTCAGTTTTTATTTTGGTAATTGGTTTGCTGTATGGTTTGTTCTTTTATCCAAACCCTATGTATAAAGAAATGATACCAATGTTTGTATTTGTAGGAATATTTGTAACAGGAATTTTCATGATTAATTTTGGGCAGTTTATTCCAGCTTGGGATAGCGGTTACTATAAATTATTAATGAGTCAGAATATTAAATACAAAGAATATTTAAATTCAAAATTTTCATTAATGCTAGTCAGTGCAATTTTAATGTTTATTTTAAGCATTCCGTATGTCTATTTTGGTTGGAAAATATTAGTCATTCATTTTGCAGCGATGGTTTATAATATTGGTGTAAATACTCATGTATTATTATACGGTGGTTCTTTTAATAGAAAAAAAATAGACTTAACACAACGTGCAGCATTTAATTACCAAGGCACAGGAGCTGTGCAATGGATAATAGGTTTTCCATTAATGGCTTTCCCAATCTTGTTTTTTTACTTTCCATACAAGTTTTTCGGTTTTGAAGCTGGTATAGCAACTCTTATTATTTTAGGGGGTATTGGAATTGTATTGCATCAAAAAGTGATGCGTATGATTACCAAAAAATACCTAAAATCTAAACATAAAATGATTAGTGCATTCGATCAAAACAATTAATCAATTCAACTATTAAACAAAAACACAATGATACAAGCAACTCAACTTTCAAAAAAATACGGTGGGAGTATAGTTTTAAATATAGAATCTCTAAACATCCCTAAAGGACAAACTTTTGGTTTAGTTGGTAACAACGGAGCAGGTAAAACAACCTTTTTTAATTTAGTGTTAGATTTAATAAGCCCAACAACAGGAAGTATTATTAATAATAAAATTCAAGTAAATAAAAGTGAAGATTGGAAACCTTTTACCGCTGCATTTATTGATGAAAGTTTTTTAATAGGTTATTTAACTCCTGAAGAATATTTTTACTTTATTGGTGAACTTCGTGGAATGAATAAGGCAGATATTGATACTTTTTTAGAGCAATTTTCAGAAATTTTCAATGATGAAATTATTGGTAAAAAAAAGTATTTAAGAGATTTATCAAAAGGAAATCAGAAAAAAGCAGGAATTGTAGCCGCATTAATTGGAAACCCTGAAGTAATAATTTTAGATGAACCTTTCGCTAATTTAGATCCAACTACACAAATAAGATTAAAAAAGTTATTAAGTGATTTAACAAAAGATAGTAACTCAACAGTATTAATTTCTAGTCATGATTTAGGTCATATAACTGAAGTTTGTGAACGTATTGTGGTACTAGATAAAGGAGCCGTTGTTAAGGATTTAGAAACGTCAGAAGAAACTTTAAAAGAGTTAGAGGCGTATTTTTCAGTGTAATTCAAATAAATAAGTAGATTTTTGTATTTTTACAACCCTCTTGCAATAATTGTATAGAGTAATAAGTTAGAAGCTAAGTAAAAAACAATTTCTTTTGAGAAACAATAGTAAAATAGCTGCAAGTTTTTTAATCCTTTTTTTAGTGATTGGATGTTCAACTAAAAAAGATGCATTTTTAAACAGAAGTTTCCATTCAACAACTACAAAGTTTAACGTACTTTATAATGGAAATGAAGCTTTAAGAATTGGTTTAATAGAACTCAATTCAAATTATCAAGATAATTATTGGGAGCGTTTGCCAATTGAACCTTTAAAAGTTGATGATTTAGCTTTACTGGGTGTGCAAAAAGACATAGACGACTCACCTAAAGAATTTGAAAGAGCAGAAGAGAAAGCTGTAAAAGCAATTCAAAAACACTCCATGCTAATTGTGCGTCAAGAACGCAATAACCAAATAGATAATGCATACTTATTATTAGGGAAATCAAGATATTATTCAAAACGATTTGTGCCTGCGTTGGAAGCATTTAATTTTGTGCTAATAAACTACCCAGGAGCCGATTTAATTAATGAAACAAAAATATGGCAAGCCAAAACACTGGTTCGTTTACAAAATGAAGAAAAAGCTATAGAAAACTTAAATTACTTGTTAAAAGAAAAAAAATTATCAAGTACAATTAAGGAAGATGCACACACAGCAATTGCCATGGCTTATATTAAAATGGATAGCTTACAACAAGTAACTAATCATTTAAATAAGGCAGTTTTAACCGATAACAATAAAGAGCAAACGGCACGAAATTTATTTGTTTTGGGTCAAGTTTATAGAGAACAAAAATTAATAGACTCTTCTAATATTTCTTTCCAAAAAGTGATTGATTTTAAAAAATCACCTTTTAAATATAAAATTCATGCACATATTGAAAAAGCTAAAAATGTTTCAACAAAAGAAGAAACTTCAGCAACCATTAATTTATTTAAAAAATTACTAAAGGATAGAGATAATAGGCCGTATTTAGATCAGTTAAATTACCATTTAGGGCTACTTGTAAAAAATGACGATTTAGAAAAATCAATAAATTATTTTAAAAAGGCTCTTCAATATAGTAGTAATAATGACTTTCAAAAAGAGTTAACATATGAAGCTCTTGGGAATCTATACTTTGATAAAACATTTTTTTTAAGTGCAGGATCATATTATGATAGTATTTTACAAATAACACAGTTACACAACTCTAAAAGAGTGAGAAGTATTAAAAGGAAACGTGCTAAGCTAAACGAAGTTATTTTATATGAAAATATTTCGAAAAGAAATGATAGTATTTTAAAACTTGTTGCCATGAGTGATGATGAAAGAGAAACTTTTTTTTCAGACTACATTGTTACACTTAGAGCTAAAGATAAAGAGAAAAAAGCAAAAATTAGTGCAGATTTAAAACGATCAAAACAAGTAAAAAAGTTAGTTCAGTTAGACAATATAGGGAAATGGTACTTTTATAATTTACATACGGTAACGTTTGGAAAAGAAGAATTTAAAGCACTTTGGGGGAATAGAACTTTAGAAGATAATTGGAGAACTACTAGTAAAACAGCCGTTAATATTAGTAAAGAGATTGCTGTTGAGAACCTACTAGAAGTTGAAGTAGGAAGTGTAAGAAAATACGAAGTTTGGTATTATACAGATCAAATCCCAACAGATCAAGTAAAAATTGATAGCATTAAAGCAATTAGAAATTCTGCGTATTATAATTTAGGAGTCATTTATAAAGAACAGTTTAAAGAGTTAGATTTGTCAACATATAGACTAGAAAAACTACTTACATTTAATCCAAATGCTACTATTTTATTGCCTGCAAAATATCATTTGTATAAAATTTACGATTATCAAAATAGTGACAAAGCAATGTCATTAAAAAGAGATATTGTCACTAATTTTTCAGAGTCTAATTATGCGAAGATTATTTTAAACCCTAATGAAGTTTTAAATAAAGATGAAATTACACCAGAAGATGAATATGCATTGGTTTTTTACAATTATAAAGATGAACTTTTCGACCTTGTAATTGAAAAATCAACACTTTCAATACTAAAATACCAAGGTGAAAAAATTGTCCCTAAATTTGAATTATTAAAAGCGTATGCCATTGGTAAAAAAGATGGAATAACAGCTTTTAAAGATGCGTTAGATTTTGTTGCTATGAACTATCCAAATACTGAAGAAGGGAAAAAAGCGTTAGAAGTAATTAACACCATAAAAGCAAAAATATAACTAAAACCGCATAAATTTATAGCATCATGTTTTCAGAAAAGAAAGAAAAGCAACCACAAGTATTAGAAAGAAATATCATTGGAAAAAACACTTCAATTGTTGGAGATGTTATTTCGGAAGGAGATTTTAGAATTGACGGAAAAGTTGAAGGAACAATAAAAACCACCGGGCGTGTTGTTATTGGTAAATTAGGAAAAGTAAGTGGTAAAGTTGAATGTTTTAATGCCGATATTGAAGGTAAATTTTCTGGAGAATTAGTTGTAAATAGCTTACTTACATTAAAAGCAACGGCAAAAATTTCTGGAGATGTTGTTACTAGTAAATTATCTGTAGAACCAGGTGCTGAATTTAATGCTACTTG
>CAYPNJ010000046.1:0-15780 GCA_964412305.1 uncultured Lutibacter sp. | reverse complement strand
ATAAATTATTGATTTACAGACGCCCATCTATAAACCGGTTAAAAAACGTGCAAAGATACACTTATATTTAACGCAAGTAGTGAAAAAGTGAATTATTTTAGTTTGTCTAACTCTGAACTTAGCTTTTTAGAATCTAAATATGTAAATCCGTTTTCAACTATTCCTTTATTATTAACAATAATGGTACGTGGATAATTACTAGTTAGGTAGTTATGCGCAAAACTTTCTTTGGTTAATTTAAATTGTTTGTTAATATCCAATAATTTTAAATTAGGCTCATTGGCAATATCTTCAGAAGAAGTTTGCATATTAATTCCAATAAATAACACATTTGGGTATTTGTTTTCTAAGTATTTAATGCGATTAGTTAAATAATCTGAAGACATAAATGCAGTTGACCAGAAGTATATTACGGTATTTTGATTTTTAATAATATCTGTAATTGTGGTTGGAGTATTATTGTATGATATTAAGTTAAAATCTTGTAAAGGTGTTTTGTTAGTAACAATTTTACTATCATTAACTAAATTTTTTACCTCAGTTACAAATTTCGGATTGGTACAGTTTTCAATAAATATATCTAATTCTTTTTGATGTACACTACAAGAAGATGTACTTTTAAAAAAATCATTAATGATAATTTTTTTAAGTAATGTATTTTTAAAAGTTTCCAGTTCAATATTTTCTATTGTAGCGTTTAAAATATTAATGGTAATATTATTCTTTGAGTGATCAATTTCTTTAAGTTGGTAGCTTAGATTGTATAAATAGCTAACAACATAATTTTGATAGGTATAAAGTAATACTAAATCTTCTTCATTCAAATTGATATTTTTTCTATAATTGTAGTAGGTATTAGAAAGTTTAGGGAAATTATCAAGCTTATTAAATTTTTTATAATAAAAAGGGTAAACTTCTTTAAATCTGTACAAAGGAAAATTGATAGCGGCGCTAGCTAGTTTTTTAAAATTTTCAGATAAATTATCTTCAGTAGTTAAAAAATCATGGAAAATAGTACCTCTTTTAGCTGAAAGAGAATCTATAACTTTTTGAAACTTTACTTCGCCTAAATTAAAATATTGGTACATTTCCATTTCTTCCTCTTCATTTTGTAAAAATAAATTAATTAAAAATTCATTTTTAGCACTTCCATTTCCACTAAATACCAGTGATTCATCAAAATCCCATGTATTTAATCTTACTAAAAGACTATCAGCTGGTTTTAAATAAATATACTGAAATTCATTTCCGTGTTTAAATGTATATAAACCTTCATTTATAGCTTCATAATTATTTAAAAACCGATTGTTATCATCTAATAATAGGGTGTCTATTACAATGTCATCTTTTAATAAGAGTACAAAGTTTGCTTTTGGATTAATTATTTCCCCACCAAAATAGGTTAAATCGGTATCTTCTTTAGCTGTTTTACAACTAAAGATTAAAATAATTAATATGGCGCTTATAAAGTATTTCATTGAGATTTATATTAAAACAAAAATACACACAACATATTTGTTATGTTGTTAATGAGA
This sequence comes from uncultured Lutibacter sp., assembly GCA_964412305.1. Classification (GTDB taxonomy): domain Bacteria; phylum Bacteroidota; class Bacteroidia; order Flavobacteriales; family Flavobacteriaceae; genus Lutibacter. Next base: position 14,245 of record CAYPNJ010000046.1, on the reverse strand, counting down.
TGTTAAATATAAAAAAGGGATTGTTAAATAGAGGAAAATTAACTTTTAATTAAATATTTTTTAGTGAATCTAATTTAGTACTTTTGCAAAAATTTAAAATAAAAATATAGAATGCTTTCAGTATCAAATTTATCTGTTCAGTTCGGGAAACGAGTTTTGTTTGACGATGTTAACACAAAATTTACAATTGGTAATTGTTACGGAATTATTGGTGCCAATGGTTCAGGAAAATCAACTCTTTTAAAGATCATTTCAGGTCAGATTGATCCAACTTCTGGACAAATTAATTTAGACCATGGTAAGCGTATGTCAGTTTTATCTCAAGACCATTATGCTTTTGATGAGTATAAGGTTTTAGATACCGTAATGTTAGGTAACAAAGAGTTATTTGATATTAAAAATAAAATGGATGCGATTTATGCCAAAGAAGATTTCTCTGAAGAAGATGGAATTGAAGTTGGTGAATTGGGTGTAGATTTTGAAGAAATGGGTGGTTGGAATGCAGAAAGTGATGCAGCAACAATGCTATCATCTTTAGGTATTAAGGAAGGTATGCATTATACCTTAATGAGTGAGCTAGATGGAAAAGATAAAGTTCGTGTGTTATTAGCGCAGGCTTTATTTGGAAATCCAGATGTGTTAATTATGGATGAGCCTACCAACGATTTAGATTTTGAAACTATTGGTTGGTTAGAGCATTTTTTAGCCAATTACGATAATACTGTAATTGTTGTTTCGCATGACCGTCACTTTTTAGATGCTGTTTGTACACATATTTCTGATATTGATTTTGGAAAGATTAATCATTTTTCTGGAAATTATACTTTTTGGTATGAGTCTAGTCAATTAGCAGCGCGTCAACGTGCACAACAAAGTAAAAAAGCTGAAGATAAAAAGAAAGAATTAGAAGAATTTATCCGTCGTTTTTCTGCCAATGTTGCAAAATCTAAACAAGCAACTAGTCGTAAAAAAATGATTGAAAAATTAGATGTATCCCAAATTAAACCTTCAAGTCGTAGATATCCAGCGATTATTTTTGAACGTGAAAGAGAAGCAGGTAATCAAATTTTAAACGTTGAACACTTATCTAAAGCAACTGAAGAAGAAGTATTGTTTAAAGATATTCATTTTAACTTAAATAAAGGAGATAAAGTAGCTTTAATTTCTAAAAATTCGAGAGCTCTAACGGCTTTTTATGAAATTTTAAACGGGCATGAAAAAGCAGATACTGGGAAGTTTCAATGGGGTGTTACTACAAATCAATCTTATTTACCATTAGATAATTCAGGGTTTTTTACGGATTCAAGTTTAAATTTAGTTGATTGGTTACGACAATACGCTAAGACAGAGGAAGAACGTGAAGAAGTTTATTTAAGAGGATTTTTGGGTAAAATGATTTTTAGTGGTGAAGAAGCATTAAAAAAATGTAATGTACTTTCAGGAGGGGAAAAAGTACGTTGTATGTTATCTAGAATGATGATGATGAGAGCAAACGTTTTAATGTTAAATGAACCAACAAACCATTTAGACTTAGAATCTATTCAGGCGTTTAATAATTCGCTTACTAATTTTAAAGGAACTGTATTGTTTACAACTCATGACCATGAGTTTGCACATACGGTTGCTAATAGAATTATTGAAATAACTCCAAAAGGGGTTATAGACAGATATTCAACATTTGATGAATATTTGGAAGATCCTAAAATTAAAGAATTAAGAACTAAAATGTATTCGTAATATATTTTAAACTAAAAAGAGCGCTAATTAGCGCTCTTTTTTATTGTCCCCCTTGTGGTCTTCTTCTTTTGCCATATTCTTGAAGTATTCTTCTATTAAAATCTCGTTCAGATTTTTTAAGCATTATAATTTTTTTAGCTGAAATTATTTTAGAAAGTTCTTGAACCATTTTTACTTTATTATCAACTATTTGCTGTTCAAAAAGGATTGATTTATCAATTAATTTTTGAGCTTTAGTATTTGAAAGATTATCAATACCACCAGCAAATTTAATTTCACGTTGTAAACCTCCTTCAAGTTGCATTTTTAGTTTTTGAATTTTAGTTGAATATAAATTATAAACAGGCCAAAATTGTTCAGCTTCTTTTGATGTAAGGTCGAGTGAGGTAGTGATATAAGATGTCTTTAAAACTTTTATTTTTTCTCTATTCTTTTGCATTTGTTGTGCAAACACAGCATTTGTTGTTACTGTTAGTGCGAATAGTATGAATAGTATTTTTTTCATTTTTTTTGCTAGTTTAGTTTTCATAAATTATATCTTCTAAATCTTCTTCGTATAAATAGTCTAACACTTCATCATCAGAAAGGGTATCGCTATACATATCATTAGTTAATTCAATTTCAGGATAAATTGAAGCAATACTATAAGCGTCAATATCAATACCACCGTTATCTATCCAGTTTTCAATGTCTGATGAAGCTAATGAGTCAAATGTTATGTTTTGTGAATTGTTATTTAACATAAAAATTAATAGGAGTGAGGCTGCAATAGCTAGAGGAGCAGCAATCCTTGTAAATTTATTTTTTAACGAAATTACTTTTGAATTAGATTTTATTTTAGCTGAAATAGTATCTTCAACGGAAGAAAAATAGTTGTCAGTAATTTCAGCTGCATTTTCTACGTTGTTTTGTAGTGCTTCAGCTTTTAGTTTTGCAATAACAATATCTTCTAAAGAATCAAAATAATTTTCAGGTATTTCAAAACCAGTTTTATGAAGTGAAATTTCACTTAATTTAGGTGCTATTTTATGTAATTCTTTTTTATTCATTATCTATTAGACTCATTTTTAGTGAGTTGGTTTAATACGCTTTTAAGAATTTTTCAATTTTCTTAACGGCATGAAAATAGGAAGCTTTAAGTGCTCCAACTGAAGTTTCTAGTATTTCAGACATTTCAGTATATTTCATTTCATCAAAGTATTTCATGTTAAATACCAATTGCTGTTTTTGCGGCAATGTAAAAATTGCTTTTTGTAATAATTGCTGAATTTCATCTCCAGTATAGTAATTATCTTCCTGCAAATCATCAGCCATTTTATGTTGTAAATCACTAATGTCTACGTTTTGCTTTTTTGCTTTTTTATTTATAAAAGTTATTGCTTCATTGGAGGCAATTCTATACATCCAAGAATATAATTTACTATTTCCTTTAAATGAATGAATATTTTTAAAAATTTTAATAAACGTATTTTGAAGTACATCATCAGCATCAGCATGGGATAATACAATTTTTCGAATATGCCAATACAAACGTTCTTTGTATAAAGACATTAAATTTCGAAAAGCTTGTTCTTGCGTATCGGGATTTTTAAGTTGAGCTACTAATAATTTCTCGTCGTTCACGTACGAATTTTTAGATTAGACGATTAAATTTAGTAAAGGTTTAATTGATAACCAAAAATTATGTTAGTTTCTCAAATTTTCTTCTTGAATAACCAAATAATCGTTCATCCTTAATTATTTCAGCAATTCCTTCTGGAAGCATTTCTTCCCATCCAGATTTGCCATTTGCAATCATATCTAATACGGTTCTAGAAAATACATCTAAAATATCTGGATTGTAATCTTTAATATCAACTACTTTTCCATTATATTTAAAGAACTTATATAATTCTTTCATACGTGGATGAACTTTTAAGTTTTCACTTGTTTTAATTTCACCAGTACGCTGATCTTTAAGAGGGTATAGGTATACTTTTAAATCTTTAAAAAATAATTTTCCAAATGCTTCTAAAATTCCACCGCTTAAATTTCTATAGTATTTTTCATCAAAAATTTGAACAAAATTGTAAACACCCATTGCCAGCCCAATGCGTTTTTTTGTAAATTCAGAAAAGTATTCAACCAATTTGTAATATTCTTGATAATTGGTAATCATAACATGTTGACCTAAAGAACATAATAATTCAGCTCTTTCTAAAAAGTCTCGTTCGTCTATTTCTCCTTCAGCTATTAAATTGGTTAACGTAATTTCAAAAATTATTTTAGTATTCTCCTTATCAACTTTTTTTTCATTTAAAAATAATTGTTCAGCAAGCTTAAACATATCCATGTTTACTTTAGTTACAGGCCTAAAGCTACCGCGCAAAGCTAAAATGTTGGCTTTGTATAGTTGCTGTGCAGGTAATAAATTATTACCGTCTGGTCCAAACATTACGGCATTTGTCATGCCGTTTTTCACTAAAAGTAGACTCATAAGTCTGTTATCTACATAAGAGAAACGCGGTCCAGAGAAATTTATCATATCAATTTCTAGTTGTACTTCGTGTAAATTATCATATAATGATTTGAGTAATTCTTTTGGGTTGTCATTTAAATAAAACCCACCATAAATTAAGTTTACACCAAGGGTTCCAAGAGTTTCTTGTTGTAATTTGGCATCAGTTTCTTTAAATCTAACGTGTAATATAATTTCGTTGTAATCTTCTAATGGGTCTAATTGAAATTTGAGCCCAACCCAACCGTGACCTTTAAATTTTTTTACAAAATCTATTGTTGTAACTGTATTTGCATAAGAAAAGAATACTTTTCCTGAGTGCTCTTTCCTATTTAATCTATCCTCGGTAAGTTCAATTTCATGGTGTAACATTTTTTTTAATCGCTCTTCAGTTACATAACGCCCATCTTCTTCAATACCATAAATGGCATCAGAAAAATTTTTGTCATAGGCGCTCATCGCTTTTGCAATAGTCCCTGAAGCACCACCAGCTCTAAAAAAATTACGTACTGTTTCCTGGCCAGCACCAATTTCAGCAAATGTTCCGTAAATGTATTTGTTGAGATTAATTTTTAAGGCTTTTGCCTTACTTGAAGCAATGTCATTAATTTCAATATCACCCTTTAATTTTAATGCCATGTTGATTTTTTAGTTTCAACAAAAATACTAAAATTTGATAGTTAATAGAATTTTAACAAAAAAAGGAGCATAGAAATTAAATTTCTATGCTCCTTTTTTAAAGTTAAATATGTGTTACATATTTTTAAGTTCACTAACTAATTCAGTTAGAGCACTTTTTGCATCTCCAAATAACATGGATGTTTTTGTATTGAAGAATAATTCATTTTGAATACCTGCATAACCTGCATTCATAGTGCGTTTATTAACAATAATATGTTTTGAATTTTCTACATCTAAAATTGGCATTCCATAAATTGGACTTGATGGATCGTTGTGTGCTGCTGGATTTACAACATCATTTGCTCCAACAACTAATACCACATCTGTGTTAGGGAATTGAGGGTTTATATCGTCCATTTCAATTAGTTTATCGTAATCTACATTACTTTCTGCTAATAAAACGTTCATATGCCCTGGCATACGACCTGCAACTGGATGAATGGCGTATGATACATCAATACCTTTTTCAGTTAATAATAATTCAAGTTCGTGGATAACGTGCTGAGCTTGTGCTACAGCTAAACCATATCCCGGTACAATTACTACTTTGCTTGCATAATTTAATAATATAGCAGAATCACTTGCAGTCGTTTTTTTAATAGTTCCACCTGATGCACTAGTTCCTGCTGTTCCTGCAATTGCATCACTATCACCACCAAATGCTCCAAATATTACATTTGAAAGAGAACGGTTCATTGCATCACACATTATGAAAGTTAAAATTAACCCTGCTGACCCAACTAAAATACCACCAACTAACATTACCATGTTTCCGTATAAAATACCTGTAATTGCAGCTGCTATACCTGTTAAAGAGTTCAAAAGCGAAATTACCACAGGCATATCTGCACCACCAATAGGGAACACAAATAATAACCCATAAACTAATGAAACTGCTAATAAAACATAAATAAGCAGTGTACTGTCAGCACCCATCATTACAATATAAGCTCCAAAAGCGATAAGTCCTAGAATTAGTATATTGTTGATTAGATTGTATTTAGGTAATCTAACATCATTTAGAGAACCATTTAATTTTCCAAAGGCTACTAAGCTTCCTGTAAAAGTTATACTACCAATAATAATAGCGGCAATTACTGTTGAAGTTTGCATTGCATCTCCAGTATTGTTTCCATATTCAACCAGTCCAATAAGCATAGCACTTGCACCTCCAAAACCATTGAATAACGACACCAATTCTGGCATTTTAGTCATTTCAACTTTCATTGCAATTAACCAACCTATTAATGATCCAACAAAAAGAGCCGCACCAATTAAAATATAATTTATTGAAGCCACTTCAAAGTCATGTAAAAATATTGTGCCAATAATAGCTGCAATCATACCAACAGCAGAAATTATATTTCCTTTTTTAGCTGTTTCTGGGTGTCCCAGCATTTTCAAACCAATAACAAATGTTACGGTTGAAATTAAATAGATAATACTTAATGTTATACTCATTATTTTTTCTTTTTAAACATTTGTAACATACGGTCGGTTACGGCAAAACCACCAACTACATTTATAATTCCTAATACTACTGCAATAAACCCTAAACCTAATGCTAGGTAATCATTTGGGTCTGCTTGTAGCATTACTAAAAGCGCACCAACTATAACAACTCCACTCAAAGCATTTGCGCCTGACATTAGAGGAGTATGTAGTACTGATGGGACATTTTTTATTAATTCTACACCAATAAATATCGCTAAAATTAGGATATATATTAATTCTAGATTATTACTAATAAATTCTAATAATTCATTCATATCTATTCAGTTTTAGTTTTTTCTAATTTTACCATCTTGCACAATTAATGTACCGTTTGTTATTTCTTCTTCTAATTCCCATTTAAACTTATTATCTTCAGTTAAATGCATTAAGAAGTTAAACATGTTTTTAGCGTATAAATCACTTGCGTTAGTTGATACACTTTCTGGAGAAATTGTAGTTCCAATTACTTTTACACCATGTGCTATTACTGTTTTATTCATTTTACTAACTTCACAGTTTCCTCCTTGTGCAGCAGCTAAATCAATAATTACAGCTCCATTTTTCATTTGTTTAACTTGCTCTTCAGTAATTAATACAGGAGATTTTCGTCCTGGTATCATTGCTGTAGTTATTACTAAATCAGCGTCAAACAGTGATTTGTCAACTGCTTCTTTTTGTCTACGTGCATAATCTTCGGAGGCTTCTTTTGCGTAACCACCTTCAGACTCTTCACCCGTATTATCTACAGAAATAAATTTAGCACCTAAAGATTCGGCTTGTTCTTTTGTTTCCATTCTAATATCAGTAGCCATTACTACAGCTCCTAAACGTTTTGCAGTTGCAATTGCTTGTAAACCAGCAACTCCAATACCGTAAATTAATACTTTTGAAGGTGTAATTGTACCTGCAGCAGTCATCATCAGAGGGAAAATTTTAGTCATTTCATAAGCTCCTAAAATAACAGCTTTGTAACCTGCTAAATTACTTTGAGAACTTAAAACATCCATATCTTGAGCTCTAGAAATACGTGGCATCGCATCCATTGAAAATGCTGTTGCACCTGTTGCTGCAATTGCTTCCACAAGCTCTGAATTTGATTTATGAAATAATTGACTCATTAAAATGTGTTTCTTGTCAACTAATTTTAAATCTTCCTCATCAAAAGGATTAATTTTAACTAGAATTGTAGCTTCTTTAAAAACAACGCCTCTTTTTTCAATTCTAGCACCAATTGCTTCGTAGTTTGAGTTTTTGAATGATGATGATGAACCAGCATCTTCTTCAACAACAACCTCAAACCCTTTTCCAATAAGTTGTTTGGCAATATTTGGAGAAATAGCAACTCGCTTTTCACCTTTTTGTGTTTCCTTTAATACGCCTATTTTCATTTATGTAAGGTTTTATTATGTGAAAAATTATATAAATTATTAGTTTGAGAAAAAAACATAAAAGTTAGAAAAAAAAGAAAACTAGCTAAAAGGCTAGTTTTATAAAAATTCACGGTATTATTTGAAAAAATAAGCCCTAAAACTATATATATTGTGATAACATTTAAAAAATAAATTATAGCTGATTGGTATTTTTTCATTTTTTCTAAAAATAATTAGGTAAATATAAGTAAATATTAACCCCTAAATGTTGATAAAAATCACATTTTTTTATAACCAATACTATTCTTGACAAAATGTGGTTTTATGTAATATTTATTACAAATATTTAGATAAACTAACTTACTTGCTGATACAACAAGCTATTCACATTTTACCCTATAGCATATGTTTAAATTGGTTATTAAATAATTTTTGTATAAAACAAAACTATTTAAATTGCTGAGGGCAAAAGTTATCTCCAAAAAGTTATATTTGTTTTTTGCAATGAAATGAATATAAAAATTACGTTTTTAGGTACAGGTACTTCACAAGGTATACCAGTTATTAATTGTAACCATCCGGTGTGTTTTTCAAATGATAAGAAAGATAAACGATTGAGAGTTTCAATATTAGTAGAGTGGGAGGGTTGCAGGTACGTTGTTGATTGCGGACCAGATTTTAGATATCAAATGTTGCGTGCAAATGTCAATAGCATAAACGGGGTTTTGTTTACACACGAGCACTCTGACCACGTAGCTGGTTTAGATGATTTACGCCCTTTTAGTTTTCAATTAGGCGCTGTGCCAATTTATGCTCAAAAAAGGGTTTTAGACAATTTAACTAATAGGTTTGATTATATTTTTAATGATGAAAATAAGTACCCTGGAGCGCCAAGTGTTCAGCAAATTGAAATTCAAAATGTTCCTTTCAATATTCATGGACTAGAAATTATACCTATTGAAGTTCAACACGGTAAACTTGATATTTTTGGTTTCAGATTTCAGAACATAGCATATTTAACAGATGTTAAAACAATCTCTGAAATCGAAAAATTAAAATTAAAAAATTTAGACATACTTATTATCAACGCAGTACGGCATAAGTGGCATCATTCTCATTTGAACCTTGAAGAAGCGCTAGAACTTATTAATGAATTAAAGCCAAAAAAAACGTATTTAACTCATATAAGTCATCATTTAGGATTTCATTCCGAAGTTGAAAAAACACTACCTAAAAATGTGTTTTTAGCGTATGACGAATTAACTATTGAAGTTACTGATTAATAGTAATCATAATTGGTAAATGATCAGAAATATGCTTACTATTATCTAATCTATCGTTAATGTGTGTATATGTTTGTACCGTTAAATTTTTAGTGAAAAAATAATCAATTTTTGTAGTTACTTTCTCTTTATTGTTAAACCCATTGAAGGTTCCTGTTGGTCCTTCCAAAGTAGTTTTTGAAATTTTTATGGCATCATCTAATGCTGTTTTTAGAGTTTGAATTGGATTTTCTTCAGGAGTTAAATTAAAATCTCCCATAAGTACTAGCGGATAATTAGCAGAATTTATTTGTTGTATTTTTTTTAAAATTAGTTTTGCAGCATTTTTTCTAGCTAATTCTCCTTTATGATCAAAATGAGTATTGAGAATCCACAATTTTTCACTTGTTATTTTGTTTTCAAATAGTCCGTATGTACAAATTCTATTTAGCATTGCATCCCAGCCAATTGAAATACTGTCTGGAGTTTCTGAGAGCCAAAAAGTATTACTTTTTAATAATGTAAATTTTGAACTGTCATAAAAGATAGGAGAAAACTCACCTCTATCTTCACCATCTCTTCCAATACCTATATACTTATATTCGGAAAAAGAGCTATCAATATAACTCACTTGATTTATTAACCCTTCTTGAACACCAAAAATAGCAGGATTTTCACCTTTTAGAAGTGAAACAATTTTTGACCTTCTATCTTTCCAACTATTTTCTGTATCCCAATCATTATCATATCTAATATTATAGGATATAATTTTAGTTGTTTGAATAGTTGTACAATTAGTAGCGATAACTACTAAAAATAATAATAAAGTGTGCTTTGCTAGAATTTTCATTTAAATAGAAGTTATGGTAGTTGTAAAGATACTAGTATTGTTTCAATTTTTATTTAAACCTGAAGAGTTTTGACCAAAAAAAAAGCTTATCAAAATTTTGATAAGCTTCTAGATTGAAAAAAGGTAATAGTATATATTAAATTACTTTTACATTTACTGCATTCAAGCCTTTTTTACCTTCTGTTAATTCGAATTCTACTTCATCACCTTCACGAATTTCGTCGATTAAACCAGAAATGTGTACAAAATGTTCTTTGTTTGAACCTTCTTCACTGATGAATCCAAATCCTTTAGTTTCGTTGAAGAATTTAACTGTTCCTTTACTCATTATATTGATATTAAAAATTATATTAGGTGCAAATATAGTCTTTTTATTTGTAAATTCAAAATTATTTTAAAAAGCTAAAATTGAAGTATTTAAGTGTTATTTGTTTTGAATTTTACCGTCTCATTTTTTAAAAATCACCATTCATAACTAGAATTTGTAGTAATATTGTTTCCTAAAACGAATATTTATTTGAACTATATATAACATAAAAACACTTTGCATTAAAACCCAAATTGTTTTAATAATTCATTGGAATATTATCAAGTTTTGTTATTTATATAAGTTTAAAAAATATTAAGGGTTTATTTTTAACCCATATATTAAGTGCCCACATTTATTTTTATTCATATTTATGATATTTGGAAAATGCCCCCATTTTTTGAAGTTGAATTTTTCAAGAATGCCAATACTTTTTTTGTTAATATCTAAAAGAATTGCAATTAAATTTTCTTTTCCTATTCTATTACAATCTGTAATTACAAATTCTAAAATCTTAGAACCTACACCTTTATTATGATAAGAATAATCTATATAATAGCTTATTTCTGCTACTGAAGACATAGCCTCTCTTCCTTGCCTATATGGTGATATTGTGCAATAGCCTACTATTTCATTATTAACTTCAGCAATGTAAATAGGATACTTTCCAGCATCAAATTTATTAAACCAACCCAACCGATCTTCAATAGAAAATTCAGTTAAATCACCAGTTGCATTGTAAGATCTAATACTTTGGTTGTATATCTCAACAATAAAAGGCAAATCAAATTTGTGAGCAAATCGTATTTTTATATTCATCATTCTAAAATTATATTTTGTTTATCAACTTCCTTATCGAAAGGGCCATAAATTGCCCAATCATGGGGGGTTTGACTGAATTCCAATCAGAATCATCAAAATCAATTTGTAAAGCTTCTATATTTTCACCTTTAGAAAATCTCCATAAATCAAGCTCTATGATTTCAGTTTGTGCAAATGAAGTGGAACTATAAATGAATAACAGTACAAAAAATAATTTACTCGATCTCATTTTTTATAGATGTTTTTGGAACTGTTACCAAACCTAGCAATGAATTATACCAGTTGTTGCGTACAGTTTTTATCTGTTTAATTGTTTATCTTTTGGTATGTTAATTACTCCAGAACCATCTACAAGCCATTTATTAAGGTCAAATTTCAATTTTAAAATCACACGAAAAGATGACCAATCAGTTCCTTTTACAATCAGGTATTTAGAATCTTTATTATCAATTTTAAATTTTTTCGGGTGATCCTGAGCATCAATTATTGGGTCGAAATCAAGTCCGAATTCAGGATACTCTTTTTCTGCTTTTTCTGTGATTTTTTTTAACTCTGTTTTGAATTCAGTGGTAACGTCTGTTCTGTTTTCTATCCACTCAATGCGACTAATGCTTGAATTTCTGACATTACAAAAGGCGATGTAGTCATTAATGAACATAATTGCTACTTCATAGTCGGGTTCTATATTTTGGATTTTGTCTTGAGGTTTGTTTTCAGTTTTAGAAACTGTTGGGTTAGAGCTTAAAAGTAAAAGACCAAAAATTAATATTTTTATTTTCATTTTTTTTAATTATAGATGGTTTGGTACAAGAAAAGTTACTATTTGGAAATCGTAATTTTCCAATGTTGTTTCGTTTCGATGTTTATTGAATTTCTTTAATCATTATTGTTTTCTGGCATTTTTATATTAAATCATTTATCTCAGTTTCTTTCTTTGTAATATCGTAAAAATAGTCTTTATCTTTAATCGTAATCTTCAATTTGAATGGTTCTTCACATTTGATAGATATTCTTGGTTTGCTATTAATTATTTCGCAAATAAGTGTTACTTTCTGATTGCCAAGTTGTATGTTTTTTATTCCATGTTTGTCTGTTCGTTTGATATTCCAATTTATTAGATTGTCCTTTCCCACAATATCAAAACCTAAAATATTTTCTATTAGTAATGAAATAGGAGCTAAGCCAGTCCAGCCTACAAAATCTTGGCGTGAGTAAAAGGTATTATCCCAACGTGTTGCAGGTTCGTTTATCTCAGAAGAATAGCATTCCCAAAGTGTTTTGTAATTATCATTAAAACGTTCATTGAAGGCGATTTTTTCAGTTTCTGGTTTGAAGTTAAAATAAATATCTGAAATATTTTTTAAATGGTTGAAAGCAATACTGTCAGCAAGAGCAAATTCATTATTAACCATGAGTCCTTTAATAACCATATAGTTTGTTGGTGCCCAAACACTGCCAAGCCAGTAGTGACCTTTTTCATCAAATTTTGGTTGATTGGCTGCAAGAGTAGGAACTAAATGAGGTCGCCAGAACTCATCAGGGTTCTTAAGGTGTGAGGTCATATACGAGAGGTTCTCATTTGGACAAACTTCAGATAATAAGGTCCAAAATGCACCTATATGCATTGTAGAACTTAATGTATCACTTTCTGTAAGATCATAATAAAACTTAGTGTTGTTGTTCCATAGCAAATTGTTGATTTGAGTTTTTATTTCGGTATGTTTTTTAGAATATACTTCTTGAGTTTTGGTATTGTTCTGCACTTTTGCAATTTTAGAAATATATAGTGCAGCAAGTGCCTGCTGAGATGAGTAATCTATCCATGCAGATTTTCCAACATTTTTTCTGGGTGTATTATCCATACCGCTTCCCAATTGAGTAATATAAAATAAATCTTTCCCTTTTTCAGTTCTACAATTTTTTTCTATCCATTCAAAATATTTTGTCAATACCGGTAATACTTTCGTAAAACGGGAACTATCTCCAGATATTTGATAATACCTCCATTCAACCCATGCAAATAGAGGAGGATTGACCATTGGCTCATCAACTGTTGGTTCGTTTGCTATTTTTCCATTTGTCTCCCAGTAAACACGCTGAATGTATCCATCTTTACGTTGTTTATTATAAAAGTTATCAAGTGATGGCATTACAGGAAATACATTTCTACCATAAATTGCAAAACTAGTGATGAAACATAAATCCCACTGATAAATTAATTCGTTAAAACCTTCGTCCATATACAATGGTTCAAAGCCATTCTCAGTGGTACCTTGTTGTATTTTATTCCAGGCCATTTGCCAAGCTGCGTAATAGAGCTCAACATATTTTTCATTATTTTGTAAAACAGGTTCGGGTAATAATTCTTTTGGAAATGGTTGATTGTTTTGTTTACGTTTTGGTGTTGCCGGATTTCCAATTTTAACAATGGAATTAAAATTATCACCACCATCATTTATTTTCCATTCATTTTTGGGATCAGGAATCCAATTGCCATCTGCCACTATTTTGTATTGATAATAATTGGGCTGTAATTCAACCGCGATTTTCCATTCACCATTTCCATTGTTAGTTAATGGATTAGCTTCAGCCGACCAATTATTAAAACTTGCAGCAATGGAAACTTCTTTTGCAGTAGTAGATTTATATGTGAAAGTATACTTCACCAAATTATTATTGGTTTTTGTACAGCTTATTGAAATAGTTACAATTGCTATAAGTATTAGACGTTTCACCATAACTTTTTATTTATCTGCTATCTTGTCCTGAAATACAGTTATAGTTAAAATTATGTTTTTAGTTTTGTTGCAACTATTCTTTTCTAGCTTTTTTTAGTCTCTTTTCTGCTTTTTTTTCTTTTGGTGTTTTAGCAGCTTCTTTTTTTACGTTTTTTCTTGAGTCTTTACCTTTTGCCATGATATTATCTATTTTTTAGTTTATTTATTTTATTTCAACGATTTTGGTTATGAGAAATTATGTAAATTTAATGAATAAATTACAAGAACAAAGCCAACTTGAAACTTATTAAGATTTTACAAGTAGGCGAATTGTAATAATGAAGTTGAACTTTTCCATAGATTTCTATTTTTTTAAAAATATAATTTTTTATGCGCATTGTTGTACAACGTTTTAATCTTTCAATTTTTCTCCACTCAGGTAAAAATCACCGTCTTGGACTTGCAACAAAAAAGTGGACAATTAATTGCGAGATTTAAGCAGCTACAT
>CAYPNJ010000045.1:0-15890 GCA_964412305.1 uncultured Lutibacter sp. | reverse complement strand
AAATCATTAATAACTACAGGATATTGACCACTTCTTGGAGATGAAGGGAATTTTAAACGTAATGCCAAATTATCAATTTCATCAACTTCAATAAGCTTTAACTTTTCTAACATTTTAACTCGCGACTGTACTTGATTTGTTTTAGAATATGTCCCTCTAAATCGCTCAATAAACTCCGTGTTTTCTGCAATCATTTTTTGTTGCTCGTCATATGCTTTTTGCTGATGTACTCTACGATCTTTTCGCAATTCTAAATAATGAGAATATGTAGCCTTATAATCGTAAATTCTTCCCATTGTTACTTCAATAGTTCTATTTGTAATAGTATCTACAAATGCTCTATCATGAGAAATAACAATAACAGCTTTTGCTGAATTTATTAAAAAATTCTCCAACCACTGTACACTTTCAATATCTATATGATTTGTTGGCTCATCTAATAAAATTAGATCGGGTTTTTGCAATAAAATTTTAGCCAATTCAATTCGCACACGCCAACCACCAGAAAATTCAGAAGTTAAACGTGTAAAATCTTTACGTTCAAAGCCAAGTCCTTTTAAAACAATTTCTACTTCAGCTTCATAATTTATTTCTTCAATTGAATAAAACGCTTCACTTAATTCAGAAACACGTTCAATCAACTTCATATATTCATCACTTTCATAATCCGTACGAACTGTTAGTGCTTCGTTTATTTCATCAATTTCAGCTTTCATTTTAAAAACTTCAGCAAATGCTTTAGAAGTTTCTTCAAACACGGTTGTATTATCTTTTGCTAATAAATGTTGAGGCAAATAAGCAATTTTTGCTTCTCTAGGCACTGAAACATTTCCTGAAGAAGGTTTTTTAACACCCGCTATTATTTTTAACAGTGTAGATTTTCCTGCACCGTTTTTACCCATTAAGGCAATTTTATCATTTTCATTAATTGCAAATGAAACATTATCAAACAATGTTGTTCCTCCAAATTGCACTGAAATATCATTAACTGTAATCATTATTCTATTTTTTGAAAGCCGCAAATATACATGGAAAGTTTTATTCTAAAGCTGCTACCTAAGTGATTTATAAACAAAAAAGCAAGAACGTTACATTCTTGCTTTCCAATTATTTTAAAAGGATATTATAGTACTTCTCCTAATTCTTTTAACTTTTCTGTATTCTCTGCTAGTTTAAGTTCATCAATAATTTTATGAATATCTCCATTAATTACATTTGACAAATCATATAACGTTAATCCAATTCTATGTTCAGTAACACGACCCTGTGGATAATTATACGTTCTAATTTTTGCTGAACGGTCACCACTTGCAACTAATGAGTTTCTTTTTGCTGAATCTGCTGCCAATTTTTTCTCTAACTCTTGCTCATATAAACGAGAACGCAACACTTTCATTGCTTTTTCTTTGTTTTTATGTTGTGATTTTTGATCTTGACATTGAGCAACCAATCCGGATGGAACGTGTGTTAAACGCACTGCAGAATAGGTAGTATTTACAGATTGACCTCCTGGTCCTGAAGAACAAAAATAATCTACACGAATATCACTTGTTTTTAAATCAATATCAAACTCTTCAGCTTCAGGTAATACCATTACGGTAGCAGCTGATGTGTGTACACGCCCTTGAGTTTCAGTTTGCGGAACACGTTGTACACGATGCACACCCGATTCAAACTTCATATCTCCATAAACATCTGTACCTGTAATACTAAATATTATTTCTTTAAAACCGCCTGAAGTTCCTTCACTAATATCTTCTATTTCAACCTTCCATTTTCTATCAGAACAATATTTTGTGTACATTCTATACAAATCACCAGCAAAAATACTTGCTTCATCTCCTCCTGTACCTGCTCTTATTTCAACAATAACATTTTTAGCATCTTCAGGATCTTTTGGAATTAGCATAAACTTAATGTCATCTTCTAACTTTGGTAAAAGATTTGTAGCGTCTTCCAATTCCATTTTTGCCATTTCAGTCATCTCTTCATCAGATCCGTCAGCAATAATTTCTTTTGCTTCTTCAATATTATTTAATAACAATTCATACTCTTCAGCAATTTTCATTACTACGCTTAAATCTTTATATTCTTTATTAATTTTTATATAGCGTTTTTGGTCTGAAATAATATCTGGCTGGATAATTAAATCAGATACTTCATCAAAACGTTGTTTTACTATTCTTAACTTATCTAACATCTTCTTCTTTTAATTGGATTGCAAATTTACAAATTTAAAACGATATAATTTTTAATAAACAAACTCGCCAAACTCACTTTTTATAGTTAGCTTTTTTACTTCTGAAGCTTCTACCCTACCAATAATTTGAGCATCAACATTAAAGCTTTTTGAAATTTTAATAATATCGTCTGCAATTTCTGGAGAGACATATAATTCCATTCTATGTCCACAATTAAACACCTGATACATTTCTTTCCAGTCAGTTTTAGATTGCCCTTGAATTAATTTAAATAATGGTGGAATTGTAAACATATTGTCTTTTATAATATGTAAATTATCTATAAAATGAAGAATTTTTGTTTGTGCCCCTCCACTACAATGCACCATTCCATGAATATCTTTTGATGTGTATTCCTTCAAAATTTCTTTAATAATTGGCGCATATGTTCTTGTTGGCGACAACACTAATTTACCCGCATTTATAGGAGAGTTTTCAACCTCATCAGTCAATTTAACATTTCCAGAATATACTAAATTCTCAGGTACTGCTGAATCAAAACTTTCAGGATATGTTGAAGCCAAATATTTATGGAATACATCATGACGTGCAGATGTTAGCCCATTAGACCCCATTCCTCCATTGTATTCTTTTTCATAGGTTGCTTGCCCAAAAGAGGCTAAACCAACAATTACATCTCCAGGTTTTATGTTAGCATTATCAATAACATCATCTCTTTTCATTCTTGCAGTTACTGTAGAATCTACTATTATCGTTCTAACCAAATCGCCAACATCTGCAGTTTCACCTCCTGTAGAATGAATCTTTACACCAAACTCTTTTAAATCTTGCAATAATTCTTCAGTACCATTAATTATTTGCGAAAGTACTTCACCTGTAATTAAATTTTTATTTCGTCCAATGGTTGATGATAATAAAATGTTATCAGTAGCTCCAACACAAATTAAATCGTCAATATTCATAATTAAGGCATCTTGTGCTATTCCTTTCCATACAGAAACATCTCCCGTTTCTTTCCAATACATATAAGCTAAGGAGGATTTTGTACCTGCTCCATCTGCGTGCATTATTAAGCAATAATTATCATCATTTGTCAAATAATCGGGTACGATTTTACAAAATGCTTTTGGGAACAATCCCTTATCCACATTTTTAATAGCATTATGAACATCCTCTTTTGAAGCTGAAACGCCTCTTTCGCTATATCTTTTACTTATTTCTGAACTCATTAATACTTAGTTATGTTGTAATGCAAAAGTAATTTTTCTTTTTTAAATAGTTGACATAAAAAAACCGAATGATATCTCATTCGGTTTTTTTTATTATTCTATAAAATTATTCCCAATCTGGCATTGTTGCATTAAGAAATAATTGAATTCTTTCATTGTCTACTTTAGCATCCATTTTATGAATTATATTTGTTGAAATACCATCATTTGAAGTATTTACAAATATTACATCAGCTTCATTTGGTGAAAACCTTGGATCAAGGTCTAAAGTTCCTGGCTCTTTTCCTACTGAAATATTTGTAGCTATTAATGTCGTGAAATTATAAACAAAAATATCAGTTTCCAATTGTCTATTACTTGAGCTTTCAAATCCCGAAACATCATAGGTGTATAATAATAATTTATTATCTATTGAAATATTTAGTCCTCCTGCAGCACCATTTACACCTGTTAAAACAGTTGTTAAAATTTCTCCAGACATATTAATTGTGTATATGGCTATATTATAACCTGTAATATCATTTGTTTTAAGTGCAATTATACTTTCGTCATTACTCCAATCACACTCTGTAATATAACTTCCATCTGAAGTTTGATAAATTAACTGCAATCCACTACCATCTTTATTTATTACATATAACTTATCGTAATGTGAATATAATAATCTATCACCATTTGACGCCCATGAAAACTCAATTTCATTTAAATTATTCCCAGCTACAGAAACTGCAGAAGTAACTTGATGAATGTCTGAACCATCTTGATTCATTGTAAATAAGTGAGTTTCATTATTAATTGTTCTTAAAAAAGCTATTAAACTTGACGCCTGATTTTTTCTTGGCCTCCAACTATTTTGGTCTTCTGAAGTTAGTTTCACTTCATTTTCAGGTGAAATATCCGTTTCATTATAATTTCCTGAATAAATTACATTGTTATTGTTTGTACTTTTATTAACGAAGAAGTACCTATTATTAGGGTTCGTTTTTGTTTTAAAAGTACTAACTGAACTCAAAACTTCAGGATTTATATCATCTGTTGCTGCAATTTGCCAGAAATATTTTATGCCATATTTCAAATCTGAAATCACATACGTTGTATCTACAATACTTTCAATTTCAATTAGGTCATTGTTTTCATCGTTTCTTAGTTCAAGCCTATATGAAATTACATCATCATCAGGATCTTTAGAAGTCCATATTAGTTCTACTGAAAGCTCTTGCTCTTCAATACCGTCTGTTGGGGTAACTAATTCTGGTGTTGAAGGCGGTCTATTTAAAACAGTTTCATCATCCATTTCAAAAATTACATTTACATCTATGTCAGCGGTTACTGTAGCTGATTCAAAACTAGTCAAATAGCCTTCTTTTGTAGCATTTACTGAATACTCTCCAGCTTCAATATTTTCAAATATAAAATCCCCATTAGCATCTGAAAATACAGTATTATTTGAAGGACTAATTGTGACTTTTGTATTTTCTATTGGATCAAAGCTATTTGCTTCAACAACCCTACCTGTTATGGTTCCTAACCCAATCAAGTCTACGGTATCCTCTCCACAATTTATGAATAAACTGAGAGTTACTAAAATTAGTAGATTAACTATTTTTTTCATTTCTGTTTTTTTTATTATTCAAAAATTAATGATTTTGCTTTATTGTAAGGTTTTCCTATATAAAAATTTAAACCTATCCCTACTCTCCAATAATAATCATCTCTTTTCCCTTGTACAAGGCCATCTAAAGTGTCTTCTAATAAAAGGTTTTGTTCTCCAAAAACTTTTATCCCCAAATTATTTATAGGTAAATATTCAAGACCAACACCATATTGAAATTTAACAAAGGGGTTTTCTATCTCAACATCTGATATTGTTCCAATACCTGCATACATAAAAGGTGATAGGTTGTCGTAAGGTAATATATTATATTGCAAACTTAAATCAAAAGATATAAAATCATTTTTAAATGCTCCTTCATTTTCTAATTGAAAATACCCCAATCCAAAGTTTAAATTTAATTTTGAATTATTTAAAAATAATTTAAAATCAACATTACTTGTCAAATGACTTTTAGAATTTGAATAGTCTCCTGCCATTTGAGTAATTCCAGAGGATACCCCTACGGAACCTTTACCTCTTCTATCTTCAAATTTTCTATCTAACAAAGCTGTTGATGCAGCTTCTTGTTTTTCTTTAATATATCTTGCTTTTATTGCATCAATATCCGCTTGCCCTCCTTGAGGTTTCCAAAGACCATCAATAACACCTTCAATAATTAGTGTTTCAACTGCTTTATCAATAGCTTCTTTAACGGCTAACTGTGTAGGTTCATTTCTTGTCACACCTGTTTCAACTTCCAATAATCGCTTTAAATTAACATATCTAAATAAATTAGCTGAAATACCTTGTGACAATATTGTCTTAGAAATATATACCGTTTTTAATATTTTCCCATTGGATGTTGAGACTGCTCTTAAATAAATTGTAATCCTATCTTGTCTATATTTAACAGAACCACCTGCCCCAAAATATCTTGCTCCTGATCCTCCTGTAATAATATTTGTATCATAAGACACAACTCCACCTTCTAACAAAATTCCAGCAAATAACAATGGAGGTATAGATGTTATTTGTTCTTTGCTTTTATTTTTAGCATATTCTTGTCTCGTAGAACGAATAATTTGCCTCTCATTTAATAAATTACTAACATTCTCTCTTTCAATTGGAGTAAACCATTTAGAGTCTTCTAATGATTTTAATAATATTGAAGTTCCTCCTTGAGTAACGGCAGTGCTCCAACTTGCACCATTTTCTACTAATTTATATTGACCTGTTTGATCTCTAAATTTATAAACCCCAACTACTATTGGAGTGATAGGTAATATACTGTCTATAATTTTATTTTTAGTTGTATTTTCTCCTAAACGTGCTTTATTTATTTCTAATGGTTGATTAAAAAAAGCTCCACAACCTGTTAATACTAAAAATAGTGACAGTAGTACACAATTCTTAATCTTTTTCATATTTTATTTAATTTGGGATAATAATTTGAGTTTGATCACCTGTTTGAGTATCCAATACATTAATTAATAAACCTCCTGTTGTAGGTGAAATATCTACAACTAAACTACCAAAAACATACGTTCCTTCAGTCAAAGCACTATCACCAAATTCTTGTGCAAAGAGGTCTTGAGATAAAGAGTTTAACAATTGTCTATTCAATGTCTCTGTAAACCTTTCTAATTCGGTTTGTTGTTCAAACCCTAAACCCGTATCTTCTTTAAATTTATTTTGAGCTTCTGCCGAACTTAACAACCATTGGTAATTGAACGTATCCCCTCCAAATGCAGGATTAATTGGTTTGTAAACAATTTGTTGAGATTGCATAGCAAAAGGTATGATGCTTAGCATAGCTAATAACAGTAATGTTTTTACTTTTATCATATCACAATATATTAAAAGATTTTAAATTTTTTTGTTTTTATATAATAATTTTCTTTGTGTTGAATAATTATAAATATTCCGCAACGCCAAGTTAACAGCAGATTGTATATACTCATCATTCGGTCTAGTCATAAATTCAAATACAGTTCTATCATCAATTATAATTGACACTTTACTCCCTCTACCTATACTTGGTTTTTCAGTAATGTTAATTATAAATGGATATTGCAACCCTGATGTCATATATTTTTGATAAAAAAAATCATAAAAATCTTTACCCAACTTTGTTTTAACATCTTCAATTACCAAACCCTTAATTTCAATATCGGTCTCAGAAACTACTTTTTCAGCCTCTAATTTTTCAGCACCATAAACTATTAATGAATCTTTTGAAACTAACTTATCGTCTTTTCTAATAAAAAAAAAGACTTTACATTCTTCTCCTTCTTGTACATTAATTTTTAATGTTGCTAACTTTTTTTCAGCTGTAGGTTCCAAAGAAAATTCTCCGGATTGTACATTTTTAGAATAATTACCTTCTTTGCCTTTTTTTAATGAAAATAATAAAAATGTATAACCATCTTTATAGGTTGCATCATTATTTTGTGCAAATCCGTTAATATCAACTAAATTATCTGTTTTTTTTGTTACAATCCTAGCTTGCACGCTTTCTTGTGAGAAAGCTGAATTTCTAATGAATAGAAATAGGGACAATACGAATATTTTTACTAATAGTTTTTTCAATACTATAATTAGTAATTTGTGATAGTAATATTTTTATAATTTGATTTTTGGATAATTTTCATGTTATTTATCAATGAATTTTCTCCTAAAATCTGAATTGAATTATTACTACCTAGTTGTTGAACTTCCAAATTTAAATCATCTCTACTAAAATAACTCAAAAACTCGTAACTATTATAATCTCCAACCTGGCCAATACTTAACTTATTTATGGATGATTTAACATGAATTAAGTTATAGTCACCATTTTGTAGCACACTTAATTTTGAAGTATTAAATACGTTTAACGTATTATTAACCTCATTATTAAAATTTACTAGGTCATTTAATAGCTGTTCTGAGTTTAAATTTTTAAAATATTTCTCAATTATTTGGGCATCTTCATCTACTTGCTGTGCTTTTATTTCCAAAAAAGAAACACTCATTAGCGATAAAAATAGAACTAATATATAATGGGACGCTTTCATCATTAGTTTCAAATTTATAAAAAAAGGAGGGATTTACCCTCCCTTTTATTATTATTATTAATTTTAATATATTTTTAAATATAAAAAATTAGTTAGTTTGAAGTACAAATGATGCATTTGAATTTCCTGATTGGGAAACATTACTCATATGTCCATTTCCAAATTGTCCTGTTAATGATAAGTTTGATGAACCAAATTGTGTAGTGTTTGCAACATTATCAAATCCAACTTGTAAAGTACCACTTCTATTCCAATCTCCTCCTGTTTGCTTTGTTTTTGATGTATTATAAAAACCAAATTGACCAGTCAAAGATAAGTTATAGTCCCCATTTTGGAAAGTTTTTGAATTGTTTCCTTCAAGTACTTGTAAAGTTCCGCTCTTATTACCTTCTCCAAACTGTCTAGTGTCTGCAGTATTTCCATTACCTATTTGTAAAGTCCCACTGATGTTAGACTTACCATGATTTCTAGTATAAGAATCATTATCATTTCCATATTGATATTCATAAGCTCTATTATTTCTACCCCATTGCTTTACATAAGCCTTATTCCCATTACCTTCTTGATACTGATCTGAGAAGTTATCAAACTTTGTTTGATATGCTTCAGCTCGGTTATTAGATCCTAGTTGAGTTTGATATGCATAATTTCTATCCCCATTCTGCTCAACATATCCATAGTTACCCATAGCTCCATTTGATAAAGTACGTTGCTCTTGATCAGAATAATTACCATCTCCAACTTGTATTACAATACCTGTATTATTATCCCAACGTTGTAATTGATAAGACTTATTATCATTACCTTCTTGGTATAAAGATTGAGAATTATTTTCTGCCCAGCCCACACCTTGTGATTGGTTAGAATAATTATCATTTCCAACTTGAACTGCATACGCTCTATTATAATTACCTTGTTGGTCAATAACTGCAGCATTGTCAAACCCATCTTGATCAACATCAGCCCAGTTACCTACACCTCCTAAAAGATTCATTGAACCATCTTGATCAATGTCAGAGTCATTACCACCACCTACTTGTAATACAACAGCTGTATTTCCTACACCATTTGAGTTTACATCACTGGTGTTTACCTGTGCAACTACTATTGATGAACCCATCAACAATACTGCTAAACTTAATAATTGTTTTTTCATAATTTTAAATTTAAAGATTTTTAAACATTTTTAAACATTAGTAAATAAAAATTAATATAAATTCGCAAACATTAATGAATATACGTGTCTAACATATATATTTAATTAAGTTTTATAACTTATACAATAGGTATCCACTTTATTGAGGTTTAATTTGTGGGGTGTGGGGATATAGCTATTTTAAATTACAAACTTTAATTTACGTTTATAATTCTAGGTCTAAAGTATAGATATATATCAAGTTGTCAAAATTTTAGATATTTAAATATGCAAACCGTTAATTTTACCTTACAAATGGTAAAAAAATAAAAAAATCCTGTAAAAAACAGGATTTCTCTGGTATTAATATGCGAAAATAATGCTTTTACCTAGTAAACAGTAGCTCTCTGTACTTAGTTAAAGGCCAAAGCTCATCGTCAATCATTAGTTCTAATTTATCACAATGATATCTTATCTCTTCAAAAAATGGTTTCACCTTAAAACAATAGGCTTCAGCCATAGCTTCAACATTTTCAATTTTATTTGCTTTTTTACGAGCATTTATCATTTTATCTATTTTTGAATGAATTCCTTCAATATGCCCTGAAATTGTTTTTATTAATTGTATTTGTTCTTCAGCATGCTTTTCAAAATCTTTTCCAAATATTTCTTTTAAACCCGTAACATTCTTAATTAACAAATTTTGATAACGAACTGCTGTTGGAACAACATGGTTTCTTGCAATATCACCTAACACACGTCCTTCAATTTGAATACGCATCATGTATTCTTCCATTTCAACTTCATAACGTGCTACCGTTTCTATTCTACTCATTACATTCATTTCTTCAAACAGTGAAATTGATTTTTCAGAAATTTTAGCCTTTAATGCTTCTGGTGTTGTTTTATTATTGCTTAATCCTCTCTTTTCAGCCTCCTTTTCCCATGCTAAGCCATAACCATTACCTTCAAAAAGTATATTTTTTGAGGCTTTAATATACTCTCTTAATACATTAAATATAGCCTCATCTTTCTTTAAATCTTTGTGATCTATTAGTGCGTCAACTTCAATCTTAAAATCCTTTAATTGCTTTGCAACAATTGTATTTAACACTTTCATTGGCTTTGCACAATTAGCTGTTGATCCAACCGCTCTAAACTCAAATTTATTTCCTGTAAATGCAAAAGGTGATGTTCTGTTTCTATCAGTATTATCTAATAAAACGTCAGGTATTTTACCAACTACATTTAATTTAAGGTCTGTTTTTTCTTGTGGAGAAAGTTTCCCAGCTGTTACACCTTCAAGCTCCTCTAATACTTTGGTTAATTGAGCACCTATAAAAATTGAAATTATGGCTGGGGGCGCTTCATTTGCCCCAAGTCTATGATCATTGCTTGCAGATGCTATTACAGCTCTTAACAATTCTTCGTTATCGTTAACCGCTTTTATTGTATTAATAAAAAACGTTAGAAACTGAAGATTACTCATTGGGGTTTTCCCTGGTCCTAATAAATTTACACCTGTGTTAGTTGAAAGTGACCAATTATTATGTTTCCCCGATCCATTTACACCTTCAAATGGTTTTTCGTGCAACAATACCCTAAAATGATGTCTATCTGCAATCTTTCTCATCATATCCATTAACAACGAATTATGATCAACGGCTAAGTTACACTCTTCATATATAGGTGCTAATTCAAACTGATTAGGAGCTACTTCATTATGACGTGTTTTTACAGGAATACCTAATAATATACACTCCGTTTCTAAATCTCTCATAAAATTTAAAGCCCTAGTTGGGATTGAACCAAAATAATGATCATCCAATTGTTGCCCCTTTGCTGAAGAATGACCTAACAATGTTCTTCCTGTTAATGTAATATCTGGTCTACTATCAGCCAGAGCTTTATCAATTAAAAAATATTCTTGCTCCCACCCTAATGATGAGGTAACTTTTTTAACATTCTTATCAAAATATTTACAAACAGCTGTTGCTGCATCATCAACCGCATGAAGTGCTCTTAATAAAGGTGTTTTATTATCTAATGCTTCGCCAGTATAGGCTACAAATATTGTTGGTATACTTAAAGTTGTACCATATATAAAAGCTGGTGAGGTAGGATCCCAAGCTGTATAACCACGAGCTTCAAATGTATTTCTAATTCCGCCACTTGGAAAACTAGAAGCATCTGGCTCTTGTTGAACTAATTGGCTTCCTCCAAATTTTTCAATTGCCATTGCTCCATCAATAGTTTCAAAAAATGCATCATGCTTTTCAGCTGTTGCGCCAGTTAACGGCTGAAACCAATGCGTATAATGCGTAACACCTTTAGATAATGCCCATTCTTTCATTGACGAGGCTACTTGATCAGCAATTTTACGATCAATTTTAGTACCATGGTCAATAGCACTCATCACTCCATTAAAAGCATCTTTAGTTAAATATTGTCGCATTGCATTTTCACTAAATACATTTTTACCAAATATTTCTGACCTTTTTGAAATTTCACTTACTTCAATAGGTTTTCTATCATGTGCTGTTTGAATTGCCTTAAATCTTAGTATTGCCATTCTCTTTTTTTTAATATATAACGAATATACACAAAATTTAAAATATTTTATTTGTCATTTTTACATATTTTTTTTAATTTTTATTTGATAACCCCGTAAAAAAATAGGGTATCTATAAAAATTATATCATTTTACACTTTTTTACCCCTTATATTTTTATTGTATTTTATAAATATCTATTTTTGTTCAGAATTTTTTGTATTGAATTAAAAAATAACTTAGCATGAGTAAATCAAAATTGGAGTACATTTGGTTAGACGGACATCAACCAACTCAAGAATTAAGAAGTAAAACAAAAGTTGAAAATGATTTTAGCGGTAATTTAGAAGATTGTGCTGTTTGGTCTTTTGACGGATCGTCTACAGAACAAGCCGAAGGAGGAAACTCTGACTGTTTATTAAAACCGGTAGCTATATACCCAGATCCTTCAAGAAGAAATGGATACTTGGTAATGAGTGAAGTTTTAAATGCTGACGGAACACCACACGAATCAAATCACAGAGCTACGATTGACGATGATGATAATGATTTCTGGTTTGGATTTGAACAAGAATATTTTTTAATGGATTCAAAAACTGATTTACCTTTAGGATTTCCACGTGGAGGATTCCCTGGCCCACAAGGTAAATATTACTGTTCAGTTGGTGGTAGATATACTTGGGGAAGAGATTTTGTTGAAGAACATGCTGACCTTTGTATTGACGCTGGCCTTAACTTTGAAGGAATTAACCAAGAAGTTGCTCCCGGACAATGGGAATTTCAATGTTTTGCACAAAGCGCAAAAACTGCAGGTGATGAAATATGGATTGCACGCTATTTATTAAACAGATTATCAGAAAAATACAATTACTATATTGAATTACACCCAAAACCTGTTAAAGGTGATTGGAATGGTTCTGGTATGCACGCAAACTTTTCTAACACTATTTTAAGAACTTGTGGATCTGAAGAAATTTACAATAAAATATGTGAAGCTTTTAGACCTGTAACTGACGAACACATTGGTGTTTACGGAGCATACAATGATGAGCGTTTAACTGGTTTACATGAAACAGCACACGTTAAAGATTTTAGCTACGGAGTTTCTGATAGAGGTGCTTCAATACGTATTCCAATTATTACTGTTGAAAAAGGATGGAAAGGTTGGTTAGAAGATCGTAGACCCGCTTCAAATGCTGACCCTTATAAAGTTGCAAGTAGAATTATTAAAACTGTAAATTCAGCTAAATTATAATTTTATATAACTTTTATAAACATAAAAAACACCGCAATTGCGGTGTTTTTTTATGTAACTAAATTAGTTAAACATTCGTATAATAAATACTAAATATAATGTAAGTAATATCAAACCCTCTTTCCAACTTAGCTTCATTTTAGCAGGTGCAAAAACAAGAGGCAATATTAATAATGAAACACCTAACATCCAAAAAATATCATTTCCTAATAACCCTTGATCTGTAATAGTAATTGGTGTAATTATAGATGTTATTCCTAGTACCGCTAAAATGTTAAACACATTTGAGCCAATTAAATTCCCTAAAGAAATTGCTTTTTCTTTTTTCAAAATAGCAATAATTGAAGCTGATAACTCAGGGATACTTGTTCCCACAGATACAATGGTGATACCAATTACACGCTCGCTAACATTAAAGTTTTTAGCCATACCAACAGCGCCATCAATTAACAATTCTGAGCCTCCCCAAAGCGCCACTCCTCCAAGAGCCAAAAACAATACTATTTTATGTAATGGTAATTCCTCATCATCTTCTGGCATTTCATCTACAACTGCTATTTTTTGAAATCTTAATAGATAGATTAAGAATATGATTAAAAAAGAAAATAAAATAATTCCTTCGTATCGTTGTAAAACACCATCAAAAGCAATAAAACCATATAATAATAAAGAAGAAATTATCATTACTGGCCAATCTGTTTTATAAAAACTTTTTTCAACACTTATGGTTGAAATTAAAATTGTAATTCCCAAGACCAATCCTAAATTGGCAATGTTTGAACCTATTACATTTCCAAAAGCAATGTCTGCATGATTTTCTAAAGCCGATTTTATACTTACTATAAGCTCAGGAGCTGATGTTGCAAATGAAACAACTGTCATTCCAATTACAATTTTAGGAATGTTTAATCGCAATGAAAGCCCGATTGCTGATTTTAGCAGCCAATTCCCTCCTAAAATCAATAATACCAATCCAATTACAATTAATAGTAAATTCATAAAATATGTTTTTTGCAAATATAATAGAATTAATAGCTTATTTACATCTCTCCTAAAATTTAGATTGCCTTAAAATTTTGTTAAATAACTATTTTTATAGTTATGTAACTATAAAAATAGTTTAAGTTTGTAATGCGTTAAGAATTGAAGCGACATCCTTTTTATTTTTTTTATAAAAAGATACAGCGGAAAGCCTGACGTGAGTGAAACGAAACGGAACGCCCAAATAAACAATTTTAAATGGAAAAACTTACAACTAAAGAAGAAGAAATAATGCAAGTTTTATGGAAACTTAAAAAAGCTTTTGTAAAAGAAGTGGTTGCAGAATTACCAAAACCAAAACCACATTACAATACAGTTTCTACAGCAATAAGAAAAATGGAAGACAAAGGATTTATTAAACACGAAGCTTTTGGGAATACGCATAGATACTACCCTGTAATTTTAAAAGAAGACTATAGCAAATTATATTTTTCTAACGCCATTCAAAATTATTTTGAAGATTCTTATAAAAATGTAGTTTCATTTTTTGCAAAAGAAGAAAAAATTAGTGCAGATGAGCTACGTGAAATTATTAAACTAATTGAAAATAAAAAAAATAAATAATCCATAATTATTTATTAAAAGCTAGTGGAATTGTAATTCTATTATTTCTATTTTATATGCTATTTTTAAAAAATGAAACATTTTTTAAATCGATTAGAACTTATTTTATAGTTGGTTTATTAATTGTTTTAACAATTCCCCTAATTGAAATCCCTGTTTATATTGAGACCGTTGTTTCACAACTTAATTTAGCTGACTATA
The DNA here is from genome assembly GCA_964412305.1 of uncultured Lutibacter sp. Lineage (GTDB taxonomy): Bacteria > Bacteroidota > Bacteroidia > Flavobacteriales > Flavobacteriaceae > Lutibacter. Next base: position 1,063 of record CAYPNJ010000045.1, on the reverse strand, counting down.
AGGAAATAACATCACAAAACATTGCAGAACAATCTATTAATTGGATACAAATTTTGATGTACACCTATTTAATTGGTGTTGCATTTTTTAGTATTAAGCTTTTGGCTCAATTAATTTCATTAGGTTTCTTATTATCTAAACATCAACTTATAAAAAAGGGTCGATTTTATTTTGTTAATACCTCAAAAAACATTTCCCCTTTTTCATTTTTTAACATTATTATTTACAACAAATCTCAATTTTCTATTGAAGAACTAAAACAAATAATTAATCATGAAAAGGCACATGTGCAACAATGGCATTCTATTGATACACTTTTAGCACATTTATTGGTAATTACACTATGGTTTAACCCATTTGTTTGGTTGTACAAAAAAGCAGTGCAACAAAATTTAGAATTTTTAGCTGATGCTGATGCTTTAGAAAAAGCCAATAACAACAAATTATATCAATTCACATTATTAAAAACCTGCGGAGCTAATCACTGTACAGAAATAACAAATAATTTTTACAATTCATTAATCAAAAAGCGAATACTTATGTTAAACAAAAACCGATCTCAAAATAAAAACCAGTGGAAATACGCATTGTTATTACCACTACTAATAGCCTTTGTACTTTCATTCAACATGGAAACTGTTGCTCAAGAAAAAAAGCTAGTTAAAATTGATGAAGTAAACACTACTGTGGCTGACCTAATTATTGACAAAAACTCTACTAATGAAAATTTAAAGCAAACAAGCGCTAATTTTAAAAAGGAATTTGGTATTACACTTAATTTTAAAGGAATAAAAAGAAATTCTAAAAATGAGATTATAGCTATTAAAATTGACGGCAAAGGAAAGGGTTTAAAAGCAAAATTTGAAAACTCAGGATCAAATGCAATTAAACCAATAAAAATTACATACAACTCATCCAATAATTCATTAAACATCAATAACCTTAATAAGGTTCATAAGAATGAATACACCTATATATTAAAGAATGATGGTGATAAAATGAAAAAAGTTAAATTGAGGTCAGTAGTTAATTTCATATATTAGGAGTCAATAAAATAAGGAAA
>CAYPNJ010000044.1:0-16069 GCA_964412305.1 uncultured Lutibacter sp. | reverse complement strand
TGGATTCAAAATCCAGTTCTTTCGGGAGTGCGGGTTCGATTCCCGCTCGAGGTACAAAAAAAGTCAAAATGAAAATTTTGGCTTTTTTTATTTACAGATATAACCTTTTGCTGTTTCATTACTTAAAATATAAAAACTACAAAATTTCTGACTTATCCAAAAAAAGTGGTAATTTGTTCTGGTGTGATTTTTTTTGTTTCAAAAGTTACAGTTTAAAGTTAACGCTTTTGGTCTACTTCTAAACTGTCCTATTCTGGGATATTTCAGAAAGATAAATTAGAGAAAAAAATGTCTTAATGCCATAAAAAATAATGTTAAAGAAATGTTAAAATAATACAGACAAGTCTGTATGTTGATTTAATTATATATGTTTGTTGTATGAAAAAAGAAGGAGTAAAAGAACGCATTGTTAAAGCAGCTTCAAATCTGTTTTATTTTCAAGGATACAATCAAACTGGCATCAACCAAATAATTGAAGAAGCAGGTGTAGCAAAAGCTAGTATGTATCAACATTTTAGGTCAAAAGAAGATATAGCTGTAGCTTATTTAAAAGGAAGGCATATTATGTGGATGGGAAAGCTAAATGAATGTGTTGAAAGAAAAAATCATGGAACTTCTAAAGTACTAGGTTGTTTTGATTATTTAACAGAATGGTTAACCGAAGTAAATTTTAGAGGTTGTGGGTGGCAAAATATTATTGCTGATTTACCTGAAGATCAAACTAAAATAATGGACCAAGCCGTTTTACATAAAAATGAGTTTAGAGATTGGATTCATAATCTAATAAAAAAAGAAGATAAATACAATAAAGAGCAAGCGGAACAAATTGGAGATGAAATTTTAATTTTAATTGAAGGCGCTATTATTCTATCTCAAATCCAAAAAAATGACTGGCCAATTAAAAGTGCTAAAAGTGCTTGTTTAAGAATCCTAACTAATTAGTAGTAAATAATTAAAAAAGAATATTAAATAATTAAAAAAGAATATTAAATAACTTAACAATAATATAAACAGACTTGTCTGTACATTAAAATACACAAATGATTAAAATTACGCCCCCTTTTAATAAGGAAAAAGCAAAAGCAAAAGTACAAGCCGCAGAAGATGCTTGGAATAGTAAAAACCCAGAGAAGGTAGCAATGGCTTATTCCATTGATACAAGCTGGAGAAATAGAAATCAATTTTTTACAGGTAGAAAATCTGTAGAAGAATTCTTATCCAATAAATGGAATAATGAACTTCATTATAAATTAAAAAAACATTTATGGTCATTTACTGAAAATAGAATTTCAGTTCGGTTTGAATATGAATGGCAACATGCTAAAACAAATCAATGGTACAGAACACATGGAAATGAACATTGGGAATTTGATAAAGAGGGCTTAATGCAAATTAGAGATATGAGTGCTAACGATATAAAAATCAATAAATCAGAAAGAAAATTATAAGAAATAATTAAAAAAAAGAGAGATAGGAATAATTGCCTACTCATCGGGAAAAATGATTAATTAAATAACTCATATCTATTTGGAACTTTGCACCATTAAATTAAATACAAACTAAATAAAATTTTAAAAATTATGAAAACATTAAAACCCGTAAGCTTTGAAGAAGCAAATGAAAACACACAAAACATTTTTAACGCTGTTAAAAGTAAAATAGGAATGGTTCCTAATTTATACGCAACAATGGGCGTATCAGATAAATTATTAGGAGGGTTTTTATCTTTTTCCGAAACTATTAAAAGTGGAGAATTCACCAATAAAGAATACGAAGTTATTGCCTTAGCAACATCACAAGCAAATGGGTGTGCTTATTGCTTATCTGCACATACCACTTTAGGAAAAATGAATGGATTTACTGAAGAAGAAACTTTAGAATTAAGAACAAATACTATTGCAGACACAAAACTAAACGCATTGGTAAGTTTAGCAAGTGAAATTACAGCACTACATGGTCACCCAACTCCTCAAACTGTACAAAACTTTTTTGATGAAGGGTATAGCAAAGCTGCTTTTGCAGAATTAATTGGAGCTATTGCTTTAACAACAATTACTAACTATGTATATCATAATGGAGGTTTCGAAATTGATTTTCCAAAAGCACAAAACATTGAAGAATTACAAATAGCATAAAAAACAATTAACCATTAAATTTAAATAAATATGAAAACACAACTATTAAAATCACTATTTACATTATTGGTAGTAGCAGGAACAAGTACAACTATTTTTGCGCAATTACCAGATCCAGGGTTTGAAATTGATGGAACAACAGCCATTGTAATTACCGATCCTCAAAACGATTTTTTAAGTCCAAATGGAGTGACTTGGGGAGTTGTTGGAGAAAGTGTAACTGCCAATAATACCGTTGAAAACTTAGAAACCTTATTTCAATTAGCAGAAGCTAACGGAATTAAAGTGTTTATTTCTCCTCATTATTACTATAAACATGACCATAATTGGAAATTTGAAGGAGCCTTAGAAACATTAATGCATAAAATATCAATGTTTGATAGAGGAGATCAACTTCAAGTAGAAGGTTTCGAAGGTTCAGGTGCAGATTTTTTAGAACCGTATAAAAAATATATTGAAAAGGATTTTGTTACAGTCGTTGGACCTCATAAAGTATTTGGACCAGAACAAAACGACTTAAGTCTACAAATGAGAAAACAAAAAATTGACAAGGTAATTCTTGCAGGAATGTCAGGTAATTTATGTGTTGAATCACATATGAGAGAATTGTTGGAAGACGGTTTTGAAGTAGCTGTAGTAGGTGATGCAACAGCATCAGCAATTGTTCCTGGATATGATGGTAACGAAGCTGCACAAACTAACTTTAGATTTATTGCAAGTCATGTGTACACAACTGCTGAATTAAAAGAAGTATTAAAAAATTAATAAAATAACTATAAAAACAAAAACAATGAAAAATCAAGTATTTAGAAAAATTGCAAGTATTGCTATTATCGGATTAATTACGTTTGGAACTTTATCATTTATTGGTACAGATGTAAGAAACAACGTTTCAAAAATTAAAAAGAAACCAGAACCTGTATCATACAATTCAGTTGATGTAAGTGGGTTAGATATATTTTACCGTGAAGCAGGGAATAAAAGTAAACCAACTATTGTATTATTACACGGTTACCCAACATCATCGTATATGTTTCGTAATTTAATAACAGACCTGTCTGTACATTACCATGTGATTGCACCTGATTATCCAGGCTTTGGGAAAAGTGAACAACCATTGATAAAAGACTTTGATTATACGTTTGATAATATGGCTTTAATAGTTGAAGGAGTAATATCAAAGTTGAAAGTTGAAAAATACAGCTTGTATTTAATGGATTATGGTGCGCCAATTGGTTTTAGAATTGCATCAAAATATCCAGAAAGAATTCAATCTTTAATTATCCAAAATGGAAATGCATACGATGAAGGCTTACGTGATTTTTGGATTCCTATTAAAAAATATTGGAATGATTATACTATTGAAAATGGAAAACCATTAGAAGGGTTTCACTCACCTGATGGATTAAAATGGCAGTACACTCACGGTGTTAATGATGTTAGCAAAATAAGCCCAGACACTTGGAATATAGATTTACAACACTTAACAAGAGAAGAAAACAATGAAATTCAGTTGGCTATGTTTTACGACTACAGAACAAATGTTCCGTTATATCCAAAATGGCAACAATATTTTAGAGACCACCAACCACCTACTTTAATTGTTTGGGGAAAGAACGATTATATTTTTCCAGCTGAAGGTGCATATCCTTATAAAAGAGACCTTAAAAATATAGAGTTTCATTTATTAGATACAGGTCACTTTGCTTTAGAGGAAAAAGGAGAAGAAATAGCAAATTACATCTTAAATTTTCTTTGGAAAAATGATATAAAATAGGTTGATGTTAGTTTTAGTAAGGCAATAGTTACACTTTTATTTTCTATTGCCTTCACTATAACAAAAGGGAGACTAAACGTTAAGAAAAATTGCTAAGTATAAAGGAAACTTTACCAATCTAATACAACCAAACAAACAACAACTTTGCAGTATAAAATTATAAACTAAAAAATTTAAATTATGAACTCAACTAACACACAAAACAACAAAACACCTCGTTCAAATTTTGAATTAGGATCACTTACAAAACGTGACAACTGGAATAACAAAAGACGTTATTCATTTTTAACTCAATACAAATTTATATAACAATTTAAACAACAAATTATGAAAACAATCAATTGGAAAAACGCAATAATTGCAGGAATTTTAGGAACCATATTATTTGATGTTGTAGGTTTAATTTTAACAGGAAAATGGTGGGATATCCCAGAGTTATTAGGAATGAAAACCGGATTAGGATTCGCTTATGGTATTGGAGGACATTATGGTAATGGAATTTTACTAGCGATACTTTATGCTGGTTTAGCACCTTCTCTTTGGGGGCCAAAATGGTTACGACCAATCATTTTTGTAACTGCTGAAATGATAGCTTTAGTGTGGTTATTCATGCTGCCATTATTAGGAGCTGGTGTAGCGGGACTCGATGCCTCACCAATGATGCCAGTAATTACGTTTTTACGTCATTTAGCCTACGCAATACCTCTAATATTTTTAATCAATTATGATTTAAAAAGTACTGTGAGATCATAACAACAATAAGGAATAGGGTACGAATTTCCCCTACTCTATTCCTGTTTTAAGTAACTATAACATTTTAAAATCAAAAAACAGAATTATGGGAAGGCCTTCAACAAGACCAAAAGATTTGAAAGACGGATTTTATATTGAAATAAGAAATATAAATTCAAAAATAGGAGTGAAAATTAGAAGGGATAATGAAAAGCAAATGTTAAATGCTATTGAAGAATACAAGAAATTTAAGGATGTAATTATTTTTGGAGAATTCAAAAACGGAAAGCTATTAACAAGTTAATTTAAGTAAATAAGCATGGATAATTACAAAGTTGACATTTTAGCTTTTGGTGCACATCCAGATGATGTTGAATGTGCAGTTTCAGGTACTATTTTAAAACATATTGCATTAGGAAAATCTGTAGCAATTATAGATTTAACTGCTGGTGAAATGGGAACTTATGGAACATCAGAAGAAAGAAAAATTGAAGCAACTAATGCTGCAAAAATTTTAGAGGTTAACTATCGAGAGCAATTGGGTTTAAACGATGGTGCAATTGAAGACAATGAAGTAAGTAGGCGTTTAGTCATAGAAACAATAAGAAAGTTTCAACCTGAAATTATTTTGTGCAATGCTATAAAAGACAATCATCCAGATCATTCAAACGCTGCAAAACTTGTTACAAATGCAAACTTTATTTCCGGATTAAAAAAATATACAACTTCTTATAAAAACATCAATCAAAAACCTTGGAAAGCGCCAGTAGTATATAATTATATACAAGATTATTTTATTGAACCTGATTTTGTGATTGATATCAGCAAGAGTATTGATAAAAAAATGGAGTCTATTATGGCTTATAAATCTCAATTTAAAGAACCAAAGGATACAAATCCAAATTCAATATTAGGACTTCTAAACCAAATTAAAAGTATGAATCAAATTTATGGAAGACCAATTAACGCTTCCTATGCAGAAGGGTTTACCGTAAATAAATACTTAGGTGTACATGATTTTTTTCAATTAAACTGATTCTTATGAAAAATGACAAGTTAAAATACACAAGCGATATTGCTTTTACGCCATCGGTTAAGGCTATTCAAGAAAAATTTTATTCTAGAAATAGTTATGCAACTATGGAAAAATTTGGAGGTTGGCAATCTGAAGTTACACCTCAATTATCACAGTTTTTGAGCGCAATGGATTCCTTTTATTTAAGTACTTCAAATGCTTTAGGTCAACCATACACACAACATCGTGGAGGCCCAAAAGGGTTTTTAAAAACAATTGATAACAAGACATTAGCCTTCGCAGATTTCTCAGGAAACAAACAATATATAACCACAGGTAATTTAAGTGATAACAATAAAGCATTTATTTTTTTGATGGATTACCCAAGTAAAACGAGAATTAAAATTTGGGGTACTGCAAAAGTAGTTGAAGAAGATAAAGAGTTACTAGAATCATTATCAGACCCATCTTATAAAGCAAGACTAGAAAGAGTCATTGTTTTTACTGTTGATGCTTGGGATGCAAATTGCAGACAACACATTCAACAACGATTTACAGAAGAAGATATCAAGTCAATTACAGAGCCTTTAGATGCTAAAATAGTAGAATTAGAGGCAATAATTAAAAATACTAAAAACATAAATTAAAATTATGAAAATAGCAATCAACGGAATGGGTCGAATTGGTAGAGCAGCCCTAAAAGTAATATTAGAAACTCCAGAATTAGAATTAGTAGCAGTAAATGATATTGTTACACCAGAAAACATCGCTTATTTATTAAAATATGATTCGGTTTACGGGATTTATGAAAGAGAAGTATCAAACGATGATGAAAACCTAATTATCGATGATAAAAAAATTAAATATTCTTCGGAAAGAAACCCTGAAAAACTTCCATGGGAAGAAAATGAAATAGACCTTGTAATTGAAAGTACTGGTTTTTTTACAACAACTGAAGGTGCAGAAAAACACATTAAAGCAGGCGCAAAAACAGTGGTTATTTCAGCGCCAACAAGTAGTATTGATATGCCAACTGTAGTTCATGGGGTAAATTCAGAAAATGGAAATACCAATATTTTTTCTTGCGCAAGTTGCACAACTAATAATATAAGCCCTGTGGTAGAAATTTTAGGACGCCGTATAGGAATAAAAAAAGCAATAATGACCACGGTACATGCGTATACTGCTAATCAAGGAATTGTTGATGGGCCATCTAAAAAGAACTTTAGAATGGGTCGTGCTGGCGGCGTAAATATGGTTCCAACATCAACAGGAGCGGCTATTGCAACAACAAAAGCATTGCCTCAATATTCAGGTAAATTTGATGGTGTGGCCATTCGTGTACCAATTCCTGTTGGATCTATTTCTGATATGACATTTGTAACTGAAAGACCTGTTACTGCTGAAGAAATTAACAATATTTTTAAGGAAGAAGCATTAACAGAACGCTATTCAAAAGTAATAGCAACAACAAATGAACCCATAGTGTCTTCAGATATTGTAAAAAGTCCATTTGCTTCAACAATTGATTTAAGTATGACACGTGTTGTGGATGGAGATTTACTAAAAGTGATGGCTTGGTACGATAACGAATGGGGGTTTACAAATCAAATGATAAGACAAATACTTGAAATAAAAGGGTAGTTTTTACAAAAAACTTTAAAAGTAAGATAACATTAAACACAATCGAAGAATTTCCGATGAAAAAAACAAAACATCTAAAAGTATTAATACTTTTTTTAAGTGTCTGCTTTATTGCTAGAGCACAAACCAGTACTTTTTTTAACAATATTAAATTCCAAGAGTCGATAACTAGTGTTCAAAAAAAGGTAAATGTAATTTCAAATGACATAAGCCTGATAAACATCAATACACCCAGTTTTCCTTTATCGAATAAGAAGGAAACACACCTTGTAGCTTACAAGGTTACGTTAGAAAATGGAATTCTAGATAACGTGGTTTTCACTTTTTCCGATGATAAACTGTGTTATATCCAAGCCAGAGGAAATGTAATGCAAGTGCTTACACCAAATATAAAAAGTGAAGTGAGTACGTATTTAAAATATATCGTATACCTGTCAGATTTTTTATTTATAAACGAGAGCAAAGATGTTGCTTGGCAACTCACTCCAGAATCTTTGCACCCCAATTTATTCACGTGGGATAACCCATATTTAAATAAAGATAACCACCATAATGAGATTAAATATAATGCCTCTGTAAAGGTCCCAAGCTTTATCACAATGGGAGAAAACATAGACGATCTCCTGCCTTTATTAAAAAAACATAGTGATTTTATTGAAGTCAAAAAATTGGAGAGGTCAACTTCTACTACCAAGACCCAAATAAATTGTTTTGGAATTGAATATGCTGGTTTCCCAAGAAAATTTGAAGCTCGATTTGAAAATAACAAACTAAATATGGTTTGGATTTTAACCGGAAAGGGCGAAGAAAACCGATTACGTGAAAAATTGATTAAAGAATATGGAAAAGCATTATTCATTAATAATAACTGGGAAGTCTTTAACGATTGGACAGTACTTCTTAGAAAAGATAAACCTGAAATTCTTTTATTAACTAAAGAAATCGGATTAATGTACAAAAAACAATATTCTCAATAAAACTGGTTACAACAATGGCTATAAGTAATTGCTTGTTCTCGCGTACTTCTGAAAATCCTAGTGGATTTTCAGATATTGTTAAAAGTCCATTTGCTTCAACAGTTGATTTAAGTATGACACGTGTTGTGGGTGGAGGTTTATTAAAAGTAATGGCTCGGTATGATAACGAATGGGGATTTACAAATCAAATGATAAGACAAATTTTAGAAATAATAAAAAATAATGAAACAAATTAAAAATAAAACCGCTCTGGTAATCGGAGGAACAAGTGGAATAGGGTTTGCAACAGTTAAAACACTATTGAACAATGGTGCTTTAGTACACATTGTTGGACGAAACGTAGATAAAGTTGAAGAAAATTCAAACTTAATTAAACATAAAATAGATATCACAAAAAGTAATAATGTACAAGAATTGATTCAAGTAATTGAGAAATTAGACACATTAGATTATCTTGTAAATGCTTCAGGAGTATTTGCTCCTAAACCGTTTTTAGAGCATACATTAAATGATTATAATGCTTATTTAGATTTAAATAGAGGATTCTTTTTCATTACACAGGCAGCAGCCAAAAAAATGAAGGAAACCAATGGGGGTTCAATAGTAAATGTTGGGTCTATGTGGGCGAAACAAGCCGTTAAAGCTACACCTTCTTCTGCATATTCTATGCAAAAAGCAGGATTACATTCCTTAACACAACATTTAGCTATGGAATTGGCAGACTTCAATATTAGAGTGAATGCAGTTTCTCCCGCAGTTGTAAATACACCTGTATATCATGCTGTTTTTGGCGGGAAAGCAGCAGCTGAAAAAGCATTAAAGAGTTTTCATAATTTCCATCCAATTGGTAGAAACGGAACAGTACAAGATGTTGCAAATAGTATTGTTTTCTTACTATCTGAAGAAACATCTTGGGTAACAGGTGCTATTTGGGATATTGATGGTGGTGTAATGGCTGGAAGAAATTAAAACATCTAAATAATAATTATGAGTAGTATAAAAAAGCAAGAATCGTTCGTTTTCATGAAATTGAAAATGTATCTATAGTTAAACCTATAAATGATGAGGTAAGAATAACTGTTGAAGCTCATATGTGTATGGAATCTAATTTGTAAAAAGGGAAAATTATTGTTGCGATATAGAATTGGGCATGATGGTAATAGTACTCCTCCAATTTAATGCGACTTGTAGGTGATTTTTCCTTGAATTATTACAGTCGGATAATTGTCGCATAACTGTCATAACTATTTCAAATTCAAAGAAAAGATAGTGCTTATCTTTGCTAAATAAATAACATTAAAAATCTAACTAATAATGAATTCAAATACTATTAATTTAAGAGATATTAAAAAAATGAGATTGGAACGTCATTGGTCACAAGATCAACTAGCAGAAATGAGTGGGTTAAGTATAAGGACAATTCAACGAATTGAAATTGGGGAAAATGCAAGTTTAGAATCATTGAAATCTTTGGCAGCAGTTTTCGAAATTAATATTACTGATTCTGATAAGAAAGACGAAATGGAGCAGTTTAAAAAAGAAGAAGAGTATGTTCAAAATATGAAAGGGTTTTATAAACTTTTGGCAATTGCTGTTTTAAGCTTGGTAGTACCATTTATTATTGCAGTAAATGATTCATCCAATTGGAGCATTTTTTTATGGATGCTACTTTCTTGGGCAGTATTGTTAGGGGTTTATTCTCTTAATATCTTTGACTTCTTTGGAGAAGAATGGAAAAGAAAAATGATTAATAAGAAATTCAAAAAAAAGTAATTTTTTGAATTAGGGACAACAATTAATTAAACTTAATAAATAATGAACAGACGACTATTAGGCAATATTTTAATCGCTATATTTTTAGTGCTTTCAATCTCTGGTATATTGATGTACTTTACCCCTTTTGAAAAGAATATTGCATCAATACATACCTTTTTCGCATTGCTATTTATTTTAGCAATGGTGTTTCATATCATAAATAACAAATTACCATTATCTAATTACATAACTGGGAAAAGACATTCTAAATTAAAGAAACTACAAAGCCCGTTTATTTTAATAATTATAATGTTAATTACAGCAGGATTGTATTTTGATACACCTATTTTGAATAAACTTTACTCTTTTGGAAATCAAATTAGAAACGAGCAAATTGGAAAAACCGAAGAAACATTTGATTATCAGATTATTGAATTAGATAAAGCTATTGGTAATAAGAAAATAAGTGTTGAGCTAAAAAAAGGTGACGCTTTTCAATATCCGTTATTCGCTATATGGGTTGAAGATTCTATTGGGAATTACATTGAAACCTTATATATATCAAGAGTAATCTCATCAAGCACTTTTGATTACGGAAAGAAAGTTGATGATAATTGGGAGTCAGCAATTGTAAGACGTCCAGAGGCTTTACCTTATTGGTCTCACAAAAGAGGTATTCAATCTTCAGATGGGCTTTTTATTCCTCTAAACGGTGCTCCTGATTTAGATGCCGTTTCTGGAGCTACTCCAACAAGTAATTTTATAGTAAAATCAAGAGCCAATTTTAATAACGATATTGGTTATAAAGTTTTAGTAGAAATCAATCAATCATATGATTGGAATGGCTATTATACTAAAAATAAATTTCCTGATGATAAAGTCTATTCTGGCTCGGGACAAGTAGGGCAACCTTCTTTAGTTTATGCAACAGAAATAAAAAAAACCGAATTGAAATATACTACACATAAAATAATGAATTTAATAGGGCACGGTCATCATTCAGGTAAAGATGGAAAATTATACAAAGATGTATCACAAATAACCACTGCCAAAAATATAGCAGAAAGAATAATACTAACCTTAGTTGGCAACAATTAAAAAACAAACTTGAATAATAATGAAGATTACTTTTTTAAACTTAATCTGTTTTACTCAATTTATTTTGGGAACAATTTCTTTAAATGCACAATCAATAGAAACCCATAGGACACTTAAAACCAAAATAGATACTTATTTAAATACGAGTGTTGATAATGGTTTTTCTGGCGCTATATTAGTTTCAATTAAGGGTGAAATAATTCTATCAAAAGGATATGGATGGGCAGATAGAAAAAATAAGATTCCTAACACTTCTTCTACTGTATTTAATATTGGTTCAGTAACCAAACAATTTACAGCATCAGCAATTTTAAAACTCGTAGAACAGGGGAAAATTAAAACATCAGACAAATTAAGTCAATTCTATAATCAAGCACCTTTTGATAAGGAAAATATAACTATTCATCAATTATTAACTCATACATCAGGTATTTCATCTAGTACGGGTGGTTTTAGATATGATGAAGCTGATAAAGAACAATTCTTAAAGGATTTCTTTGAATCAGAATTACAATCTAAGCCTGGTACAAAACATCAATATGCCAATGCCAATTATATAATGCTAGCAACAATTTTGGAATCCGTTTCAAAACAAAGCTATGGTATTTTTCTAAATAAAAATCTATTTGAACCTTCTCATATGAACAATACTGGATATAAAAGTATATCCTTTAGCACTGAAAAACTTGCCCATGGATACTATTACCATATAGGTGATGAGCAATGGCTAGATTGGGGTACAACACAAGAGCATCTCCCTTACAACGATAAACATTGGTATAGTATAGGGAAAGGTGACATTCATTCAACTGTTGAAGATTTATACAAATGGCACCTTACTTTAAAAAACAATGAAATTTTAACATCTAAAACAACTAAAATTCAAGAAACGCAACACGTAGCTGAAAATGAAAGCAAGACTTCACACTATGGTTATGGCTGGGCAATTTCTACAAGCAACAGAGGTGGTAAAATAGTAACACACAATGGAAGTAATGGAGTCTATTTCGCAGATTTCATAAGATTTGTAGATGATGATGTAGTTATCATATATCTTACAAATGCTTTTTTAGGAAATGAATCTGAATATGTAGCTTGGGAAATAAGTAAAATGGTTTTTGATTCTAATTATAATGCAAAACCTCTCTCTAAAAATATTTATGAATTGATACATGGATTTATGATAATAAATAATCCTATTAATGTTGCTAAGCTACCTGATTTTTTGAATAAAGAACTAGGATATAGAATTAAAGACCATTCGATACTCAACAGATTAGGATACAGAAAGATGAATAAGGAAAAAGCAGCCAGTTGGGCATTAGAATTATTTATACTTAATGTTCAATTATTTCCAGAAGATGGTAATTTATGGGATTCACTTGGTGAAGCTTATTTAAAGTATGACCAAAAAGAAAAAGCTATAAAAAGTTACACCAAAGCAGTAAAACTGGGCAGTGAAAGTTCAGTAAAAACATTAGATAAATTATTGAAAAAAGACTAAAAAAAACTATTGGCCAACAAAATATAAAATAATAGCGGTATAGCTGCTAAAACTAAAGCATAAACCTATTGCTAATGAAGAAGGGTGGATGATGCTTTTTGAACCTAAAAACATTAAGCATACTGGAGAAGTTGAGTCTAAATTAACCGTTAATCATTATGAGGAAATATAAAATAACAAAAACTATATTGTTTTTAATAGTTACAATATCTTTTTTATTAAAAGGATTTTCACAATCAAAAGTAACCGATAATATTGTTGGTAAAAATCATAAAATCTATTCAAAATCATTAGACGAAGAAAGGATTATACAAATATATACTCCTAAAAACTATTTAGAATCAGGAAAAAAATATCCAGTGTTATTCGTAATGGATAGTCAAGAATATTTTTTACAAGCCATAGCACATCAAAACATGTTAAGGTTTCAGGATTATACTCCGGAATTTATTGTAGTTGGTATTAAAACAAACCGTCAAAAGAGAAGACAATTACTATTTAGTGATTCGCAAGAATTCACAAGTTTTATAAGGGATGAATTAATTCCCTATATTGACATCAATTATAGAACTTTAAAAGAAAAAATACGCATCTATTTTGGTTGGGAAATGTCCGGAGGCTTGGGTATAGAGTTAATTGGTGAAAATAAATCCATTTTTAGTGATTTTATCATTGCAAGCCCTTCTCATATTTCAGAAAAGAGGATTAAGAGTATTAGTGATGGTTTAAATAGTGATAGTTTTAATGTAAACTCTATCTATATTTCAATGGCAGCTGAAGAATCTTTTATTGAAGAAGAGTTTAAAACAGTATCAATGTTGTTTGAAAAACATAAAAAAATTGGCTCAAGAGTTGTATTTGAAATTTTTAATGATGAGACACATTATACGACTCCAAACAAAGCAATGCATAATAGTTTGTTAAAAATATTTCATGATTATATTCCACTTCGGAAGTTTTCATTAAAAGAATATGATGATTATGGAGGCTTAGAAGCTATAAGGGAGTATTACTTTAAAAGAGGAAAGCGATATTATTTAAATACAGATGTTAACAAAACAACGATTCATTTTTTACTATTCTTTGCTATAAAAGAAAATAATTTTGAACGATTTGAATTATATATTAATTCATTTGGCAATTATGTTAACAGCCAAATAACAAGAGATTTTTGGTATAATCGTTTCGCTAAATTTTTCATTAAAAATAATAAGCAAGACAAAGCATTTGATTTGTATGAAATTGGACTCAAAAACTTCCCAGAATCATCACTTTTAAATTTTGAAACAGGAAACTTATATAAACTTCAAGGAAATATAAAAAAGACAAAAGAATATTATATGAAGGCCCTGTTTTTTGCAAAAAAGAATAATGACCCCGAATTAATTAATTACGAAAAAAGCTTGAAAAGGTTAAAACAATAATTACTTTAATATAATCGTATTTCCATAAATATAATAATGATACATTTTGAGAATTATACAATACGGCCATTAAAAATTGAGGACCTAGTCAAATATTTTGATTTGGTTGAAAGAAATAGAACAAGGCTTGAAGATTTTTTTACCGGAACTGTGTCTAGAACAAAAGATATTGTCGCAACAAAAACATTTTTGTTAGAATTAACTGAAAAGAGAAAACTAAAGCAGTATTTTCCTTTTATTTTGGTTGACAATTCTACCAACAATTTTATAGCATTCTTTGATTTAAAGAATTTAGACTGGACAATCCCCAAAACAGAAATTGGTTGTTATACTGACAAAAATTTTGCAGGAAAAGGATTGACAACAAAGGCTATGAATCATTTTCTTAACTATTGTTTTGAGCATTTTGAATTCAAGAAAATATTTCTAAGAACACATCATTCAAATAAAGCAGCTATATCCTTGGCATACAACTGTGGTTTTGAAGTTGAAGGAACAATTAGAATGGATTATAAAACAACATCTGGAGAAATTTTGGACTTAATATATTTTGGTTTACTTCATAATAACCTTTAATTAGCACAGCTAATCTCTTAAAACTTTTAATACTTTGGCTCTTACTTCAATAAAAATTAATTCTATAAATTAAGCATTATGAAATTCATAGGAAACACAAAAGAATACCTTCAACTTCAAACACTTGAAAAACAAAATTGTGATGTTTTTAAAAATGTTTCTGAAGGTAGCTTAACCGTATTATGGTTTGAATCTGATTCAAATGAGCTAATAATTGATGGACAAGAATATACTTTCACCAAAAATCAAATAGTTTTTTTAACAGAATTTCATAACGTTATTGTAAAAAGTATTGATAAAATTAGATTTCTAAGGTTTAACAGATCTTTTTATTGTGTTTTAGACCATGACGCTGAAGTTGGTTGTAAAGGAATTCTGTTTTTTGGAGCATCTCAACTGCCAGTTATTAATATACCAAGCGAAGAAGTAGAACAATTTGAAACATTATGGAAAATGTTTGAAATAGAAATGCTCTCAAAAGATAATTTACAAATAGAAATGTTACAAATGATGTTAAAAAGGTATTTAATACTTTGTACAAGGTTATTTAAATCTCAAGCTCATTATCCAAATGAAAAATTAGCATTAGATATTGTAAGAGAATATAATTTTTTGGTAGAAAAAAACTTCAAAACAAAACATACTGTTGCTGAATATGCTGAATTATTAAATAAATCACCAAAAACCTTGTCAAATATATTTTCAAAAATAAGTTCTAAATCCCCTTTACAGTATATTCAAGATAGAAAAATATTGGAAGCCAGAAGACTTTTGCGACATTCTAATATGCAAATACAAGAAATTGCTTATGAAATAGGATATGAAGATTTACAAACTTTTAGTCGTTTTTTTAAGAAACGAGAAGGTGTTTCTCCTTCAATATTTAAAGAAAACGGCTAAAAAGGCAATATTGCTAACTCGTAGGGAATACTTCCCTAGCAATTGCTCTATTTCTAATCGCATCTTTGTAGTGTTAAATTAATAACCTAAAACAAAGAAATTATGAAAACAATAGAAAACAACAAAGATTACGAAACTTTATTAAAACAAGACAAACCAATTTTATTAGATTTTTATGCAGATTGGTGTGGACCATGTCAATCATTTTTACCAACCGTTGAAAAATTAGCAGTTGAGTATGATGGAAAAATTGAAATTCAAAAAGTGAATGTAGATAAGAATAGTGAATTAGCATCAAAATTTGGTGTAAGAAGTATTCCAAGTCTATTTTTTATGAAAAACGCTGAAGTAGTTGAAACATTAAATGGTGCAGTTCCTGAAAATGTTTTAAGAGAAAAATTAGAAGCTTTGTTAAATTAAGATTTCCTTTCTTAGGGGAGATTTGTACAAAATCATTTAGTAAAGTTCTTAGAAAAATTTTAAACAATAAAAATTATTAAACCTGCTTAGAGGTGTCTATAATTACTATAAA
>CAYPNJ010000043.1:0-16650 GCA_964412305.1 uncultured Lutibacter sp. | reverse complement strand
TTAAAAGTAAAGATAATATCAAATATTAAACCAAAGCGTAAGAAAGATTTAAAAAAATGCTTTTAATTGAATAGTTCCTGTATGTACAGTTTTTGAAGTTTCACTTTTACGGCCTAAATAATTGATATTTAAATTTAAAAATGAATTTAATTTCCGTTGAAATAACAAACTCCATGTATAATTTTTCTCAGGCTGTAAACCTTCTAACATTTGATATGCAACTGGCGAGTTAGAAATTCCTTCAAATTTATTTTTAAAAAAATTAAATTCCGCTTTTAAACTGTTTTTACTAGTAGTTAAATAATTTATTGCTCCTCCAAACCTATCTAATTTTAGAAATTCTAGATTTTCAATAGTGTTTTCTTTGTTTTTATGCTCATAGAAAAATGAAAAATAAGACTTATCAGAATAATAATAAGACAATTTAGGGTAAAATGTAAAACTGTTTAAGTTGTAATTTCTATTGCTATAATTTAATGAATTTGTATTATTTTTAGAACTGCTCATATCAAAATTCACTTGCCAAAAATCACCTAATTTATGCTCAAATTGAAGTTGATGTAATTGAATTTTATTTTCTAAATTGTCAATAGTTGTAGTCGTTTTATTTTGAGATTTAATAAATCTGTAAGTGGTTGAAAAGTTCTTTTTTCCTTTGTTAAAATACAGGCTATTATTTAAGTTGAAATTTAAGCCTAACAAATTTTCATTATTGATATCAAAGGGATTTAAATTGAATTTTTTGGCTAATTTTTGCTGTTTACTATCAATTAAAATAAATGTTTGATTGTAAAAATGAGAAACTAATTTTTTAACCCCTTTTTTGGTATTCCACTGTTGTGGGTTTATAGAAATAGTTTGTGTAAATTTATTTTGATGCGTAGCAATATAATCTATTGTAGGCAAAATTATTCGTAAATATTCAGCTTGATCTGTAAATTGCGCAATTTCAAACTCATTTAATTCTTTTACATCATTTTCATTATAATCAATCCAAGTGTAAAACCCTTGTCCAGGTTCAGTTTTAATATAAGTGTAATCTTGTTGAGGTAGCGTTCCTGAAAGTGTTTGATACACCGTATTAAAAGTTAAAAATTGATGAAATAACTGCTGTTTGTAAACCAGTTTAGAATTTAGAGATTCTTCATCTTTAAAATTTACATTTTTAACAGTTCTATAATTTATATAAGCGTTTAAATTGGCACTTTCTGAATTTATGAAACTAGATTTTATATGAAACGTATTGGACTTATTTATGTGTACAAATTTATTGTTTTGAATACTGTCAGTTGTTCTAAAACTAGTCCCAATTTGTGTGTACACTTTTGTAGAATCGCCAATACCGAAAAACACTTCAAACTCATTAAATTTATGGCTTAAATTTAGTAATGCACCTGTATCAATAGCACTTCTTTCATTTTTTTCAGCATTTAAACTTACCCCAAACCAGCTTTTCTGTAAATTGTATTTTGCATTTAAATAATACCTTAAAAAGGTAGCTTTTTCAATATTAGTTTCGTTATCTAACACACTACTATTAAAATTTAGAGAAAGATTTTTATGATTTACATTTCCAAACAAATGATGTTTCGTTCCTTTAAAATAATCACTATAATTTAAGGTTGAAAACTCATAATTAACACGATTGTTTTTTTTATTTGAAAGTGCGAAAGTAGTACTTAATAATTTTTGATTTCCAGTTGTAGTTTCAATATTCCAATCTCTATTAAATTCAACAGCTTGAATTCTTTCAATACTTTTGAAGTTTTTATTAATGTAATCAAATTTAAAGTTACTTTTTAATTGCCATTTTTTTTGAAAAATAACTTGTTCCCAGTCAAGTTTTGTAGCCAAACCTTTATTGGTTGAATTATCAATGGTTGAAAACAAGTTTTTATCATTATTACTAAAAGCAGTTTCTGCCTTAATAGATGTTTTATTTGTTGGGTTGTAGGAAGCTTTAAAAACAGCAATTTGCAATTTGTTTGGGGCAATTAACTGGGTAATAGGATTGTAATTCCCGAAATTCTCACCAATATATTCAAATATTTTTCCGGTAGCAATTACATCTTTTAAATTATAACTCCCTAAATTTTCACCAACATATGTAAAAGTTACATGGTACAATTCCTCATTTTCATTGGTCGAATGTTCAAAAATTTCATTAACATCAATTAGTGTTTTTTTATACAATATTTTATCTTCAGAAAATGTGTCAACAAAAGCAGAAGGTGTAACCATAGCATTGATATTATTACCTGCATTGGCTAAAATTTGTTTTTGTTCGTTACTTAAACCTTGTTCTAAAGGTTGATTTTTAAGGTCGTTTTCATTGTAAAAATAACCACTAACACTCAGTTTATCGGTTTTGTAAGTCACATTATTGTAAGTTATAAAACGCGTATACACTTTATCCGTAAATTGATATTCAGCAGTAATACGCATATCAGCAGTAATTGGGAAAGTTGTACTAAAAGTAATTTCAGCGGTATTATAATCAATGGTATAATCGTTGTTTTCACCACGTTTTAAAAGTCTGCCATTTGCATAAATTTGCTCTGTTCCAGATAAAATTAGAATATAGGTATTGGTATTTAAATCAGATAATTTATAAGGACCTTGGTTTCCTTCTTGACCGTTAAATTGTACCTTTTTATATTTCCCTTTAACAACTGCTCCTGAAGTTTCAATTTTTAGTTTATAATTTTCTTTTTTCACAATTGCATTAACTGCTAAGCCAGAGACTTTTTTGTTGAATTTAAGAAAATTAGTTTCACTGTTATTTAGATAAATATCACCAGCATTTATACGCCAATTGTTACTTGATAATTCAATAAATACACGATCAAATTCATTTAATTTATAGGTATTCCCATTTTCTTGAATGGGTAAATTGGTATCTATTATTGATGCTTTTAAAGTAACTTTATCTGATAATTTACCAGAAATTTGTAAATCTAAAGTTGAATTTACAACCGAGTTTTGATTATTTCCAACAGTAACACCTCTAGTAATATGTCCTTCGGTATTTAAGCCATCGAAAGGTTTAAAGGGTAATTTCTTTTCGTTGGTGGTTAAGCTGTATAGTTGTGTTTGTTCTGTTGCTTTTGGAACGATTAATTTCTTGTCGAATTTGAAATAATTCTTTGTTAAAAATGAGGGGTAAGACGTATATTGAACTTTAATTTCTAAAATTTGATTTAAATTTTCCTTTTTAAAAATCAGTAAAGATCTTGAAAAATCAACGCTGTATTTTGAAGTGTCAATTTCTACATTTGAATTGGAAAAAACTTTAAAATTATATGGGCTAATACTAACCGTATCTATTTTTAGCGTATCATTTTTCACTAAAAATGACTTCAAATGCACCTTTTTTGATTGAATTTGAGCATTGATGTTAACGCTAATTAAAATTGCTAAGAAAAGTACACCTTTTTTCATTTTTTAAACTAACATTGCAATGTTAAATATAGTTTAAAATAATGATTGTTGAGGAGAAGGGCTTTCGTGAGCTAGCAACCACTTTTTTCGCCATAAACCGCCGGCATAACCAGTTAAAGAACCGTCGCTGCCAATAATTCTATGGCAGGGAATTACAATCCAAATTGGGTTTTTGCCATTCGCAGCAGCAACAGCCCTAATTGCTTTTGGATCCCCTAATTTTTTAGATTGCTCTAAATAATTGCGTGTTTTCCCAAAGGAAACATTTAATAATTCATTCCAAACTCGTTTTTGGAAATCGGTTCCTTGTGGGTTTAATTTCAACTTAAATTCAGTCCTAGTTCCGTTAAAATACTCTTCTAATTGTTGCACACATTTTTGTAATGCTTCAGGAATTTGTGATGAATTTTCTATTTTTTCATCAATAACAGTAATTGATTGAATTCCGTTGTCATCGCCTTTAATTTTGGCAGTTCCAATAGGTGTTTTATAATATGCAATTTGATTAGATTCCAAAGATATTTTTTGAATTTTGAGTTGTTATTTTGGCAATTTCTTGAGGACTCAAGTTATAAATATCAGCTAATTTATCCAACACTTTAGTAATATAGCTGCTTTCATTTCTTTTCCCTCTATATGGAGTTGGTGCTAAATAAGGCGCGTCAGTTTCCAATACAATATGTTCTAGAGGGATTTCATTTAAAAATTGATCTATTTTTCCATTTTTAAAAGTTACAACACCACCAATGCCAAGTTTCATATGATATGGGATTGCTTTTTTTGCTTGTTCTAAATCCCCTGTAAAGCAATGAAAAATCCCAAAGAGTTTGTCATCTTTTACTTCTTCTAAAATTTCAAAAATTTCATCAAAAGCATCTCTACAATGAATAACAATTGGCAAGTTTTTTTCTTTCGCCCATTCAATTTGAGTTTTAAAAGCAAGTTGTTGCTCTTTTAAAAATGTTTTATCCCAATACAAGTCAATTCCAATTTCGCCTACAGCGTAAAAATTTCGTTTGTCTAACCATTTTTTCACAAAATCTAGCTCTTCAGTAACATTTTCTTTTACATGTGTAGGGTGTAAACCCATCATTAAAAAAGTATTGTTTGGAAATGCTTTTTCCAAATCTAACATAGCATTTAGGTAAGTAGAATCTATTGCTGGAACAAAAAATCGTGAAACACCTGCATCAATTGCACGTTGTACCATTTCGTTTCTGTCTTCATCAAATTGTTCACTGTATAAATGTGTATGCGTATCGGTAATAATCATGTAGCAAAAGTAATTAAAAACTTGTAAACTTTTTTATTGAAATTTTGATAGGGATACATATTTTATAGTTACTTTAGTTTATGGTAATTACCTATTGATTGATGAAAGTAAAATACATAATTATAGCTTTTACGTTGCTTGTTTTTAATAACTCCTATACTCAGGAATGGAAATCATTAAAAGCGTACCAAATTGAAACAGGAAACCATATTTTACTAAATGGTTGCTGGCTAAAGAAAGATAGAAAAAAGCGAACTGAGGTTTGGAATAAAGCCAATATTTTTAATTTATCTATAGTAAACGGAAATTTAAAATATAGCTCTATTAGTCAAATTAGAGATTTTTATAAATGATTTGATGCTGAAAGAAAAATAAAGGGTCATGAAATTAGAGGTGTAGGAGTTGCATCTATTGCCGCCACTCAACTATCACGAATGGATAATTTTTTTATTCGTTTTTTTATTGTTAGAAATAAAGAAATTGTGCTATTTGCTAATAGTGGTTCTGTAAAAGTATTAGAATTTGCATTTCCATTACTAAAAGAGGTTTACTTTTCCGAAGAAATTTTAAAAGGTGAAAAAGCAGTAGTGTGGGATTTAAAACATGGTGAAATTGAGCAATGTGAAATTTTAGAACCTTTGTATCAAAAATTGTCTTTTAAGGCTATTTACAGACTAGAAAAAATAGCAAAAGGGAAAGGTGTTTTTAATTTGGCGGTTCCTAACGAATTAAAATATGAAGGTAAAATAGACAATTGTAAAACACGATTTGAGCACGGAAAAAATAAATTATTACCATATTATTTAAAAACAAACACGAATTAACATTTAGGGTGTTATTTTAAAGTTTTCTCAACAATTTTTTAGCCTTCGTGTATTCTTCAGCACTTTCAGGAATCGTTTTTAAAACGTGCTTACAAGCTTCAAACTGTTCTTGTTTTAACATACTTAATGCTTTGTACCAAGTTGCGGTATTTTTAAATGCGGAGTTTCCACTACTAATCTTATCAAAAATAATATCACCATCGGCATAATTATTTAATTCAAGGAAACAAATTCCTTTATATAGCTCAATTTCAATATCGTTTGAACTTGATAATTGAGTTAAATAATCTAATGCTTTATTATATTTTTTAGAATTAAAAGCTTCTTCGGCTTTTGTAATGGCTTCATTATTATCACTTCTAACCACTAATTCTAATGAATTATGTTTTGAAAAATCACTATAAACAGGATTGCCATTATTGAATAAGAAAAAACCAATTAATAAAGCAATACTTGCGGCCACCATTAATTGTTTGTAATTAACTAATGAAATTAGTTTGCCTTTCTTTTTGGTAGAATTTTCTTCTTTAATATGTTTAGAGCCAAGGTTTGATAAGGTTTTTCGTAAAGCCAGTTCTTCTTCATTATTGAATTTTGAGTTTAATGAAGTTTCTAAGTCTTTATAAATTTTAAATTCTTGTTTAAAATCTGATTCAGATTCTAAGCGCTCTTCAAAAGACATTAACTCAGTGTTGGTTAGCTCTTCGGCTAAATATTTATCAAATAGTATGTAGTTATCTTCTTTCATTTTAGTAGGGTTTTAGTTGATGATATTCATTCGAATTCTTTACAAGCTGAGTTAATTTACCCATACATTGTGATTTCTTCTTACGAGCATAACCATAAGTTACTCCTAGAATTTCAGCAACTTTCTCCATCGATTTAATTTTAAAGGTGGTTTTTAATAATTCTTGACATTTTTCACCTAATTCTTTAAATTTCAGTTCGAAAAGCTGATGTTGTTGCTCAAAAATCTCAGTTTCTTCAACTTGTTGTTCTTGCTCTTCAGTAATAGATGTGTCATCTTCTAAATTTGTTACCCTATTATTTCCTCTTTTTTTAAGTTCATTTAACCATCGCCTTTTACATAATAGATAAAAATACGCATCAAAAGGGCAAGTAAGTATAAAACCTTTATCCTTTGCTTGGTGATAAATAGTGACTAATGTTTCCTGAATAATATCCTGAGCATCCTCTGCATTTCCACTATTTTTTTTTACATATGAAATAATTTTATAAGAAAATTGCTCATAAATTTTAGAAAGCACTCTACTATCGTTTTTCAACAAAGCTTCTATATATATATGATCTGCGTGTGGTTTTTGATTCATTAAAAATAGTTAGATGTAGCTAATTTAAAATTTTTTTCAGAAAAAAGGGTAACAAAAAGCAAAACCTGTTGATATGTTAGTGTAACACAAATTTAAAAACAATTAAAATTTAATAATTATGAAAACACAAAAACTAAATTTTACAAACTTAAACAATCGTAAAGTTGTAAACAGAATTTTAAAAAATGTAGCGGTATTATCAATCCTTGTATTATTTGCAAGTTGTGTTGATGAAAATGATGAAGTTTTAGAACCTCAACCAGATGGTGAAGCATTGAATCAACGTTTTGAAGATAATAGAATGGCAGCGTTAGAAGAGTTTACACTTGATGCTTCTGTAGGAGGAGTTATTACAGGAAGACGACAACACGGATACGTATTTTTTCAACCAAATTCTTTTGGGTTAAATGGAGTTCCTGTTACTGGAGATGTAACGATACAATTTATTCAAATTTATAATAAAGCATCGATGCTTTTAATGGATAAATCTACTTTAGGGATGAGAGATAATGGAGATAAAGAGGCATTAAAATCGGCAGGTGAGTTTTATATTAATGCTAAACAAGGTGCAAATGATTTAGAATTATTAAAAATGGCAACTGTAACGAGTCGTCCAGTAGATTTCTCAAATCTAGAAGGTGGGATGCAAATTTTCAGATTAGATGATGATTGTGATGGAGATGGTATTGATAATGATTGTGATTGGGTAGAAGCTGATGAAGATGGTAATGGAGAAACTGATGATGCTCAAATTAGAGATGCACAAGGAGTTGATGGAGCTTTTGCAACTTACAATTATGATATTGGTGATTTTGGGTGGACAAACCTTGATAAATGGTACAATTTTGCAGGTCCAAAAACAGAAATTTTTATTGATGTTCCAGCAGAATTTAATCAAGATAATTGTGCAGTGTACTTGTCATACGATGGTGAAGCAACTACCCTTGCAAGAATGGATGTTTACAATACCGAATTAGAACTATTTACTGAACATTACGGATTAATTCCTGTAGGATTAGAAGTACACATTATAATGGTTGCTGAAATAGATGGACAATTAAACTATGCTATACAAGGGACAACAATAGTTGAAGATCACGTTGAAGTGATACCAAGTTTAAGTCCGATTACTCAACCAGCTTTAGAAACTTTAATTAACGGATTACCTTAAAATATTGCAATTAGTGAACAGTTAGAAATTAGGTTAGTTTCTAGTGTGAGAGCCGCCAATTTAGGTGGCTCTTTTTTAGTAAACAAACATAAAACTTACAATCATTAACTTTAAAAGGTAGTATTTAATTTATAAAAGCACAGTTTAGAATCCTTTTTTTATATTTGTTTAAATCCACTAACTATGAAAAATTACATTTTACTACTATTTTTGCTAGTGTTTCAAGCGGTTATTTACGGACAATCTATAGAGAATGATTCGATAACAAGAACAGCAATAATAGTTTATTCAGTAAATGGGAATAAAGTTTCTTTCAATCCAGAAATACCTCAATTAAATCAAATTGCAGGCGCCCCTAAAGCATTTTACACCTATTATTGGGAGTTTGGCGATGGTAATTACAGTTTTAAAGAAACTCCAAAACACACTTATGATAAGAGAGGAAATTACAAATCACAACTTTCTGTAACCAATAATTATGATGATGGGAAACCTCCAAGAACACGCCCAAAAGAAGTTGCTATAAACGAAGCCAATTTTGACATTTCTGAAAATGAGAATCACCATTTATTAACTACACATAATGGTTTTAGATTACAAACAAATAGAGATCCAGTACCTGATGAAGAAATGCAGTTGGTTTTAAGCTATGGTAACACAAAAGAATATTTAACCAATGGGAAAGTTTATGTGTTTTTTAATGAAAAGAAATACAAAGCTAAAAATTTCGATTTAGTTGAAGTTCGGTTACACCACAATGAAAATCAGATTACTTCAGAAATAATTGTTGACAATGAACGGTTTATTTCAAAAGATGAATTTATAAAAACGACAGGTGTTTCAACTTTTTTAGATGAAACATTAATAGTAAATGACACTTTAAAACAAAACTTACCTTTAACTTTAGAAGAAGCAAAATCCTATTATCAGGATGTGAAAATTTATACTATTGATAATATTGAAGCTAATGAAGAGCGCAACATTTTTTTTAGTTTTAAAACCACTCCTGAAATGTTGAAAGATACAAGTGCGGTAATTTCAATTAGAAGTATTTATGTGCCTGAACGTGGTAATGATTATCATAAAGTGTTAACAAAAGAAATGGAAATTGTAACCTCGCACGACCCCAATAAAATGGCGGTTTACGATACACGTTTAAATTATAGGTTGGTTCGTTTTAAACGATTGAAATATAAAGTTCGTTTTCAAAATGATGGTGAAGGACCTGCAAGATTGATAAAATTGAATGTTGATATTCCTGAGATGTTAGATAAATCAACATTAAAAGTGTTGGATATGTATCCAGAATGTCCAATTTGTCCTGAAGAAGAAGTTAGATATAGTTGTTTAGATACTATCATTTCAAAAGATCAGATTTCGTTTCAGTTTAAAAATATTTATTTACCAGGGACTGCTCAAAAAGGAGTTTACGACAAAGACTCTACCAAAGGATTTGTAAAATACTCCATGAAATTTGGAAAGGATTTTCATAAGAAAAAATCAAAAAGTAAAACCGAAATTATCTTCGATAAAAATGAACCAATAATTACAAACACATCAACATCGCGTTTTTCGCCAGGAATTTCAATTGGTGTTAAATCGGGTTATAATAGTTATTTAGATGTGAGAGATTCTAAAAGTTATTTTGTGGGAGCTACTATTTCTCCGTATAAATCGTATAAAAGATATTTACAGGCTGAAATTATGATTGGGACTCATGAATTTGGAGATTTTAGTAGTGTAAGCGAGCAATTAGGACCTCTTGATTTATCTGACGGAACGTTAGTTGATAGTGCAATTAGATTTGATGAAACAAACTCAGAAATAACAAAAATAAACATTGATGTGGTGCCCATTTCATTTCGTTATAATTTAAATGGAGTTATTGGGTTTGGAGTTGGGCCTCAACTTTCATTTGATGTTTCTAAGAAGTCAAATAGTACAATAACTTCGAGTTACTTTACCTATTTAAAAGATAGAATAGGAGACCCAATTCAAGCCCTTAACGAAACAAAAACGACAGAGACTACATCTTCGTTTAGCGACATTAAATATGGCATTTTTGGAGATGTTACAATTGGAGCTTCTAGGATTGGGCCAAGTGTTGGTGTGCGTTATATTTACAATTTTAACGAACCAAATTCCCAATTTCATTTTTATGCTATTTGGAAAATATAAAATGGGTTTATGCTAAAAAAGAAGGTTGTTTTATTTTTCCTGCTTTACACAATAATCTTATGTGCCCAAAAAGGTAGTCCTGATTTTAAAAATAATGTTGAATTACTTAAAAAGAAAGACAATTTATCGGAATATATTTATGTGCATTTAGATGAATATGCTAAAGACGCTTCAGTTAAAAATTTAGCCATATTTGAAAATGTATTTTTAAATTTATGGAGACTTCCTACGAGTAAAAATGAAATCACGGCGCAACTGTATTTACACATTAATTATGCTTTTTATTTAAAGCGATTTGGATTTGTAAATCAATCTATAATTGAATATGAAAAGGCGTATGAAGTTTATACGAAAAATAAGGTGCTTAATTATAATATTATTGAATATTGTTTAAAGCCTTTAGCTAATAATTACATAAGGTTAGGTGATACTGATAGAGCGGAAGATATTCTAAAAATCACTATTGAAAAAGCCCAAAAAGAAGGTGAAAAGGCTCAACTAATTTCAGGATATTCAAATTTAGCAATAGTTTACAGAACTAAAGGAGCATATACAAATGCGATAAATTATTTAAACTTAGGGTTAGAGTTAAGTGATAACCCACAAATTAAATCAAGGTTGTATTCTGATTTAGCAATCAATTATTTGTTTTTGGAAGAAATTGAACAAGCGAAAGAAAATATTCAATTATCAACTAAATTAAATATTGAAAATGATATTTCAATAACAACAAGAAACAACATTACTTTAGGTAATTATTTTCTTGAAAAGAATAAATTTAATAGCGCTTTGAGTGCTTTTGAAGCTGCGTTAAAATCAGCAAAAGATATTTTCGGAAAAAATGATAGAGAGGTGGCTAAAATTTATAACCGAATTGCTGAAGTTTATCTAGAAAAACAACAGTTTGAACTAGCATTGAGAACTTTTCAGCAATCTTTGCAAACATTGTTGCCAAAATACAATCCAATTACAATTTTAGAGAACCCATTAGCCACGTTTTTTTATCCTGAAAACACATTAAAAGAAACGTTGGACGGTAGAGCCAATGCTTTTATTCAAGCTAATAATTATAAAGCTGCATTAGCAGCTTATAATTTAGCTTTTAAGGTTGAAGATGAGTTGAGATCAACTTATTTAACCCAAAATGCTAAGTTAATTCAACAACAAGAAAACAGAAATAGAAGTGAAAATTGTATAGAATTATGTTATGATTTGTTTAAAGAGACGAATCATATAAACTGGATAGAAAAAGCGTTTCAGTATGCAGAACAGTCTAAGGCTGTTGTATTATTAGAAGAAAAAGAAGCATCTTTTTTAAAGTCAACTATCAAAAATGACACGTTACTTATGCTTGAAAAAGAATTGTTATTTAAGCAGGCTCAATTGAATAAAAACATTGCAATTGAAGAGTTAAAAGGAGAGAAAGCAGTGATAAATTTATTAGCAAATTTAATAAATCAAAGAAGTGAAATTGCAACTAAAATTCAATTATTAAAAGTAGAGATACATAAAAAATATCCACACCTTACTATACTGAAAGATAGTTTGTTAACAGTAAAAGGTTTGAAAGAAAAGCTGTTAAATAAAAATGAAGTGTTAGTTGAATTTTTTGATGGAAAAAGAGATGTTTATGTTTTCTCTATTTCAAAAAATAATCCAATTAAATTAAAAAAAATTGAGAAGAGCAAGGTTTTTAAAGATCAAGTAACAGAATTTTTAAATTTATTTTCAAGCCAAAGGGGAGTTGCTTTGCAAAATAATATTCAAAAATACACATCACTAGGATATCAACTATATTTAAGATTATTGAATGTTGAAACTGCAGAAAACATGATAATTATACCCGATGGTTTGTTTTCATTTATGCCTTTTGATGCTTTAATTACTGAAGAGACATCCGTAACAAATTTTGAAAAATTGCCGTACTTACTTCGTAAAAGCAGAATTAGCTTTGGATATTCAGCTACAATTTTAATGCAACAAACAAAAGAGATTAAAATAAATCCTGAAAAATTTATTGGTTTTTTTCCTGTTTTTGAGAATAATCACAGAGGTTTATCAGCGTTGAAGAATACGTTACAAGAAGCAAAAAGTATTGAAAACACAATTGAAGGTAATTTTTTACTAAATTCAAATGCATCAAAAAATAATTTTAACGCATACGCTGAAAACTATTCAATAATACATTTGTCTACACACGCTACGGCAGGAAATTTTTATGAACCTCCAGCTATTGAATTTTATAATGAAACATTGTATTTACCCGAAATTTACGGGTATAATTTACAGGCAGATTTACTAGTTTTAAGTGCTTGTGAAACAGGTTTGGGGACTTTAAGAAAAGGTGAAGGAGCTATGAGTTTAGCGCGTGGGTTTTCGTATGCTGGTGTAAAAAATTTATTAGTTTCATTATGGAAAGTTAATGATAAGTCTACCGAAGAACTTATGGCTGAGTTTTATAAAAATTATAAAAAGACTGAGAGTAAATCTGTAGCTTTACATCATTCAAAATTAGCTTATATTGAAAATAAAACTATTTCTGTAAGTAAAAAATCACCTTATTATTGGGCAAGTTTTGTATATATTGGGGATACAACTTCCAATCAAAATAACGACTTTAATTTTATGTGGTTTTTAATTTTAGGATTCTCCTTGTTGGGTGGATATTTTCTTTTTAAAAAGCGTTAAATTTGACCGAAATAACTACCTCATGAAATTAAATAACATTCTTTTAAGAAAAGGATACACTAAAATAAAACTCAAGAAAATAAACACCAATCATTTTGAGTTAAAAGCAACCATAAATGGTGTAAAAGGTAGATTTATTTTAGATACTGGCGCCTCTAATTCGTGCGTTGATATTAACTTAGATGGGAAGTTTAACTTAGATGTTGAAGATTCTGACACAAAAGCCGCAGGGGCTGGTGCAATTGGTATTGAAACAAAAATTTCTGTTCAAAATAACATTGAAATAAGCAATTGGAAATTTAATAATTTTTCAATAGTCTTATTAGATTTAACTCATGTAAATACCGCTTTAACCGAGCATAAAGCCGAAGCAGTTGATGGAATTATTGGTGCTGATATTCTAGAGAAAGGAAAGGCAATTATAGATTATAAAAATCAGCTTTTGTATTTAAAAAAGTTAGTGTATAAATTTTAATATCAACTAATTTCATAATTTAGTTTCAAATTACATTAAA
This sequence comes from uncultured Lutibacter sp., assembly GCA_964412305.1. Lineage (GTDB taxonomy): Bacteria > Bacteroidota > Bacteroidia > Flavobacteriales > Flavobacteriaceae > Lutibacter. The sequence goes on along the minus strand of CAYPNJ010000043.1, from coordinate 3,229 downwards.
TATTTTTTATTAAAAACACTATTCAGGCAACCTTTCGCATAAAATCTGCGTCTTTATAAATAGACAAGAAAACCAAATCACTTTTGAAAATTATTCAACTTTTTAAAAACGAAGAAAAGCTAATCAAAAAAACGATACAGAATAATCGTGAAGCGCAACACGCGTTATTTAAGTTGCATTCTCCAAAAATGTTGAGTGTTTGTAGATATTATATAAAAGATGTTCAATTTGCTGAAGAAGCAATGCTTAACGGTTTTTTCAAAGTGTTTTCTAATTTGAAAAATTTTCAAAATAATGGAAGTTTTGAAGGTTGGATTCGCAGAATTATGATACGAGAATCTATTTCTTTCTTGAGAAAACAAAAAAATATTGAATTTTCAGTTGAAGATATAGAAATTCAAAATGAATTAATAGATACTATTAATTCAGATATAGATGTTGCCCAAATACAATACCTTATAGACTCACTTCCAGATGGTTATAAAATGGTTTTTGTAATGTTTGCAATAGAAGGTTATAAGCATCAAGAAATTTCAGAACTACTAAATATTAGTGAAGGCACTTCAAAATCGCAATTATTTAAAGCGCGAAAAATGCTTCAACAAAAAATCAATAAATTAAATAATACAAGTTATGGCACTTCATAAATTTGAACAAAATATAAAAGAAAAGCTTGAAAAAAGAACATTGCATCCATCAATAAATGCGTGGGATAAATTAGATGCTAAACTTGAAAGTATTGAAACTAAAAAACGTAATACACTTTTTTGGATACTAGGTGTTGCAGCTAGTATTGTTGGGGTTCTATTAATCGTTCCTTTATTTTTTAATAAGGATGTTGAAAATATAAAACCAATAATTGTTGATACCAAAACTATTGAAAAGAAAGAGATTGAAAATTCAATTATAAATAATGAAGAATTAATTGCAGAAGAAAATTTAAACGATAGTAGCACATTTAATAAATCAAGAAAAGATAAAAATGTCATTAAAAAACTTCAATTTTTTAAGGAGAGTAAAGAACAATTTGCCAATACAAAAAGTGAACAAATTTATAAGAAAACTATTAAAATAGAATCTTTAACTGAGGTTGATGAAACTCTTATCAAACATGAAAAATTAAGCACAAATCAATTAATTCTTGGAGAACAAAAAATTAATGATTTGCTTGTTGAAATTAAAAACCTAAATACTCAAAACTCACTTGTAACTGATGATGAAATAGACAAACTTTTAAATAAAGCTCAAAAGGAGTTGCTAGTAAACAGCCTTCATAGGGGGAAATCTAACATAGTTGATGCAAATTTATTACTTCAAGACGTTGAAGTAGATTTGAATAGATCATTTAGAAATAAAGTTTTTGAGGCTTTTAAATTAAATTACGAAAACATGATAACTGCAGTTTCAGAACGTAATGATTAAATAATTAACACTAAAAAATATTAAATATCATGCAAAATATTACTAAATATATAGTGCTTATTACAATAATTATAAGTACACAATTTATAAATGCCCAAGACAAAGAACCTAACAATAATATTAGAATTAAATCTTTAGAATATCAAAAAGGAGTAATTAAAACTGAAGAACGTGATTTTTTAAAAACGGAAGTAGAAATTATTTTACAACGATTAGAAAACGGCGAAATCACTAATGAAGAGGTAGCTATTTTAAAACAAAAAGCAGCAAAAAAAAGAGCATTAAATATCGAAAATAGAACAAAAATTGTAGAGAATAAAATTGCACTTTTAGAACGGAATGAAGATGGATATATTGATAATGATGGAGAAAATTCTGTTGCGGGTTTTAGCATTGGAGGAACAAAGGGAAGTTATATTGGGTTTAAAATTAAAGGAAAGAATGAGCCTAAGAAATATGACAGAAGAACTTTAAGCGAATTAGTAATAGCAGTTGGGTTTAATAATGCCATTGTTGATGGTGAAAAATTTGATGATTCACCTTATGAATTTGGCGGTTCTCGTTTTTTTGAACTTGGTTGGGCTTGGAAAACAAGGGTGTTTAAAGAATCTAATTTTGTTCGTTTTAAATACGGATTTTCTTTACAAATGAATGGTTTAAAACCAGCAGATAATCAATATTTTGTTCAGAACGGAGATCAAACCTCATTAAAAGTTTTTAATAGTGATTTAAAAAAATCAAAATTATCGATCACTAATTTAGTAATTCCAATTCATTTTGAATTTGGCCCATCCAAAAAGGTTGAAAGTGACAATTATTTTAGATACACTACACATAAACAATTTAAAATTGGAGTTGGGGGCTACGCAGGTTTCAATATTGGAACACGACAAAAATTAAAATACTCACTTGATGGAGATAACGTGAAAGATAAATTTAAACGGGATTACAATACGAGTAATTTGGTATATGGTTTAAGCACGTATATTGCTTTTAATACTACTGCTTTATACGTAAAATATGATTTATCACCAATTTTTAAGAATCAAACAATTGATCAGAATAATATATCAGTAGGAATTAGATTTGATATGGAATAAAGTTTTTAAGGAATTTAAAAATAACAAAAAAATTGTTTAATATAAATGAATAACTGACATACTAGGAACAAAACAAAAAACCGAGCTATTTGCTCGGTTTTTTGTTATAATGACATAAATTACATTTCCAGTGCTTTTTTAATGTTGTTATCCATTAAAATTTCAACTGGATTTTCCAATGCTTCTTTTACAGCAACTAAAAAACCAACAGATTCTCTTCCATCAATAACTCTATGGTCATAAGATAAAGCAACATACATAATAGGTCTAATAATTACTTCACCATTTACAGCAATTGGTCTTTCAACAATATTATGCATTCCTAAAATACCACTTTGCGGTGGGTTTATAATTGGAGTTGATAACATTGAACCAAATACACCACCATTGGTAATTGTAAAAGTACCACCAGTCATTTCATCAACCGTAATTTGCCCATCACGAGCTCTTATTGCTAAACGTTTTACTTCGCTCTCAACCCCTCTAAAAGTTAAATTTTCAGTATTTCTAATTACAGGAACCATTAAACCTTTTGGGCCTGAAACAGCGATAGAAATATCTTTAAAATCGTGCAATATTTTATAATCACCATCTAACATTGAATTTACATCAGGATATAATTCTAAAGCCCTTACAACTGCTAATGTGAAGAAACTCATAAACCCTAATCCAACACCATGTTTAGTTTTAAAATCTTCTTTATATTC
>CAYPNJ010000042.1:4610-16757 GCA_964412305.1 uncultured Lutibacter sp. | reverse complement strand
TAATTATTTTAGAACATAGCAGTTATAATGCAATGACTTATTTGAACAAGAAAATCAAGAAAATTGTTATTGAAAATTTCGATACCTAATTTTATGCAACATATTAAAATAGGGTAAATAATCAACTTACGTAAGCGATAAAGAACAACTTAGCCTACAAAAACATGTAAACAGCAAAAATTAGTAAATCAATACTTTCTGCCTAATTACATTATTTTTATTCTTTGCAACTACAATTAGTACTGAATTTAACTCTCCAATTGGTAATTGATGAACTAATTTACCTTCAAAATTAGTCTGTAAAATTAATCTTCCTAACATATCAAAAATCTTGACATTAGTTGTATCTTCTAATAAAGAGAAATCGAGAATTATATCATCTCCATTATAGTAAATATTCGCTAGAAATTCTTCTTTAATTTTATCTTCAGGAGCAAAATGTAATACAAACCTACTTGATTTATCACTAACCGAAGCTTTAAATTGATAGTTTGAATTTTCTAATAAATTATGAATTGTCTTCATCTTTTTATCTTCTAGCATTAAATACTCAAAATTAGTATTATCAATACTAAATGTATAATTACCATCACTTCCTGGTTTAAACATTACTGGTATTCTAGGGTTTTTATCAGCCTCTGTCAAATATTGTACTGATAACTCTTCGCCTTCATAAATTAAATATACAGATGGAGCCTCTTCATTTGGACTATAAAGTTTTAATGCTCCAGACGCATTAGATGGTGAACCAAATTGAAGCAACACTTCATCAGAGCCAACTTCTGAATTAGACGCTATTTGAACTTTTAAATTATTTATATTATTTTTAGTGTTACTTGACTTCATCCAATTATTTGCTCCAGTATGTAATCTAATATCATTTGTCATGCCAATATTGGCATTATTTGCTGCTCTTACAAAGAATCCTTGCATTGATGCTATATATTGAGTTACATCATTAGTACCTACCGAACTAAAAGAATTAAAAGTTCCATAATTATTGGCAGCAGGATTCCATATCCACATATCATAACCTCCACCTGAATCCAATAAATTAGATCTAGTCCATCCAGAAGCAGCTTTCCAATCAATCGCTGAAGGATATGGGTTTCCTATTAAATTAAAACCAATTACCAATGGGTCAACAGTGCTAGTAGCTGTCACAGCATAATTGATGTTGCCATTGTTTAAATTTCCAGTAAATTCATTTGTTGGATTTAATGCTTGAACAGAATACAAATAACCTCTACTAGGTACGAAATTAGCCAATGGGTGGGCAGCTGGCCAATCTGGATTGTCAGGATCATCTGGTAACACGCCTCCATCATTGTCATGATAGACCCAACATGGGGTTGGTTCATCCCAAACATATAAATCATAGCCCAAACCATTCCCATAAGTTCCTGTTGGCACCCATGACGAACCTGCTATTGTTTGATTAGCTATAGGAGAAGATAGAAAATGCCAATCTTCTGCAGCACCACTAATATATCTCTCAACGGTAGCTGGAACATTATCTGTATTATGAATTAATGAAGCCGTACCAGCTGGAGTAGATTTTAATACAAAACCAGCAGTTCCTACTGAATTTGCAATAGTACCGTTTACTGTAAGTGTTTTTGCTGCTCCTATATTTAATTGTGATGTACCTGTTAAATTAAGGTCTGCACCAATTGTTAAATCACTTGCTGTAGTTGCAATTGCACTTTCTGACAATGCTAAATTTCCTATAATATTAAAAGAAGTTGATGGCATCGTTTTAATACCATTTCCACTCAATGATAAATGATAATAACCTGTACTACCACCATTAGGAATAATAACGGTTTGGTCAGTACCATTGTAATCTATAGTGTTATTATTTGTTGTAAAGTCAAGAATACTTCCACTTATAAGATTAAAAGCATTTTCAATTCTAACAATACTTCCAGTTGATGGTTGAATTTGTGTTTTATCGTTTACTGTTATATCGTAAAAATTTGTGGCTCCAGAAATAGTTACAATATTAGCATCATCTCCATTAGCAAAAATTACATTTGCATTTCCAGGAATGAAAGTACCATTATTTACCCAAGCATCTGTATCTCCGTAAACTGTTATATCATAATCAGTTGCACTTAATTCGGCACCAGCAGCTATTTCTAGGGTTTTTACTTCAGAAGGAACAATAACAGGGAGTAAGTTGGTATAAGGGTTTAAATCTCCATTATTATCGGCTGGTAAAGTGCTTGGATTAGGAATTAATGTAGGATCATCTCTATCTGGAACACCACCATTCCAATTACCAGGCAAACTCCAATCTCCGTCGTATGAAGGTGAACCATTTCCAGTCCAAGTATGTATGGTTACATCACTATAACTTAAGCCCCATTGTTTAACATCTAATAGATTTGAAGTAGCAATATAATTTATGGCAGGTCCATTTAATTGAATCCAATTATTATTAGCATCAAAACCATTATGGCTTCTTGGGTAAAATTGAATAAAATTATTCACTCCAAAAGCAGGGTCGTATGCATCCCAATAAAATAATTGAGACTCATCGGTTTCCGTGCCATGTAATTCACTATCTAAGTAGTGTAATTTTGTAATCATCCTATCCGTTCCACCGCTTTGAGCAAAAGAATAGTATCTATTTATAGCCTCACTTCTCCAAGATGGAGCAGCGCCAATCGTTATTTTACATTTTACCCAAGTAGGTTTAATTCCTCCAGGAACATTTAAGAAATTTAACGATGTAAATTCATTTCCAAAACTATACTCAACACCGTCAGCAAAAATATGTTCACGTTTAACAATACCCGTTACATCACCAATTCCTGTTGTAGTTGCATCTACTCCCATATCAAGAATAGAAGATGATTCCATAGATAAACTTCCAATAGTTGCTGAAGGATTTAAACTTTCTAAGTTCAAAATTCCAGTAAGAGTTATAGCTTCATTTGAAATAACTCCTCCAATACCACTTATAGAAAAATTGCTTACATTTCCATTAAATAAAGATAATGGAAGGGTTATTGAAGAAGTATTTGAAAATAAAATTTCAGAGTTAGTACTACTAACATCAATATTTCCAGAAGTTCTTGTAGGTGAAACACCTGCTAAGTTTAGAATGTTATCATTTAATGAGAGTGTTCCCGAAGGTAAATCTAATAAGCCATTAACTGTCATATTCTGATTACCTAACGTAACGCCTCCTGAACGATTTATAGCTAGATTATTAATTGAAGGTTCTGAAGAAAATAAATTATCGTTTAATGTTAATGCAGCTATTCCTCCAAAACTTAGATTTGAAACAGCGCTTACTTCAATAGCACCTGATGGATTGCTAATTGTGCCGTTAATACCTAATATTGCATCTCCAACAACTAAATTTCCACCATGAAATAATAATTCATTGTTCACATTAACGTTTGAAGAAATTGTAACATTATCAATAGCTTTATCAACTGTTAAATTATCAAAGCTTGTTGTTGAAGTACCAAAAATTGTTTGAGGTTCTTCTCCGGTAAATATAAGAGTACCACCTGCTGTTCCTATAAATGTACCATTGTTTTCAAAATTTCCAGCCAACTCGTGGTGAAAATTACCTGTAGCAAATGAGGAGCCAACACCTATAGTTATATTATTGTTTACCTTTATTGAATCAACGGCTATAGCGGTTACACTCCCGGAAGTACTAAAATTACCAGCAATATTTAAAACTGAACTTGGCATTGTTTTTGTGCCAATTCCGCTTAAAATTAAATTAAAATATCCACCATTTCCTCCAATTCCATTTGGGTTTACAATATCTTGATTTGTTCCATTCCATTCAACTGTGTTATCAACTGATGAAAAATCAATAACACTTGTCCCTCCCGGATCTACAGTTCCAGCTCCAGCTATTCTAATAATTACTCCTGAAAGTGGTTGTAAAATTGTGTTAGGTCCAACTTCAAGATTATAAAAATTTGTACTACCAGCTATGGAAGCTGCTTCAGTAATTTCTCCAGAATTAAAGATTACTTTACTAGTGTTAGCATTTAAAATCCCATTATTAACCCAAGCACCACTAGTTCCAACTACCGTTATTTCAGAACTATTTCCTGCATTTAAAACCCCTCCAGCCTTAATATTAATTTTTTTTATGGTAGTAGTAGTGCTTGCTGTAACTAATGGGTCGTTAGGAGTAGTAGTATCATCTGGGATGATAATAGTTTTAGTAGCATCAGGCTCAAAAGCAGGGGTCCAATTAAACGCATCATACCAATCAATACTCTCAGACCCATCCCATGTTAAAATATCTGCTACAGATGTACCCAAACTATGTTCAACTACTCCAAAATTAGACGAAACCTCACCAAAATCAGCATTACTTAAAGTAATCCAATTATCAGTGGTATTAATTTCTGTTAAACCTCTATCAATTAAAGTAGTGCTTGGTATAATATAACTAAATATACCAAGGATATTCTCTGTTAACCCATTCAATTCAGTATCTAGATAATGCATCTTAAAAATAGCCCGGGTATTACTTGCGCCAACTTGAATTATATCAAAAACTCTTTTAATTCCATCAGTTTTCCAACTTGGAACACTACCAATAGTAACTTTCATTGTAATCTCGGTTGGCAAAACCCCAATATCTAAAAACTTAGTACTTGTATTTGGGTTACCAAAGGAATATTCTATGTTTGGCAATATGGTTGTACGTTTAATTTTCCCCGTAACATCACCTACACCTACGGTTGTAGCTGTATCTCCCATATGTAGTATAAAATTCCCAGTATCAAAGCTACCAATGGTTGCTAACGGATTCGCACTTTGCAAATCTAAAATTCCATTTACTCCAATATCAGAATTAGAAATAACACCACCTGTTCTGTTTATGGTTAAAATACGTATTGAAGGTGTAGTAGGGAACAAATTACTAGGTAATGTTAAAGAAGTTGTTCCACCAAAAGTTAATTCCGATAAGTCGCTCGGATTTAAAAAACCAGCACTTTTTGTTATAGTACCATCTATTGTTAATGTATTTTCGCCTACATTTAAATTTCCATTGGTTAAAATAAGTTCATCATTAATAGTTACACCTATGAACATATCTGCTCCATTGCCGTTATTTATAGCTAATTTTTCAAAATTTATGGTAGTGTCACCATAAATATTTTGAACCGCAGTACCATTCAAAAATATTGTTGTACCAGCAGTTGGGATAAATGTACCACTATCTAAGTGCCCACCAACATCAAAGTGTCCACCTACGTAATGGTCAAATGCTCCTGTTTCAAAAGTTGCACCACCCACAATTTCCAGTTTATTTCCTATCGTTAAAACTGATTGTGCCGTTGCAGTTAGCGCTCCTTCCAATACAAATTCATCTTCAATAGTCATTGCTGTAATAGGCATTGTTTTAATACCAGTTCCGCTTAGAACTAGCTTGTAGTAACCATTGTTCCCACTTAAAACAGTTAGGTTAATTACTGTTTGATTTGTCCCATTGTACTCCACAGTAGTACTCCCTGTTTCCCTAGTCCTAAATTCTCCTGAATTCGAGCCTGCTTCACTTATAGTTATTCCACCTGAAACTTTAACGTAGCTGCTCGATGTTAAGTTAACAGCTGTAGAATCAGCGATATAAATATCATGAAAAGTTGTCGTACCTGAAATGGTTGTATTTCCACCATAAATAAAATTAACAGTACTATTACCTGGGTTAAAAGTTCCTCCGGAATTGCTCCAAGTACCTATATTATGGCTTAACGATAATTGTGCATTGTCACTAGCACCTGAATTTAATATACTACCTGATTTTAAAGACATTGTCATAAGTCCAGTAGTAGCATTTGGTGGTAAAGTAGGATCGTTTAAAGTTGTAGTTGCATCTGGTATAACTACAAATGAGTTTGGAGTTGGAATAGGGACCGAAAAAGGTGCTTCTGCCCAATTCCTTCCATCATTCCAATTATCATCTATTCTACCTGTCCAAGTTTGGTATGTAAGATTTGATTCATCCAAGCTTATTTGAAATGTCCCAAAAGTTGAAGGTAAAAAGTCTAAGTCAAAATCTGAAATTTCCACCCAATTTTCTATAAAATTAGAATTAGATCTAGCAACATCTACAGGAGCATTAAATGGAGCCGATGCTGCCCAAAAAGAAAGTTTATCTTCTGCATTTCCGTTCAATTCAGAGTCTAAATAAAAAGCTCTAAAAGTTGCTAAATAATTATTTCCATTTGCTTGAATTAATTCATAAACTCTTTTTACAGTTCCAGTACCCCAAAGATCATTTCCAATAACCACTTTAAGTTTCATATAATCAGGGAGACTTGTTGCTCCTGAATAAAATGATAGATAGGTGTTCTTGTTTCCAAAGGTATATGTATGGTTGTCAAGAATCGTATTTCTTGTAATAATTCCGGTAACATCTCCACCACCATCATTAGTGGCATTTCCTCCCATAATTAACTCGTTTGGCAAGGTCATATCAAGAAGTCCTTTTGTTGCAGATGGGTTTGCTGTTTGTAAGTTTAAAATACCATTTATGGTTATAGTTTCAACAACCGTGATACCACCTCCACTAATTGATAAATTGTTAATACCACCTAAAAATAACGACGTGGGCAATGTTATTCCAACAGGGTTTGTAAAATTAACAGTAGCTAACAAATCACTAGCGTCAATGTATCCATTGGTTCGTGTTGGTGCATTATTGGTGATGGTTAATGAGTTTGAAGCGACAACTAATGTACCCGAAGTTAATGCTAGTGTTCCTTCTATGTTTATGTCTCCACCTAAACTTATGCCATTTAAACGGTTAAGGGTAAAATTGTTTACTGTAACACTTGGTAATGTGGTGCTTGCTCCATTACCTTCAACAACTATATTACTTGTACTGCCTCCTAATAATGAACCTGTTGTTGTTGAAATTATACCATTAATAGTTAAAGTATTTGCACCAATAGTATATACTCCCAAAGTAAGAGCAAGTGATGTTCCTATAATAATATCACCATTTTGAATTAATCCTTGATTATTGTTAAGAATTAATCCGTCAATTGTATTGCTCACAAAAACTCCATTAGGAATGTTTTGAGGAACACTACCTTCAAAAGCAATAGTGGAAGATACACTAGTGGCATCAATTTGGTTCGAAGTTGCTGAGAGAATAGACTCTGTAAGCGTTAATTGCTTACCGTTTAAAACAAACTTCTTAGCACTTATATTGGTAATCGATTTTAATGTACGGTCGCTATCAAGTAAACAATCATTTGCAGGAGTAGCTGCAAAGGAAATTTCAGAGCCATTAGGTGGAACTTCACCATTTAACCAATTGCTAGCAATAGCAAAATCTGTACTTGTGTTTCCTTGCCAAACAAATCCCAATGCCGACTCGAGAGCACCCATTTTAGGAGGGTCGCCACGTGTAATATTTTCATAATCGGTTAGTATACTTGGAATTGTTACACCAGGTAAATTTCCAATTGCTATATAATCCAAATAAGTTGTTCCTCCTGCCGCGCTAAAAAGCGGGTCTATATTTAAACTGTTTGCATCTTGCAAAGTTGCAGCTTGTAATAAAGCCAACGAACTTTGATCTCCTCCAAAATAACCAAGAACTCCACCAGTTCCATTAACAAAATAATCATTATAGTCGGCAGTAAAAGTTCCTCCTACGTTATCATAATAGATGGCAAAATGTTTACCAGTTCCTCCAGTACGATTATTAAAAAGAATATTATTTCGTAAATCTCTTGTATTGGCGCTTGTGTTGTACCTAAACGCATAAGAATTACTAGCCCCTAAATTTGTTCCTGATATGTAAATTGAATTAAAAAAGAAGTCAACAGTCTTTCCGGTGTTACCAACATCATAAATACCAACTACTTGGGAGTCGCTATTTTCTCCAAAAGTTATAATATTATTTGAAAAAACCACATTGTCAGTATTTTCATAAATTCCATAAACTTTTGCACCTGAAGAACTACTATTTACAGCTAAACTATGTATAAAAGTTGAATTAACAGAACTAGAGCTAGCACCAGTTGAACTTTGATAATACAATCCAACCACACTACCAGTAAACGAAGCATATTCATTGGAAATATTATAAATCGTATTTTTTTCGATTATTTGGGAGTCGCTTTTTGTCTTTAAATAAATTCCAGAAACAGAAGGGAGTGATGCACTAGTATAGGCACTGGAAACTGAAAGGTTCTTTACAATATTATTATTAATACTATTTGCCCCTTCAATTATATACATCCCTATTACAATGCCTCTTAAACCAGTGTTAGAGATAGAAGCAGTATTGTATAAATTGGAAATACTATTTTCATGTAAGTTTGTTGTGCCTTTGTTGTTAGAATATATTCCATAAACGCTTTGAGCCCTTGTTGTATTAACTGAACTTGCATTTATACTTGAGCCTGTTAATTCACTTCCTATGTTATTATTAAGTATTTCTCCTATAAAATCTCCCGATAAATAGATACCATATAGATTGGTTGAATTTGTAGATAATGCTATTCCTGATATGGAACCAATGTTGTTATTACTACAATTTACTATTCCTGTATTTGCAATTCTAATTCCATAAACAGATTGTGTTCTTGTTCCTCCTGTTACTTTTATAGACCCTGTTCCAGTAATTTCACCAATTGTATTACCTAAAATATTTCCTATGTTAACATTACCAGCTAAAACCCTAATTCCAGACCATTCCGCATTACCTGAATTTTTCCAATCAAAGTTTTTAATCGTATTGTTTTGAATAGAGGTAGGTGTAGTTGTACCCGCTGATATATATATGGCATTAAAGGCATTGTTGGTAGCATTAGCTTTGTTCCAAGCATTTCCACCACATAACGGAGCACTTCCTCCAATAAAATTATTCTTAATTTCAATACCGTTGATGGAAGCATTTCTAACTCTGATGACATTATAGGTATTAGTTCTTGAAGCTACAAAAGATGTAGTTTCGTAAAAACTGTTACCATCAATTATCCAATCTTGACTGTTTCTATTTAAATAAATACCATATGAAGTAGAAGAAGTTCTAAAAAAATCGTAAATATTATTATTACTAATCGTATTACTACTGTTAGCTTTTCCATTCGTTCCAACAGAGTATATTACATTCTCAGGGCGGTTTACTGCAGTTGAACTCGTTATATCATTATTATCAATTAAGTTGTCACTATTTCCAGAACTTGAATTACTGGTTTGAAATAAAAGGATTGCACTACTTGATCTAGTTTCAGAACCTTTTAGGATGCAATAATGTACTGTATTATTTGTTGCTCCGTTTATAAAACGTATTGTAGATGTATTACTAGCAGATGATGTGCTAAGATTTACAATGTTCAAATCTTTTGTAGCACCAGTTGCATTTACCCTACCATCAATAGTGACATTATCAGCTCCATTTAAATTTATAAATGGGCCAGATAAATTTCCTGTGATAGATAACCCTGATTTGGTTGGATACATATTAACGGAAGTGTATGGATTTCCTGATGAACTCGCATTTAAGATAGGTGAAGCATATTCAGATGTACTATTGTTTATTTTAACAGCAATATCTCCTCTAAAAGTACCGTCATTAATTTTGTCAAAAGCATCTTTTAACGTTGAAAAAAAAGCTATTGGAGTACCTTCAGAATCACTTACTTCTATATTTGGTGGGGTATATTCAATCCATGTATTATTTGTACCGCTTAAAACTTCTTGCCATTTATGATAAAAACCATTAACCCCGCTATGAAGCCCCATATCAACTCCAGATTTAGTAATATTGTCATTCGGACCTAATTTTAGTACTATTCTATTGGTTGATTCATAAAAACTCACTTGCATATCTGCATATCTATTATCATTCCAATCAATCTCCAGATTGTTATATTCAATAGTTAATATACGGTTAGGAGTACTACCAGTTACCAAATATCGTATCCATGAACCATTATCATTCGTATTTCCGTCATGCAATGCAACAGCTATTATTTGTCCAAAACTAGTAGCCGTACTTGTTAAATTATAGCTTGATGCAGCTGTATATGAAGTGCTGGCATTTCCATCAAGACGAATAAAACCATTTGTAGCAACACTAAAAGAATCGCTTGTAGTATAGTTATTGTCATAATATTCAAAGTTGAAAGGCCAATTAACAGATTGTCGAGCATCATCGCCACTTTCAAAAATACTTGTTCCACCTGAACAATCAATCCAGTCATAAGTTGTGCCTAAAGTGCCAGTTTGTGTTTCATAATTTATGCTCGCAGCTGCTTGCCCCAATACATTGTATTGAATGAATAAAAATAATATGAAAGCTAAAACTTTTGTTTTCACTATATTCTAATCTTTAATTTTAATAATTACAAAATCCATTCCTTTAATTATTGATCCATTAACAGCTGGTTTTATAACAACTTTCTGTGATTGTGGAATTGATTTTTGATTGTTCTTTTTTAACAACCCTCCATCTAAACGAATTGTATATACTCCAGGTTTTAACCCTAAAAAACTAAAACCACCTTCACTATTTGTAAATGTTTCAGCAATTTTTTTACCATTCTTGTTCCACAAATTTAATAATAAAGTATCACTTTCAAAAGTTGTTTTTGCATCTTTAACAGTTACCAATCCATAAATTTCACCAGTAACTATTTCACTCAACTTTTTAGAATTATTTAGTACGGCTACTTTAATTTCTTTTCCATCTTTGTAAGCTACAACATATGCATCGGTAATACCTTTAGTCATAATTCTATTTCTAGCAATTTTAGCTTCTTTTAATAAATCATATTTTCCAGCAATATATTTAGTCGTACTATCTGATAAAACTTCATAAAAAATTGGTGAAAGATTTAACAATTGTTTTAAGGAAACCTGTTTTCTAAACACCCCAATTTGTACACTAAAAAATTCTCCCTCAATAGTTGAAATTTTCTCTAAAAAATCTATAACATTTGTTTCGGATATATGTTTTTGATTATACATTTCTTTATTTGCAATTTCTCCATTCTTGAAAGGCACAACAAATACGCCTTTAATACCTTTTAACATTAAGCCGTTTTTAATATTTACAGCTTTTTTTAATGAATTATATTTTCCTGTATAATATCTAAATTTCCCATTTGGCAATACCTCATAAAAAGTTGAAGGAAATTTTGAAAGTTGTTTTGATGTTAACTTGTTCTTAAAAACCCCAATTCGAACACTGTAAAAAGATTCATCTAATTCAGCTTTTTGACTTAATGTATCAACTGAAACCGTTTTCAATTGGATTTCTTTCTTTATTTCAGTTGTTTTTGTGTTTAATATAAAATCAAGCCCATCTATGATATCTCCGTCAACAAGTACTTTTATAGTTACATTGTGCGTTAATGGTAAAGCTTGATAGCCTAACTTTTTTAATTGTTTTTCATCTACACGAATATCATATTCACCTGGATTTAACCCAAGATAACTATAATAACCATCTCTTTCGCTCAACGTTTCTACTACTTTTTTTCCTTTTTTATTAAAAATTTGAATTGTAATACGTCCCTGTCCTTTACTCGTATTCTCTTTATTCAATACAACCATACCACTTACTTCACCTACAGAAAGAATTGGAACATCTACATGTTTGTATTGGTTTGGATCTACTAACACTTTAAATGTTTTATACTTAAATCTCCAAGAAATATTATCTAGGTCATCATCAAAAAACGTAATGTCATAATTTATAAATGAATTCAAGTCTGACACACGTACAATGGAATCTTTTTTACTTATTTCAGCTTTGCCTCCATTAACTTTCACATAACTTAACAACACCATTTGTTCATCTTTATCTCTTTTACCATTCTGATTTAAATCAAGGAACGGATAAAATAAGATTCCTCCTTTACCTAAGGCTGAATTGTAACCTGATTTAACAGCCCCATTACCTGCGCCAAATGCTAAACTTCCCTGAGCATTTTCAGAAAAACTAAATCTATTATTACTATAGGATGATGTGAAACCTGTACGAGCAAAAGGTAAATCGTACCTAAAACTTAAAAAAACATTATCGGTTTTAGATAATGCGTTTCTTTCATAAGATGCTGAAAAATACATTTTAGCAATCCGTTTTTCAATTTCTGCTCTATATCTTAAAAGTTGATTGTCACTTATATT
>CAYPNJ010000042.1:0-4600 GCA_964412305.1 uncultured Lutibacter sp. | reverse complement strand
GAATTCAACAGAAGGCCTTAAAACAAAACCATTTCTCATTCTATACGAAAGTGCCAAGTTTGAAGTTACATAAGCTGACTTGTTGCTCACCCAATTAAGAAGTGTTGATACATTTGCATTGAAATTTTTATAATAGCCCGAAAACACCGCATCAAACTGATTATAATTAAATGCATCGTATACATATTGATTGTAATTTAATTTGGTATAACCTGAAACCTTTTTCATTTTAAAAGGAACTGAAAGTCTAACTTTTCGCTCTTCATTTGCATTGAATCTAGTTGCCAATTGCCCGTCAACATAGTTGGCGTAATCAATTTCTAAAAAAGAACTTTTACCAAAATTGTAGTTTAATAAGCCTTTTGTTCTAACATCATGAGCATATTCAATGTTTAAAATAAGTTTGCTAAATGGTTGAAAAGCAATGGTAGCAAAAGGAATAAATGGTTTATCTGGTATACTTGATAAATATTCAAAACCTCCGCCAACAGTCACAAACCTATTCACACCATAATTTACAACTCCTCTC
This sequence comes from uncultured Lutibacter sp., assembly GCA_964412305.1. Lineage (GTDB taxonomy): Bacteria > Bacteroidota > Bacteroidia > Flavobacteriales > Flavobacteriaceae > Lutibacter. The sequence goes on along the minus strand of CAYPNJ010000042.1, from coordinate 4,071 downwards.
CCAAACTTACTGTTTTCACCATCTTGTAATACCCCACCAGAAACACGGTATTCTACTGTTTTTGCTGGCATAAATGTAAAAGGAACATTCATAGTACGTTCTTCAATGCGTTCTTCACCTAAAGGACCATAAAATTTTAATTTTAAGGTGGTATACCCATATACTATTGGCACTTTAAATGCATACAATCCTGAAGCATCAGCCACCGTATAATCAACCAACACATCATTAATATACAATTCAACGGTCCAATTTGGTTCTGTGTATTCATTAATGGTATGATACCCACTCGCCCTTCTTACAGTATTAGGTGAGTTATTAATGGTGGCACCAACCACTGGAGCTTCTAAAAAAGAAATACTTTGACCGTATATTTTACCTACTTGGGCTTGTTTTATGTACTTTTTATCATTATCAACCCAACGCCAATTATAATGAAGTTGCCTATTATCAAATTTGTATTGATCATCATAATTGATTGAAATATTAGCTTGTCCATATAACAATTCAGTACCAACTCCAAGTCCAATTCTATTTCTTGTAGTTTCATTTTTTGTCTGATAGGAAGCTAGTGACCAATCTAACATACCTGCCTTAAATAAATGATAATTTCTTTCTATCTTTTTATCTACTTTAAGTTCTTTATTTTGCAATTTAGAAATGTTTCTACGCATTTTCTCTAATCGCATTTGTTTCACTAAAGGCAACTCAAAATTAGCTTCTAATTTTATAGACAAGGAGCGATAATTAAAAATAATATTTAAGCCAAATACTTCTGCAATAATTGTTGACTCTACATATATAGCTCCTAACTTTTTAACAATTCCATTATCAGATTTAATTGTTTTATTTTCAATTTCAATTTGCCTTGAATTAAAATCTATACGATATGTTTTTTGTTCATTTTCAATAAACCCCTTTAAAAGGTCGCCTCCATCTTCTACTTTACAATAAATACCCAAATTTTTAAATAAGTCATCAATATTTATATATACTCTTTTAGTATCGGTAATAATAACATCGGTTTCAAATCTATAATAACCACTCACATAAAATTCAACAGGTACTTCATCAAAAGATACAATAGGCTCTAACTTCTTGTAAATAACAATATCTGTTGCATTTGCTTTAAAAGAGAAGCAAAAAAGAATTAATATCGACAACAAAACACTATTTAACTTGATGTAAGAGGCCTTTAAAAAACTCAAAATATGTAGTTTTTTTGTAGCCACTACTCTTGTGTAAAGTCTATAGAAAAGCTTCCTGTATAAGTTCCTGTAGTTGCACCCCCAGGAACATCTAGCGTACCTCCAACTCGAAGGGTTGTAATAAAGGTGCAATTATTGTCTACTTCAAATGTTGAACCACTTGGTCCTTTTTCTGTATCACCAACGTTTAAAATTAAGGAAGGAGCACCATTGGTAATGGTTGTTGTTGGGCTATAAGTTATTGTGACATCTCTACCCTGACATAGGGTTATATCAAAAATTGCAGGGCGGGCATTTACACTTGACACCACTACAACCCCACCTGTAGTTGAAACATTCCCTTGCCAATCTACAGTTATTGTGCCTGCACTAGTCACATAAAATGTCCCAAAATCTATTGGTTGTGTAGGTGTTGCAGAAACTGTTCTTTGTGGTAATGCTGGTTGCGAATAGGTAGCATTTAAACAAAAAAATAAAATTACTGTAAAAAACAATAATTTTAAAAGGGGTTTATTTAAATGACTCACTGCCATAATCCAAAATTTTAATTTTATCTCAAAATAACTATCTATAACTTAAATTGTAATTCTGCTTCTGCTACTATTTCTTTACTCTCGTTAACTGTATATGCAACTTTAAATGTACCTCCAATAAAACTAACACCCTCAGGTAGTTTTAGTTGCATTTTCACTTTTCTTACTTCACCAGGTGTATATACAGCAACACCTTTAACTTTTCCTACTTCATATGTAGTATTATTACTTGAAATATAGCTAATATAAATATCACCATACGTAGACATATTTCCCTTACGATTTATAGTAAAGTTTAAAAAGTGATTTAAATCTTTGTCTTTTTCATAGAATAAATTAGAAATTGCTACTACTGTATTAGATGTACCTTTTTTAATGATAGTTGCAATGGAAATACCAAAAACAGCTTCTAATTTTACAGATATAGACGTTGAATCTACTAAACTTTCTTTTTGACCAAGTGGCTTGTTATTTTTTTCAGCTCTAAAATAGAGATGTGAACGGTATTCACCAACTTTTAATTTAGTTGTCTTTGTTAATTGCACTTTAACAGTTTGAGATTCGTTGGGTGCTAAAGTTACTTTACGAGGAAAAACCCGTAAAAAAGGTGTGGCAAAATGTTGACTAACATTAGGTTCTGTGATGACTTGAAACACACCATACTCATTCATTCTATATTGTCGAAAAGAAACATTATATACAGCAGTATCTTTCCCTATGTTAGATAAAATTATTTGTTTTACTCTTTTCCCTCCATCAAACACAATACGCTTTGGGAAAATTAATAAATCGCCTTGAGCACTTGTTGCATTTATAAACAACAAACAAATAAGAATATGAAAAAATAATTCAAGTTTACAATTTCTAAAAGAAGACTCCTTTCTTTTTAAAAGGTTACCAAACACAGCCATAAAATATTTACACTATTAAATAAAGTAAGTGTTATTTATTTATTTTAATTATAGTTAACAGTAACATCAAAACCAGTGGCATTTGTATAAACCCCAGGAACTTGTGCTGCTGAAACATTTAATGTTGCCCCAACATTTAAAGTTTCTGACCCACCACCTGTAAGCGTTCCTGTTGCATCAGGGCTACTCGTAAATGTATTTACAATCATCGTTTCACTGTTAGAAACCCTTGTAATAGTATAGTCGGTACTAGGTAATGTAATTGCATAAGTATATCCTGCTGTTCCTCCAACTGTAAATATAGCTTGTGCGACTGTACCAGCAGTAGCTGGTAAGGTAACTCCAGCTGTTCTAGTTCTAGATCCTGCAGGGGCTAATATCACTGTACCAGCAGTACTAGCTTGTACAGCTACGTTTCCAAAATTCATGTCACCTGCATTAACAATTGTAATTGGAGCTACAATAGTAGCTGTTGCTGTTGCACTAGCCGTTACTTGCGCCATTGCATTGTTAGAAAATCCTGCTATTAAAAAAATAGCGACGAGGTTAAATAATTGTTTTTTCATTAGGGTTAAAATTTTAATTAATAAAAATGTTTACAAAACACTTTTGTTTTGCTAGTTAATTTACATATACACCTTTTATATAAGAAGCACATACAATACATTCACTTATAACCCCTTATTAATTTTTTCTTTTGGGCTATTGAAATATTTTAATACAAATACTCTAACTCCTTATTTAATATATTAACGTTTTGTTAAAGCATTTTGCGAATATAGCAAATATGCGGATAAATACAAATAAAAATCATGATACTTATCCGCTAATCAATACCCCCTTATTTGATTGATTTTAAACAATTTAGATATTATTAGTGAAAAATCGCACTTTTTTTAGTAAAATAGTGCTATTCAAAGCATTAAAACTTTATGTATCCTCTAAAGGTATTAAAAAATACGATGGTAAGTTTTACAAAAACACTAAGTTTAGTTACATATGTTACAAAACCCATACTTTTGGTAAAAATTAACAAAAAAAAAATTTTTTTGCTCAAATTATTTGTATATTTGCATTGGTAAGTTTCATAGCTTACCATCTTTTTCATAGCAATTTTCCTCACTCAATCTTTTGGGTGAGGTTTCTTTTTTTATAGACTTTCCTTACATCTTGTGTAGCTATTATTCGTATATTTGTCAGCTTTAAAATATATAAACATATGATATTAGGAATTACATATACTGAATGGGTAGGGTATTTAGCTTCGTTAGTACTCATCATTTCATTTATGATGAAAAACGTAAATACATTAAGAATTGTGAACTCAGTTGGCGCATTATTATTTGTTGCATACGGAATAATGCTAACTATTTCTTGGCCTATTATTATAACAAATGGGTTTATATTGTTACTTAATGT
>CAYPNJ010000041.1:0-17509 GCA_964412305.1 uncultured Lutibacter sp. | reverse complement strand
AATCAGATAAAATTTATCAAACCAAAATTATATGCTCATAACTACTGACCTCAAATAATTTATTTAATTTTTGGTAAATATCGGAGGCCTTATTCCTTAAATGTATCCGTTTTACTATCATATCCGTACGGGCAATGCTTACATCCACTTTTACAACAATGTCCTCTTTTTAAATGGTATTGCGCAGTAAAAACACGATAACCTTGTTCATTTGTATAAAAATCTCCTTCTTCTAGAGAAATTGGTTTTTTAAAATCCATACTGCTAAAATAAAAAAACGTTCTGAAAATTCAGAACGTTTTAAATAAATAAATTTTTCGTGTTTAATTCACTATTTCAGGTGGATATTTTGCCATAATTTCAGCTACAAACTCCTTAATTCTTTCTTCCTTTTTAATTACATTCCCAGAAGTGTTTAACGCTCCACTACCAATCCCTTGCCAAGCTAATTCTTTTTTACTAGCATCAATTAAATCTATAAATAGTGTTCCTTCTGTATGCTTAGAAATATGCATTCCAAAATTTGGACCGTAATACCAAGGGTGCCAACCAAAATACATGTTGTTATTATAAATATCTACTTTTTGACGAGATTTTGTGAAAATATTTACCAAAACATCTGGTTTATCAGATTTGGTAAATCCTTTTGCTAACAATTCACTTTCAATAGCTTTTAAAATCCTTCTCTTATCCAGATCTGAAATATCAACTTTATCAATTCCCTTTTTATAGAATGCAAATGTTTTATAATTGGAAAAATCTGTTTTTGTATCATAATCTGTAGTAACTCTAACCGAACTACAAGACGCCATCATGAAAAATAGCACTATCGAAAATAATTTTAAAGCTTTCATTTGAATACGATTTTAATTATTAAAACAAATCTTGTAATAATGAATCATCAACTAAATTTGGCAACGTAACTTTTAATTTTGGTTCAACTTTCATTGCTCTTTCAATTGCGAAAGTTGCTCCTTTATTACGTGCCCAATTTCTCCGAGCAATTCCATTATTTACATCCCAAAAAAGCATACTTTTTAAGCGCTTTCCTGCTTCTATACTACCATCAAGAACCATACCAAAACCACCATTTATAACTTCTCCCCAACCTACTCCACCACCGTTATGAATAGAAACCCAAGTTGCTCCTCTAAAACTATCTCCAATAACATTTTGAATTGCCATATCAGCTGTAAATTGCGAACCATCATAAATATTTGACGTTTCACGATAAGGTGAATCAGTTCCAGAAACATCGTGATGATCTCTTCCTAACACAATTGGAGCTGTTATTTCTCCATTTTTTACTGCATTGTTAAATGCTTCAGCAATTTTCATTCTTCCTTCTGCATCAGCATATAAAATACGCGCCTGAGAACCAACAACTAATTTATTTTCTTGCGCTCCTTTAATCCATTGAATATTATCAAGCATTTGTTGTTGAATTTCTATGGGTGAATTTTTTATTAATTCCTCCAATACTTCACAAGCAATTGTATCTGTTTTTTCTAAATCTAAAGGGTTTGCACTAGTACATACCCAACGAAATGGTCCAAAACCATAGTCAAAACACATAGGCCCCATGATATCTTGTACGTACGATGGGTATTTAAAATCTAACCCGTTTTTAGCCATAATATCAGCTCCAGCTCTACTAGCTTCTAACAAAAAGGCATTTCCATAATCAAAAAAATAAGTTCCTTTTGCTGTATGCTTATTAATTGCTATTGTCTGTCTTCGTAAACTTTCTTGAACTTTCTCTTTAAATAAGTCGGGTTTGTTAGCCATCATTTCGTTAGCCTCTTCAAAAGAAATACCAACCGGATAATAACCCCCAGCCCAAGGATTATGCAATGATGTTTGATCTGAACCAAGATCAACATATACGTTTTCTCCATCAAGTTTTTCCCAAACCTCAACTATATTCCCTAAATAAGCTATTGAAATAATCTCTTTTTGCCCCTTCGCTTTTTTAACTCTTGAAACTAATGCATCTAAATCCGTTATTTTTTCATCAATCCAACCTTGAGATAAGCGAACTTCAGTAATTTTCGGGTTTACTTCAGCACAAACTGTAATACAACCTGCAATTGTTCCAGCTTTTGGTTGCGCTCCACTCATACCTCCCAAACCTGATGTTAAAAATAACTTTCCTGCTAAACCTTCCCCATTTTTGGCTATTTTTCTTCCAGCATTTAATACAGTAATAGTTGTTCCATGAACAATACCTTGTGGTCCAATATACATATAACTTCCTGCTGTCATTTGCCCATATTGCGTAACACCTAATGCGTTATATTTCTCCCAATCGTCTTGCTTGCTATAATTTGGAATCATCATTCCGTTTGTAACAACAACTCTTGGAGCATTTTTATGTGAAGGAAACATTCCCATAGGATGACCAGAATATATTACTAATGTTTGATCATCTTCTAATTCAGATAAATATTGCATTGCTAATAAATACTGTGCCCAATTTTGAAAAACAGCACCATTACCTCCATAAGTAATTAGCTCATGTGGATGTTGCGCTACTGCATAATCCAAATTATTTTGAATCATAAGCATAATTGCTTTCGCCTGTTCACATTTCCCGGGGTATTCATTTATAGGGCGAGCATACATTTTATACTCTGGACGAAAACGATACATATATATTCTTCCATATTTTTGTAACTCTTCAGAAAATTCTTTCGCTAAAACTGGATGCTGCTTTTTATCAAAATAACGCAAAGCATTTCTTAATGCGAGTTCTTTTTCAACTCTTGATAAGATTTCTTTACGTTTTGGCGCATGATTGATATCCCTATTATATGCTTTTTTTGGAGGTAACTCAGTTGGAATTCCTTGTTTTATGTCTTCTTGAAATGTCATAGTGTTAGATAATTTAGTTCCTATTTTAATCAGTATCAATTAAAATTTTAAACTACGGATAGCGAATATCAACTCTAAAATGAGTTAATGCAATACATCTTTTATATGTGAAGTAAAAAATATCCAAGATATTTTAAGTTATTTTGAAATACAAATATAACTTAAATTGAGATAATTTTGGACGTTGTTATATAAACACTACCGTTTTATTTTTATACACCATAACTTTATGTTTTGTATGCAATTTAATTGCTCTAGACAGGACAATTTTTTCTAAATCTCTTCCTTTTAAAATAAAGTCTTTTATGGTATGTGTGTGAGATACTCGCGTAATATCCTGCTCAATAATTGGTCCTTCATCTAAATCTTCCGTAACGTAATGACTTGTTGCTCCAATAATTTTAACACCTCTTTTATAAGCTGAATGATACGGTTTTGCACCTGGAAAAGCAGGCAAAAATGAATGGTGAATATTGATGATTTTATTAGGATAATCTTCAATTAATTTACTTGACAAGATTTGCATATAACGCGCCAACACAATAAAATCTACCCGGTGTTCTTTTAGCAATTTTAATTGTAAATCCTCAGCGTCAGATTTTGTTTCTTTAGCAACTTTAATGCAATAATAAGGTATCTTAAAACTTTTAGCAACATGCTCTAAATTTGGGTGGTTGCTAATAATTAAAGGTATTTCAACTTCTAATTCACCTGAACTATATCTACTTAAAATATCGTACAAACAATGTTCGTATTTTGATACAAACAATGCCATTTTAGGTTTTAAATCTGTATTGTATAATTGCCAAGTCATCTTAAATTTTTCAGCAATAGTTTTAGAAAAATCTGTTCTAAAACCTTCAATTGAGAAAATATCTTTAGAAAACTCACACTCTAAACGCATAAAAAACATTCCATCTTCTCTATCTACATGCTGATCAATATAAACAATGTTTCCATTTTGTTGCTGAATGTAACTTGTTATTGAAGCTATAATTCCTTTACTATCACTGCAATTTATTAATAATGTAACCCGTTTCATCTTAAAAAAATTAGACTTCAAAATTATATAAAAAAAGCACTTGGATTACTTAAGTGCAAAAAGTTACTTAATTACTAATTTTTCAGGAATAATTTTAAAAAATTCATAAATTGCAGGAGATTTTGAAGATAATTTTACGAAATGGAAAATATAACACCCTACATACCTAAAAATAAAGTACGAATTGTAACTGCAGCCTCACTTTTTGATGGCCATGATGCCGCCATAAACATTATGCGAAGAATTATTCAGGCAACAGGTGTTGAAGTGATACATTTAGGCCATGACAGAAGTGTTGAAGAAGTTGTAAACTGCGCCATACAAGAAGATGCAAATGCAATTGCAATGACATCTTACCAAGGTGGTCATAACGAGTATTTTAAATACATGTATGATTTATTGCAAGAAAAAGGAGCCCCTCAAATAAAAATATTTGGTGGTGGTGGTGGTGTGATTCTTCCAGAAGAAATTAAAGAATTGATGGATTATGGGATAACACGTATTTACACACCAGATGATGGGCGAAGTATGGGTTTACAAGGAATGATTAATGATATGATTGAAAAATCTGACTTTCCAACAGGTGAAATTATAGATTTTAATGTGGATGAATTATCCAATAAAAATTCAATGCAATTAGCGAAAGCTATTTCTGCAGCTGAAAACTTCTCTAAAAAACATGCAAAATTTATAGCTGAAGTAAGAGCAAAATCAGAAATATCCAACATTCCAGTTCTAGGAATTACAGGTACTGGTGGTTCTGGAAAATCTTCAACAGTAGATGAATTGGTTAGACGTTATTTAACTGATTTTCCTAAAAAAACAATAGCAATTGTATCTGTAGATCCTTCAAAAAGAAGAACAGGTGGCGCATTGTTAGGTGATAGAATTAGAATGAATTCAATAAAAAACAATCGCGTTTATATGCGTTCATTGGCAACTCGCCAATCTAATTTAGCTTTATCTAAACATGTAAGTGATGCTATTGATATTTTAAAAGTAGCTGGTTTTGATTTGGTTATTTTAGAAACTTCAGGAATTGGACAAAGTGATACTGAAATTTTAGACCACTCTAATATTTCCTTATATGTAATGACTCCTGAATACGGAGCCGCTACACAATTGGAAAAAATTGATATGATTGATTTTGCTGATGTTATTGCATTGAATAAGTTTGACAAAAGAGGCGCTTTAGATGCACTTCGTGATGTAAAAAAGCAATACCAACGCAATCATAACTTATGGGAAAACACAATTGATTCAATGCCTGTGTATGGTACAATTGCATCGCAATTTAACGACCCAGGAACTAACGAATTATATTGCGTTTTAATCAGAAAACTTAATGAGAAAACTAAAGCTAGTTTCGATAGTAAATTTATTCCTGATGCTAACCTTAGCAAAAAACAATTTATTATTCCACCAAATAGAACACGTTATTTATCTGAAATTACCGAAAATAATAGAGCTTATACCAAAGCTAGTATTGAACAAAAAGAAATCGCTCAAAAATTATATGGTATTTACAAAACAATTGAAACAGTTTCTAACTTAAAAGTTGAGTTAATCGAGATTGGTTTAAATGAAGATGAGATTCTGAAACAAGTTCAGAATAACGAAACAAAAAAATTAGTGATTCTTCTTTTTAAAGAATTTTCAAGTGTTAAAATGGATTTAAATCCGTACAATTGGCAACTAATTTTAAACTGGGAAACAAAAAAGCAATCGTACAAAAATGAACTATTCTCCTACAAAGTTAGAAACAAAGAAATTCAAATAAAAACACACAGCGAATCACTATCTCATCTTCAAATACCTAAAATTTCTTTACCAAAATATGAAGCTTGGGGAGATATTTTATTATGGTCTTTAGAAGAGAATGTCCCTGGAGAATTCCCTTATACAGCTGGCCTGTTTCCTTTTAAAAGAACGGGTGAAGATCCAACAAGAATGTTTGCAGGTGAAGGTGGTCCAGAACGTACAAACAGGCGTTTTCATTATGTAAGTTTAGGAATGCCTGCGAAACGTTTATCTACCGCTTTTGATTCAGTTACTTTATACGGAAACGACCCACATACTAGACCTGATATTTACGGTAAAATTGGAAATGCTGGTGTTTCTATTTGCTGTTTAGACGATGCTAAAAAATTATATTCAGGATTTGAATTGACAAATCCTATAACTTCAGTTTCAATGACAATTAACGGTCCGGCCCCAATGATGCTTGGATTTTTTATGAACGCTGCCATTGATCAAGAATGTGAAAAATACATTCTTGAGAACAATATAGAAAAAGAAATTGAAGAAAAAATAAAAGCAATTTACACTAAGAAAGGTGTTACTAGACCTGCTTACCAAGGGAAACTTCCTGAAGGAAATAATGGCTTAGGGTTACTTCTTTTAGGTGTTACAGGTGATGAAGTTTTACCTTCTGAAGTGTATCAAAAAATTAAAACAGAAACTATTTGTAGCGTTAGAGGAACTGTACAAGCTGATATTTTAAAAGAAGATCAGGCTCAAAATACGTGTATTTTCTCTACAGAATTTGCCTTACGTTTAATGGGTGATGTTCAAGAATATTTCATTTCAAATAATATAAGAAACTTTTACTCTGTATCAATTTCAGGGTATCATATTGCTGAAGCTGGCGCAAATCCAATTTCTCAATTAGCATTTACTTTGGCAAACGGTTTCACTTATGTAGAATACTATTTATCAAGAGGTATGGACATTAATAAATTTGGTCCAAACTTATCATTCTTTTTCTCAAATGGTGTTGATCCAGAATATGCTGTAATTGGTAGAGTTGCTCGTAAAATTTGGGCTAAAGCGTTAAAAAATAAGTATGGCGCCAATCCAAGAGCGCAAATGTTAAAATATCATATTCAAACTTCAGGAAGAAGTTTACATGCACAAGAAATTGACTTTAATGATATTAGAACTACGCTCCAAGCTTTGTATGCAATTTATGATAATTGTAATAGTTTACACACCAATGCCTACGACGAAGCTATTACAACGCCCACTGAAGAAAGTGTTAGAAGAGCAATGGCAATTCAATTAATTATTAATAAAGAATTAGGACTAACTAAAAATGAAAACCCAATTCAAGGTGCTTTTATTATTGAAGAATTAACCGACTTGGTAGAAGAAGCAATTTATGTAGAATTTGATAGAATTACAGAACGAGGTGGTGTTTTAGGCGCCATGGAAACAATGTATCAACGCAGTAAAATACAAGAAGAAAGTTTGTATTACGAAACACTAAAACACACTGGTGAATTTCCAATAATTGGCGTAAATACATTTTTAAGTAGTAAAGGTTCACCAACAATATTACCACAAGAAGTTATTAGAGCAACCGAAGAAGAAAAACAATATCAAATTACTGTAGTTGAGAGACTTAATAAAGGGAATAACAAAAAAGTTACAGAACAAATTGAATTATTGAAACAAAAATCTATCAACAATGAAAATATTTTTGAACAATTAATGGAAGCATGTAAAGTATGTTCTATTGGACAAATTACAGAAGCATTATTTGAAGTTGGAGGTCAATATAGAAGGAACATGTAATCGTAAAGCAGTAAATTTTACTACATAGTTTTTACATAATGACTATGAATTCTATGTAATTTCTTTAACTCTGTTTGAAGTAATTCAATAAAATCTATTCCATCTATTTTTAAAGATTTTAACTGAAGACAATCGTTGTAAATTCTATCAATAAAAACTCGAATAGATTTAGCGTATTTAATTCTTAACGTAGGGTTTTCTTCACATTCGGCTTCAACAATTTTTGGTACCAACCTGTAAGCATTCATCACTAAATTATCTGCATAATTATCTGATTTTTTACCAGATCTATGCATTGAAATTAAATCTTTATCATCTGTAATATAAGATGCAATACTGCGAGATAACTTAAAAATAGTTATTGATTTTTTATAGATAACCAATTGATTTACATTATGTTCCTGATTGCTAAACATCATTTATAGTATATTACACAAATTTAACTCGTAAACATCAAACTTACATTAAGTTATTAAAGCATAATCGTTATTTTAATTAAAATTATAATACATTTACGTAAAATACTTTAAAAATGAAACTAGATAGACTTAATTGGGAAATTTTAGAATGTTTACAAAAAAATGCTCGACAGTCTAATACCAAAATTGCTCGAAAAGTTGGTATTACATCCCCTGCCGTTGCGGAACGAATTCGAAAAATGGAAGATTTAGGTATTATTGAAGGTTATTATGCTAAAGTTTCACATTTTGAAACAGATCATCAATTAAAAGCAATTATAACGTTACGTGCATTTATGGGTAGGTTAAAACCGTTTATTGAAAAAGTAAAAGAGTTTAATGAAGTTGTTAATTGCCACAGAATTACTGGTAATGAAAATATTGTGATGGAAGTGGTCCTGAATGATCAAAAACATTTACAACAGTTTATTGACCAGCTAATAACTTATGGCGAAACGAGTACGCATATTATCCTTTCAAGCATTGTCGAAAACAACCCTATTGTTGAAAAGGTAATTTTGTAATTAACTCACTACCTGGAAAATAGCAGCGCCATAGATTGCAAAACGTGCAAATCGCAATAAACCAAATAGTAATACTCCTCTAAGTGGATATTTAATCATCCCACTAGCCAAGCAAGTTATTGAAAAAGGCACTGGCAACAAGGCTCCTACTACAATTAAAAAGCCACCCCATTTACTTGTGTTTTTTAATTGCTTTGCCATTTTATTTTCTAAATAGTTCTTCACACTTTTTAAATTCAAAATAGCTTTCCCTATAAAAAAAGAAATAATACCACCTATATAGGATAACGTAGCTAAGAAAACTAAATTCAAAATAGGCTCAGTGGTTTTTTTAGTCCAAGCAATAAATATTTCTGGAGGTATCAATCCCAACAAAGATTCAGAAGCAAAAAACAAGCTTAAAACCCCTAAAGTTGAAAACATCTCTGTTGAACTTTGCAATGCATCATTAATATTAAATACAAATTTATTAAACAATATTATCACTAAAACTATGCTAACCAAAGGGATGATTGCTTTTTTTAAATTAGCGCCAATAAAAGTGTAAAAACCCGTATAGGAATAATACTGATGTAACAATTTTAATTTACTTTTTTTAGGTTTATTCATCAAATACTTGGAGTTGTTGTTTCTACTAAGTTGCAATAATAACTATTTTCTTACTTTTAAAAGAGCCTTTTTGTTACATAAGTAACTTTTTTTGGAAAAATTTAACAAAATAGTCTAAATCAAGATTCTTTATCAATAATTGTTAAAGCTAAACGGATTTTAAAATACTCAACTTCGGAATTTAAATGTTCAAAATAAGGCTTTAATGCTTGTGGATTTTCTAACTCATCTCTAGCTGTTCTAACTTTTTCAACTTCTTCTTTAGTAACAAAATCATCAATATTAATATCCTCTCCATCTGTATATAATTTGGCTAAATGTGAAAAAATTGTTGTTGGTGTTAAATTTCTTTTTTCAGCAATCTCATCAATAGACATTCCTGTTTTATACAATTCAAAGGTTATTTTATGAGTATCCTTCTTATTCTTTTTTTTAACTTTCTCATTAGAAAATAAAACAATCTCAGTAATAAAATCCTCTCCATAAACTTCTAGCTTTCGTTGCCCAACACCACTTATTTCTAAAAAATCACTTTCACACATTGGACGTGCTCTTTCCATTTCTTTCAAAGCGGCATCACTAAACACTAAATAAGCTGGAATATTCTCTGCAAGCGCTATCTCTTGTCGTAATTTTCGTAAACGCTCAAACAACGTATCTTTTTTAGATTTTTTAATTTTCGTGGCTTTTTGAGCAATCGCTTGTTCTTTAAATTCAACTGGACGTGTTAAATTAACAACTTCATTTTCAAACAACACTTTTTTAGAGAAATTGGTTAATTGTAATGCGTTATTTTTATGGAAAGCAATTTCACAATATCCTTGATTTGTTAATTGAATGATGTACTGTTGCCAATCTCTCCAAGAAATATCTTTACCAATACCATGCGATTTTAACGCATCGTACCCCTTATCAATAACAGTTGCATTGTGAGCACCTCTTAACACATCAATTACAGTTCCTGCAGCTTCAATTTCTTTTAACCTCGTAATTACTGAAAGTGCTTTTTGAGCGATAATTGTACCATCAAAAATTTGTGGCGGGTTTTTACACACATCACAATTTCCACAGTTTTTTGCTAACAATTCTCCAAAATAACTTAACAAAATTTTTCTTCTGCATGTAGTTGCTTCAGAAAACTGTTTCATACGTTCTAATTTTGCAATTTGAACTTCTTTATTACTTGCTCCTTCAGTAAACTGACGAAGTTGAATAACATCTGAATAGCTATGAAATAATAAGGCATTGGCTTTTAAACCATCTCTACCGCAACGCCCAATTTCCTGATAATAACCTTCAATATTTTTAGGCATATTATAGTGTATTACCCAACGAACATTAGATTTATCAATTCCCATTCCAAAGGCTATTGTTGCGCAAACTACCTGAGTTTTATCGTAAATAAAATTTTCCTGAGTTTTGGTTCGTTCTTCAAAACTTAAACCTGCATGGTACGGTGCTGCTTTAATTCTGTTTTGTTTTAATTTTGAAGCCAGTTGTTCTGTAGATTTTCTACTTAAACAATAAATAATACCCGATTCGTCAGGTTTTTTTTGAATAAACTTTAGTATTTGAACAACCCTATCATTTCCAGGACGCACTTCTAACTCAATGTTTTTTCTATCGAATGATGTTAAAAATTGTGAAGCCTTCGGAATATTTAATTGCTGAATTATATCTTGTCGTGTTGCTTTATCTGCAGTTGCAGTTAATGCTATTATTGGTGTATTTGGTAGTGCGCTTTTTAAAAACCCTAACTGTTGATACGATGGACGAAAATCGTGACCCCAAGAAGAAATACAATGTGCTTCGTCAATAGCAATACAACTTACATGCGTTTCATTTAAAATAGTTTCTAACAGCGACAAACTCTCTGGCGCAACATATAGTAATTTTATTTTTTTTTGAATTATTTTATCAAAAATAGCTAGTTGCTCATTTTTTTCTTGGCTGCTGTTATAAAAATCTGCTGAGATTCCGTTTGCATTTAAACCGTCAACTTGGTCTTTCATTAATGCAATTAAAGGTGAAATTACCAAGGTTATGCCTTCAAAAAGTAATGCGGGTAATTGAAAACAAATAGATTTCCCTCCGCCTGTTGGCATAATTACCAAATTATCTTTTTTGGAAAGTACCGATTCAATAACTTCTTGTTGTTCTTCTCGAAAACTATCGTACCCAAAGTACTTTTTTAATGTTGGCAGTAATTTTTCTTTCGTTTCCTTTTCTAGCATTTATTAGTTTTTTGATAAAATAAAACCGTTCTACAAGTAGAACGGTTTTAAATATAAAGCTTTGATGTTAATAAATTTAAATTATTTCTAATTTAATTACATCGTTTTTTTATCTGCACAACATTCCTTTTTGCAATCTGCTGCACAAGCTGTTTTTTCTGTATCACTTTTTTTAGCACAACAAGGTTTTGTACAATCTGCAGCACATTCCATTTTTTCTGCATCACTTTTATCAGCACAACATGCTTTTTTGCAATCTGCTTTACAAGCTGCTTTTTCTTCTTCGCTTTTTTCAGCACAACATGGTTTATCTCCTTTGCAAGATTTCTTTTCACATCCTTTTTTTGCAACCGCTTCAGTTTTCACACCATCTTTATCGGCTTTTTTTCCATCATTACAATTACATGAACTTAATACAACTGCAAAAATTACTGCAAATACTACTACTAATTTTTTCATTTTTTATGTTTATAGATTAGATTAAAATAGATTCATTTATTACTAAAAAATGAACCGATGGCTAAAATACATTTTTTTTTGAGATTTTAGGAACGTTTAAAATAAAGAAAATCCGGCTCACACCAGATTCCCTTTTATTCAAATTTAAGTTAGCCTGCTATTAATATGCATCATCATGAACATTAGCAACTGCTCTACCAGATGGATCGTTCATGTTTTTAAAACTTTCATCCCATTCTAAAGCTATTTTAGTACTACATGCTACAGACGCTTCTTGTGGTACACAAAGTGCCGCTGTATCTGAAGGAAAGTGTTCAGTAAATATAGTACGGTAATAAAATTCTTCTTTATTTGTTGGCGTTTGAATTGGAAACTTATATTTGGCATTTTCCAATTGTTCATCTGTTACTTCTTTATCTACAACTTCCTTTAAAGTATCAATCCAGCTATATCCAACACCATCAGAAAATTGTTCTTTTTGTCTCCAAGTAACACTTTCAGGTAAATAGCTCTCAAAAGCTTTTCTCACTACCCATTTTTCCATACGTTCACCATTGATCATTTTATCTTGTGGATTGATACGCATTGCCACATCTATAAACTCTTTATCTAAAAATGGCACACGCCCTTCAATTCCCCATGATGCTAAAGATTTATTAGCTCTTAAACAATCGTACATATGTAATTTACTTAGTTTACGTACAGTTTCCTCGTGAAATTCTTCAGCGTTTGGCGCTTTATGAAAATATAAATAACCACCAAATAACTCATCGGCTCCTTCACCAGAAAGTACCATTTTAACTCCCATAGATTTAATTACTCTCGCCAATAAATACATTGGAGTGGATGCACGGATAGTTGTAACATCGTATGTTTCAAGGTTGTAAATCACATCTTTTATCGCATCCAATCCTTCTTGAATTGTAAATTTAATTTCGTGATGAACAGTCCCAATATGAGCTGCAACCAATTGAGCTGCCGCTAAATCTGGAGATCCTTCTAAACCAACAGAAAATGAATGTAATTGTGGCCACCATGCATCTTGTGTATCGTATGATTCTATTCTTTTTTCGGCATACTTTTTAGCAATAGCTGAAGTTACTGAAGAATCTAAACCTCCTGAAAGTAATACTCCGTAAGGAACATCAGACATTAACTGCCTGTGAACTGCAGCTTCTAACGCATCATGAATTTCATCAATACTTGTTTGATTTTCTTTTACAGCATCATATTCCATCCAATCTCTACTGTACCATTTTGTTAATACACCATCTTTACTATGCAAAAAATGTCCTGGAGGAAATAATTCTATTTTAGTACAAACACCTTCCAATGCTTTTAATTCTGAAGCCACATAAAAAGTCCCGTTCTGATCCCAACCCATATATAAAGGGATAATTCCCATATGGTCACGAGCAATAAAATACTCGTCATTTTCAGCATCATATATAGCAAAACCAAAAATACCGTTCATTTCATCAATAAAACTAGTGCCTTTTTCTTTGTATAAAGCTAAAATAACTTCACAGTCTGATTCTGTTTGAAAATTATACGTTCCTTCAAATTGTTTACGCAATTCTCTATGATTGTATATTTCACCATTGGCAGCTAACACCAATTTACCATCTTCACTAAATAAGGGTTGTTTTCCTGATGCAGGGTCTACTATTGCCAAACGTTCATGAGCTAAAATTGCTTTCTCATCAGCATAAATTCCACTCCAATCTGGTCCTCTATGACGTATTTTTTTAGACATTGCCAATAATTGAGGTCTAAGCACTTCCGCTTTTTCTTTTAAATCAAATGCACAAACTATTCCACACATGTTACTTCTTTTTATTATTAATTCCAATGCAAATGTGCCATAAATATTCTTATTTGAAAACATATATACAATATATGGTTACATATTAATACTTTAAATTGATATTTAGTAATTTTTTGTAATTTTTTAATTTCATTTTAATGAAATTAATTAGTAATTGAAATTTCATGTCATAATTTGCGTCTTTTTACAAAGATTGAAGTCTTAGTAGTATAACTTTAAATATAATAAATTATGAAAAATACTGAATGCACGTGTACTTGTGAATCTTGTGTGAATGGACAATGTAAAAACTGCACTTGCGAAAATTGCTCTTGTTCAAATTGTAACTGTTAACAACTAAAACTCTATATTTAATACTTAAAATATAGAGTTTTTCAATTTTACCTATGGAAACAACAGCTATTTGGGACAAATTTTCAGATGTATTAAAACGATTTATTTACAATCGTGTAAAAAACAATGAGCTTACAAATGATTTGCTACAAGAGGTTTTTATTAAAGTTCATTTAAATATTAACACCCTAAAAAATGAGGAAAGCATAAAATCTTGGGTATATACAATTACCAATAATGTAATTCATGATTATTTTAAAAAGCAATCGAAACTATTAATTCCCGCTAAAGAAAACCTTGAAATTGAAGAGACCAATTTAAAAGAACACACTGCAAAAGATTGTAACTACCACTTATTAATAAGTTACCTTCAGCATATAAAGAAGCATTGCTACTAAGCGAAATTAAAGGTTTAAAACAGGCTGAAGTTGCCAAAATATTAAACATTTCTTTATCTGGAGCTAAATCTAGAATTCAACGAGGTAGAAATTTACTTAAAGAAGGGTTTATTGCTTGTTGTGATTATCAATTAAATGAATCCGGTTATTTGGTAGGTGAACATAAAGATAAAAAAGATTGTAAAATTTGTAGTCCAAATCCTTAGGATTACTTTTAACAAAAACTTCAACACCATAAATTTCATTTTTTGTAGATTTACCCACCAACAAATCAATCTTTACATGAAATACTTCACTTTTAGAGTTTTTGTTATTGCCTTAAGTTTAATAGCTTTTGGTTGTAACAATACCAATTCAACTACTGAACAAAAAGAAAATTACCCACAATTAAATTACAACAAAACAGAAACCACTATCACTATGCGAGATGGTGTAAAATTATTTACCACTATCTATTCTCCAAAAGATAAAAGCAAAACACATCCAATTTTATTACAAAGAACTCCGTACAGTGTTAGACCGTATGGTGCAGATACATACAGAAAAAATATAGGCCCAAACAAGCATTTAATGAAAGAAGGGAATATTATTGTGTATCAGGATGTTCGTGGCCGATGGATGAGTGAAGGAACTTATGATAATATGCGTGCATACATTCCAACTAAAAAAGACAGTACTGTAACCGATGAAAGTTCCGATACGTATGATACGATAGATTGGTTGGTTAAGAATGTAGAAAATAACAATGGTAACGTTGGTACTTGGGGAATTTCATATCCTGGTTTTTATAGTACCTACTCTACAATTGATGCACATCCTGCTTTAAAAGCAGCTTCACCACAAGCTTGTATTGGTGATTTCTTTTTTGATGATTTTCATCATAACGGCGCTTATTTGTTAAGTTATTTTAGAATTACACCGCTATTTGGAACTCCAAAAGATACACCAACTGATACAGCTTGGTACAAAATGCCTAAACTTAACACAAAAGACCAATATCAATTCTTTTTAGATGCCGGACCTTTAAGCAACTTAAATAAATATTATCAAAATGAACGATTAGACAATCCCAACCTTGAGTTAAATGATAAGGCTGATGATTTCTTTTGGGAAGAATTAAAAGAACACCCTAACTACGATGAAGTTTGGCAAAGCAAAGGTATTATTCAGCATCTAAAAAAAATAAATTCTCACGTAGCAACAATGGTTGTTGGCGGTTGGTTTGATGCTGAAGATTTATATGGGCCTTTAGAAACATATAAAACAATTGAAGCATACAATAAGGATAATTACAACACACTTGTTTTCGGACCTTGGAGTCATGGGCAGTGGGCTAGTTCAAAAACAAAAAATGCTATTGGTAATTATTATTTTGGAGATTCCATTTCATTATTTTATCAAGAAAATATTGAAACTAAATTTTTTAATCATTTCTTAAAAGGAAAAGGTGATAAAAATTCAGGTTTACCTGAAGCATACGTTTTTGACACTGGAAAAAAAGAATGGAAAACATATGACACTTGGCCTCCAAAAAATATTGAGAAGAAACACTTCTATTTATCTGACAATCAAAAATTAACTTCTTCCGAAGAAAAAGAAGTTGGAGTGAAATTTATTAGCAATATTAAAAAACCTGTCCCTTATTCCGAAGATATTAAGATGGTTTTTACACCACGAAAATATATGACAGACGATCAACGATTTGCAGCAAGAAGAAGCGATGTTTTAGTGTACGAAACTAAGGTTTTAAATGAAGAAATTACCTTAGCCGGAGATATTTTAGCTAAACTACAAGTTGCAACTACTGGAACAGCTGCCGATTGGATTGTAAAAGTAATTGATGTTCACCCTACAGACACTGAAGAAAATAACGAAGATATACAAGGCCATTTAAAAATGAGTAATTATCATTTACTGGTTCGTAGCGAAGTAATGCGTGGAAAGTTCAGAAACAGTTTTACCTACCCTGAGCCTTTTATCCCTAATAAAAAAACAGCCGTTAACATAAAATTACAAGATGTTTTTCACACATTTAAAAAAGGACATAAGTTACAAATACAAGTTCAAAGCACTTGGTTTCCTTTAATAGATTTAAACCCACAAACGTATGTTGATAATATTTTTAAAGCGACTGAAGACGATTTTAAAACACAAACACATACCGTGTTTACTTCTTCTAATATTGAATTTTCGGTATTAAAATAACTTCTTATTTAGATCGTAATTAAAACAATTGTTGAAAATAACAATAGATAAATTAATACTGAAGCTTTCCAAAATACATGTGCTTTCTTAAGTTCCATAAAATAAAATGACACCCCAATAAATTTTATCACAGATAAAACTATAATTACAATTGCCGCATTACTTAAAGACAAGCTTGAGATAACCCCAACTGCGATAGTTAATAATACTAAAATTACCCAAACTATAATTGTACGATTCTTCATAATTAAAAAAGTAAATAAATTATTGGAAATAACAATAGCCAAATTAAATCGCACATATGCCAAAAAGCTGCACTTGCTTCAACATCTTCAATAGTAGTTGTTGATTTTTTCTTTTTCAACCCAACATAAACTGAAACTAAAATTACCAAACCTACTATTACATGGATGACATGAAATAGGGTAAGCATCCAATAATAGGTGAAAAATGTATTGTAACCTATGGTTAAACCTGCTTCAATTTTACCTAAATATTCTACACCTTTTAAAACCAGAAACAGTAAACCCCCAAGCATGGTGAGGGTTAAAAACAGCAATGCCTTATTCGTATTTTTTTGCTTTAAATAATTGACTGACAACGCCATAAAAAAACCACTTGTAATTAAAAATACCGTATTAATTGTTCCAAAGGCAGTATTTAAAAGCAACCGTGATTCATGAAAAATAGTTGGGTTTTCCTTACTAGAAATAACCATTGCAATTAAGGCAATACCAAAGGTTATTAATTCTAAAAAAATAATTATCCACAGGAGAATTCCACCTGGCGGATAATAAATGTTTTTGTCATTAACTTGTTGTGTAGTTTCCATTGTATTGTTTTAATCCCAGTCTAACAATCTTTTTTGTCCTTCTAATTTTTGAATCTCTGTAATATCTTGAGACATTTCTATAACCCCTCTATATTTCTTTTCATTATCACGAATGGCGAAATATCTAATGTGAATTA
>CAYPNJ010000040.1:0-18004 GCA_964412305.1 uncultured Lutibacter sp. | reverse complement strand
TATTTAGGTGATTTATGTTATTATTAAAGTTTTGAATTTTTATTGAAAAAGAAAACCCGTAATGAATAATTTCATTACGGGTTTTGTATGTAAAACTTATATTTCTTACAGAATTATAAGTTGTTTTTTATTTAAGTACAAAGTTTAACCTTGCAAATAAGAAACGACCACCAACACCAAATTGTTGTGCTCTTCTTGACCAATCAAAACGACCAGAACTTCTGTTACCTAAATCAAGGTCAGCTCTTTCTGGTTCAACATCTAACAAGTTGTTTGCACCAACTGTAATTGTAGTACTTTCAGATACTTTATAACCAAAAGATAAATCAGTTACTACTTTAGTTCCAAAAACTTGTTGGTTTGAAATTGTATTAGTTGCTTCAGTAACTTCACCAAAGTATACATTTCTTAAGAAAATATTAAACTTATCTGTAGTTAAACTGTGTGATAAATTAATTTTAGTACCAGGTACAGCTTCTTCTAAATAAACCCTACTAGCTTCGTCAAAATAAGTTTCTTTTAATCCTGCTTCCTCTAAAACTTGTGAAGCATGGATATCACCAACTCTTTTAGTTCCAGAAAAAGTTGCAGCTAAATCAGTTTTTAATTTAGCATTGTCACCTATTAAAGCATCGTGTGTAATTACTACATCTAATCCTTTAGATTCAGTATCAATTGCATTAGCAAAGAATGCTGCAGCACCTGCATTAGCGAGTCTTAATTCCTCTGCGATTGCATCACCTGTAAATCTACCAGTGTAAACTACTCTGTCATCAATTCCAACCCAGTATCCATCAACTGTAACGGTTAAATGTGCATCTGGCATTTTTGTAGTAAATCCAACACTTATACTTCTAGATGTTTCTTCTTTTAATTGAGGGATACCTAATAATTTTGCAGCTCTACTATCATTTGAGAATGTACCTACTTCAATAGGGTCTTCTCCAATAAATATTGTAGATGTAGAGTTAAAGTTTAATTGGTGTAATGAAGGAGCTCTAAAACCGGTGTTAAATGCACCTCTAATATTTGTGTTGTCACCAACTTTAATTCTAGATGCTATTTTAAAGTTTAATGTAGAACCAAAGTCAGAATAGTCTTCATAACGAGTCGCAAAACTTACTAGGAAATTTTCAGACACATCAGCTTCAACATCAAAATATCCAGCAACACTACTTCTCCCACGAGATAATTCATTTGCAGGACTAAATCCAGGGAATACTTGAGAACCACCTGGTCTAGTACGTCCAAAGAAATCTACAGGAACATGACTACCTGTGTAAATTAATTCCATCTCCCCAGTATCTTCGTTCTCTAGAAAAACATCTTGATCATTTGGGTTGTAAGCATTTCCTTTTGTATCATATTGAGTATATGACCCTTCTTCACCAGCATAAATTTCATAAGTCTCAACACGGTATTCAGCACCAAAAGCAACATTTACTCCAGACATGCTGTCTTCATAAAATTTGCTAATATCTAAATTGGTCGTGTTTTGTGCAAATGAGAACCCTCCAGCATCAAAAGTTGTTGGTGATGCTTTTTCCATAGAAGCATTAAATGTATTACCAATAGTGTATAAAAATTCATTTTTACCAAAAGTATTACTAAAATCTACATCCCAATCAGCAACATTACCTTTAATTCCTACAGAAAAAGATTTATCCTTAATTGCTGAATTAATTTCAGGTAAAAAACCATTAATATAAGCAGGAGTATAGGTTCTGTTTTGACTAGGTAATCTGTAAAAACCAGCAGAATTACCAACTCTTGAACTAACACCAGCAAAAGCGTATAATTCAGTTCCGTCATCATTTAATGGTAATGAGAAGTTTGCAAAGAAACGACCACCACGTAAAGCAGATTGACCAACTCTCATGTTGTAATCACTTCTAGTTTGTCCACGAGCCGCTAATTCAGCTGTTGTATTATCAGCAGATAAAATACTTTGTAAATCAGATTTTGTAGCATTTGGGTCTAAATTAAATCCAGCCATATTACCATATTGAATAACATCTGACACATCATCATCTAATAAATTAGTAATGTCATAACCAGCATCATTTGCAACTCTTTCAATAGTATTGTATTGGTTGAAAATACCACCTTCAAACTCATTCATTCTACTGTAGTGCTCTCTAACGTCAAAATCTCCTGTGAAGTTTAAGAAACCACCTTTATCGCCTAATTGTAAACCGTAGTTTGCACTTATATTAGTTGTTTGGCCATCATTTCCACCAGTTTGGTTATTAGAATTTTCAGAAAAATAAGCCCCTGTAGTAACATTCATTGTTAACTCGTCTGTGCTTCTTTTTAATACAATGTTAATAACCCCAGCAATGGCATCAGAACCATACTGTGCAGCTGCACCGTCACGTAATACTTCAATACGCTCAATAGAAGCGGCAGGTATTGCATTTAAATCTGTACCAACACTACCACGACCAAATGTACCATTTACGTTAATTAAAGAAGAAGAGTGTCTTCTTTTTCCATTAATCAATACTAATACTTGATCAGGACCTAAACCTCTTAATGAAGCTGGGTCAATGTGGTCAGTTCCATCCGAAATCGTTTGCGTGTTAGAAGTAAAAGAAGGCGCCACATAATTTAAAATTTGATTTAAATTTACTTGAGGGCCAGCCGTAAGAAGCTCAGTTACATCAATAATATCTACAGGAACTGCAGTGTCTACAGCTGTTCTGTTTGGGTTTCTAGACCCAATAACAACAACTTCATTTAAAGAAACTCCAGAAACTAATACAACATCAAATGTTTTAGTTCCGTCCATTTGTAACTTTTTGTCATTAAATCCTACATACGAAAATATAAGATTTTCACTCATTTCAACTTTAATGGTATAATTACCATCAAAATCTGTAGTAGTTCCTCTGGATGTTCCTTCAATTGTTACTGAAACACCAGGTAAAGGTTGACTGTCTGAATCGGTAACCGTTCCCGAAACTTGATACGATTGCGCAAATGTTGCCATCGTAAATAGCGAGAAAATCGCTATTAAAAATTGTTTTTTTGAATTCATGTACTTTGATTTATGTTAATTAATCCGGGCAATATATAACAAAAATTTAACACTTGATGTTAACAAAGTATCTTTCAAAGAGTAAATAGTATTTTTTATTGAGGAATTCACAACCGTAATATTTTATTTATTAATTGATTAGTAAGCATGTAGATAGTAATTTTTTAATATTTTTGTTTGTAAGAAAAGAGTAAATTAAGCTACTAATGAAACAAAATTATTATATATGAATACACTATTTTCTAAAAAGTCATTTTCAAACCTTCTATTTATTATTGTAATTGGATTACTTCTGTATCCGCCAACAAGAGAATGGGGAATGCGTCAAATTGCTTTTGCACCATCTGTAGAAAATAATGAAACAGCCGAGACTATTAAGTCATACAATTGGAATTTAAAAGGGTTAAATACTGAAACTATTAATTTTAGTGAGTTTAAGGACAAAGTTATCTTTGTAAATTTTTGGGCTACTTGGTGCCCTCCTTGTAGAGCAGAAATGCCTATGATTCAAGATTTATTTGATGATTATAAGGATAAAATTGCATTTGTATTTGTAACAACTGAAAATTGGAATATTGTTTCAGCATTTTTCAATAAGAATGGATATGATTTACCTGCTTATAATTCTATAAGTAATCCCCCTCAAAAGTTTACTGAAACAAATAGCATACCTGCTAGTTATTTATTAGATAAAGATGGTGCAATTTTAATATCGAAAGTTGGTGCTGCAGATTGGAATAGTTCGAAAGTTCGAAAGTTGTTAGATGATTTAATACAAAAATAAAACCTGTAGAAAGTATACTATTACTTTTGCTACAGGTTTAAACAAGAATTTTCATGATTTTTTATTTTTAGTTTGTTGGGTGCTTAAAATCCATATCTTCTAAATTTACTCCATTGTAATCTTTTTGTGTTTGTAAAGTTTACAAATAATATTCTTTTTTTGTTTTCTTGCGGTAAGCTTAAATCTAAAGTTGTCATAATAAATAATTTTTACTTGTTAGTTTCTATTTAAATGACGCTTGTTTAACTCTTTTGTTACGCTATTATGTAATGCAAGGTACTGTATTAACAAATATTTAACTAAAGCGTTAGAATTTAATAGGTTAGTGTTAACTATAAGTTAACTGAAATTAGTTAGTTTAATTTCGCTTAAAACATCTAAGATTAGTGCACAGCCTTGTCTAAGTTCATTAGTAGTAATAGTTAGTGGTGGTGTGATACGAATTGCTTTATCTTCAAACAATAACCAAAATAATAGCAATCCTTTATCAATACATTTTAAAATAACTTCTGAAGCAATTTCTTTGGATTCCATTATAACAGCTAACATGAGTCCTTTTCCCCTAATTTCTGAAATTAGTGGATGAATTAGAAGCTTTCGTATTAATGCTTCTTTTTGAATTGTTTCCTCAATTAATGTAGAATCTAACAACGCTGTTAATGTTGCATTTGCAGCTGCAGCAATAACCGGATGACCACCAAAAGTAGTAATATGACCTAATTTTGGTTGTTGTTTTAAACAACTCATAATATTAGTTGAAGAAATAAAAGCGCCAATTGGCATTCCACCACCTAAGCCTTTTCCAGCAATTAATATATCTGGAACAACATTATAGTTTTCAAAGCCAAAGAGTTTGCCTGTGCGTCCAATTCCCGTTTGTATTTCATCTAAAATTAATAGCGCACCTACTTTGTTACATTTTTCCTTTATAAGATTTAGGTAGTTATTTTCAGGTTCAATAAAACCAGCACCTCCTTGAATAGTTTCTAAAATTACTGCAGCTGTTGTAGTTGTAATTTTATCAATTTCAATATTATTATTAAACTTGATAAATTTAATGCCAGGAATTAAAGGTCTAAAAGCACTATTTTGTTTTTCTGTACCACAAACACTCATGGCTCCTTGCGTGTTTCCATGATAGCTATTTTTTGCTGCTATAATTTCACTTCTACCTGTAAATCGTTTTGCTAATTTAAGTGCACCTTCAGTAGCTTCAGTACCTGAATTTGTTAAATAAACAGTTTCTAAAGGCTTTGGTAAATTTTTAGCTAATAGTTTAGTAAGGCTAACCTGAGGCAGTTGAATAAATTCACCATATACCATTACATGTGTATAGGTATCAACTTGTTTTTTTATGGCTTCAGAAATTCCAGGATGATTATGACCCAAGGTATTTGCAGAAATACCTGCAATAAAATCTAAATATTGTTTGCCATTAGTATCAAAAATATGACATCCATTGGCATGTGAAATTTCTAACGCTAATGGGTGAGGAGATGTTTGTGCTTGGTATTTAAAAAAATCTTTTTTCAATTTTTTTGAATTTCCTCTTTTGGTGTAGTTGTTTTGTCGTGTATAAAAATGTCTTCTTTTGTGAGTGGCTGTTCATCTTCTCTCCAAATAAATCCTTTAAATAATTTTTCGTCAGGAGCTAGTAGTTCAAATTCAGAGGGGGGATATGTTTTTCCTTCAGGTTTTGTATTAAAATCAATATATTTTATGGCGTTATTATCGAGTGTAATAAAAATATTACTACTGCTTTTCATTTTATAGATACCAATTAGCAAACCAAATTCATTTCTCAAATAAAAAATAACCTCACTATTACCAATATCATTTAAAGTGCTTAAATTATTGTTTTTAAACTTTCCATACATTCTTTTACCTTTCAATTGACTAAATCCTGAGGAGTCTTTTTGAATCATAAAAGCGTTGTTTAAAACCTTTAGAGAATCTAATTGTTCGGTTTTAGAATTTGAAATTAAATGAATTGTATCACCCGTTATTTGATTTCCTTGAGCCCATAATACTGGATTTTTAAAGAGTTTTGTTAAACCAGTTTTTTCATTACTTACCAGTGAATCACATTTTCCTTGTAAGTCTGATCTAAAAAATTTGACATGTTTAAAAGCCTTTATTAAACGCTCATTAGTTTTTCCAGTAACCATTAAAGTATCTCCATGAATATATAGGGAATCTTTATCCATTGCTGAAATTGCGACAGCTCGTTGAGTGATAAAAACGGAGTCTTTAAGTTTAAAGAATTCAGCATAACCACCTTTAATTAATGTGCTATTAACAGTATCTGTAATTTTTATGTTACCAGTTGCTGAAGCAAAATCAATATTTTTATTGTAGTATAAACTATCACCTTCAATAGTTCTATCTGTATAAAATATTTTTGAATTCTTTATAAAATGCGAAATATTGGTTTTTGAATTATGACGACCTTTTTCAGTATAAATTTTATTGCTTTCACTTGTTATTGTTGATGGACCATATAAATCAGCAATCCCAGAATTGGTATAATAATCTAAGTGATTAGATACTAATTCACTATCTTTATTTACAACTTTAACTTCAGTAAAAGCTTGAAACTTATTGGTTTGTAAGTAATAATCTCCAATTTTACTTGTCAATACATTTGTTTCATCTTTAATAGTACCACCACTTTTATAATATAAATGTTGGTTAACTCTGTCAAACTGAAGTGTATCAGTTCTTAATTCCATCAATTCATCTTTTAACAGCACATTTCCCCAAGAAGTAGCTATTTTTTTATTTCCATCATAATCAGTGTATTTACTGTACTGTATAATTGTATCACCTTGATTTATAATAACATTACCCATTGCTTTAATAAGGTTTAGTTCTTGATAAATGTAGGCTTTATCACAACGTAATGTAGCGCCTTCATGCTCAATAAAAACGTTTCCAAAAGAAATAGTTGCTCCTGGATATTCAGGTTTAACCAAAGTATTATCAGCTTTTAAAATTTTAATTCTTTTGGTTTGAGAATTCCCAACAATGCTGAACAGTATAAAAATAATAAAAAGTATGTTTTTCAAATCTATTTTATTTTAATACAAAACTAACGAAAAAGTAGGTAGTAAATTATTATGTAGTTTAATTTAAAATTAAAAAAGCTTCATATTTTGAAGCTTTTTTGTTTTATACCATAATAGTTTGTTTTCTATCAGGACCAACCGATACTATTTTTACAGGAACTTCAACAAAGTCTTCTATAAATTTAATATAATTGTTTAATTCTTTTGGAAGTGTTTCAGCGCTAGTCATTTCGGTTAAATCTTCTTTCCAGCCTTTAAACTCAGTATAAATTGGAGTTACATTGTGTTCTTCAATATTATAAGGAAAATGTGTAATTTCTGTTCCTTTATAATTGTAAGATGTACAAGCTTTTAAAGTTTTAAAACCTGAAAGTACATCACCTTTCATCATCATTAATTGTGTAACGCCATTAATTTCAACAGCATATTTTAAAGCGACTAAATCTAACCATCCACATCTACGAGGGCGACCAGTTGTAGCACCAAATTCATGACCAACTTTAGCCATTTCTTTTCCATCTTCATCAAAAAGTTCAGTAGGAAAAGGACCCGATCCAACACGTGTTGTGTAGGCTTTAAAAATTCCAAAAACTTCACCAATTTTATTTGGAGCAACACCTAAACCAGTACAAGCTCCAGCAGCTGTTGTGGTTGATGATGTAACAAATGGGTAGGTTCCAAAATCAACATCTAAAAGAGAGCCTTGAGCTCCTTCTGCTAAAATTGTTTTGTTGCTTTTTATAGCACTGTTTAAATATTCTTCACTATCTATAAAAGTAAGTTGTTTTAACTCTGATATTGCTCCAAAAAATTCAGTTTCCAATTCTTTTAAATCATATTGAATTTTAACGTCAAAGAAATTCAACATTTTTAAATGCTTTTTTGCAAGTGTTTGGTAAATTTCTTTCCAGTTATCTAATTCTAAATCACCAATACGCATACCGTTTCTACCGGTTTTATCCATATAAGTTGGTCCAATTCCTTTTAAAGTTGAGCCAATTTTAGCCTTTCCTTTAGCGGTTTCACTTGCTGCATCGAGCAATCTATGTGTTGGTAAAATTAAATGTGCTTTTCTTGATATTAATAATTTAGATTTAAAATCTAAATTAAAATCAGCTAAATTGTCTAATTCTTTTTTGAAGATTACAGGGTCTATTACAACTCCATTACCAACAACATTAATAGCGTTTTTATGAAAAATACCTGAAGGAATTGTGTGTAACACGTGTTTGTGTCCGTCAAAAATTAATGTGTGCCCTGCATTTGGACCACCTTGAAAACGTGAAATAATATTGTAATTGGAAGTAAGGACATCTACAATTTTCCCTTTTCCTTCATCTCCCCATTGTAGTCCTAATAATAAATCTACTGCCATTTGTTTTGTTGTAAGTTTTAGTTGTTGTTTCGTTTTTTTGTTCCGTAAAAGTATAATGAATGATTGTTGATATCTATATTAAAAGTCTCCTCAATTGTTTTTTTAATGATTTGAATTCTTGGATCGCAAAATTCTATAACTTCACCAGTATCAGTTAAAATAACGTGGTCATGTTGTTTATCGAAGTAACACTTCTCATAATGTGATTGGTTTTGCCCAAATTGATGTTTTCTTACCAAACCAGAATCTAACAGTAATTCAATGGTGTTATAAAGTGTAGCTCTACTAACTCGATAATTTTTATTTTTCATTTGAATATAAAGAGATTCTATATCAAAATGATCTTCTAAATCATAAATTTCTTGTAAAATTGCAAACCGTTCAGGTGTTTTTCTATGGCTGTTAGCCTCTAGAAAATTCACAAAAACATTTTTTACAATTTTTTGATTTTCGTTACTCATAACAATGAAATTTGAGTTGTATAACTTAATTCAACAAAGTTAATTTTATTTTTGAATTAAAATTATGACAATTGTTTATTTTATTAACTTTAATTGTGGATAAGCTAGTGCTTATATATTCTTTCAACACTATCTATACCTTCAATTTTTTTGAGATTATTGCTTAACTTTTCCAATTGAGATTTGTTTTTTACGCTTACAGTAATGCTTCCATCAAAAATACCATCATGTCCAGAGATATTAATTCCATGAATATTCACATTCATGGTTTTAGAAATAACTTCGGTAATTCTATTAACCAAACCTACCTGATCTACTCCATAAATTTTCAAAATAGCTTTAAATTCTTGTTTTGTAGAATCAATCCATTTTGCATTCATTATTCGATATGCATAATTAGACTGAAGGCTAATTGCATTTGGACAATCTTTTTTATGCACTTTTATTCCATCATTAATGGTCACAAAACCAAAAACTTTATCTCCCGGAATTGGATTACAACATGGTGACATTTTAAAATCTAACCGCTCTTCTTCTTTTCCAAAAACTAACGAATCGTAGTTGTCAATTACTTCATTTTCATCAGTTATAGCAGAAGTGTTTTTAAGAGGTCTCTTAATTCTTTTCTTAAAAAAGTTTACAAAAGTATTGTTGCGTTGAGCAATAAACTCTTTTAGTTGTTGATTTTCTATAGCTCCTGAACCCATTCTATAAAACAAATCTAAACTTGTTTTAAGTTTGAAGAAGTTCACAAGTTCATTCACTACTTTTTCTGATAATGAAATTTTTAAATGGCGTAGCTTTCTTGTTAACACTTCTTTCCCCTCTTCACCAATTTTCTTTTGGTCTTCTTTTAGTGCATTTTTAATACGTGTACGTGCTCTTGCAGTAACTACAAAATCTAACCAGCCAATAGTAGGTTTTTGGCTTGTAGATGTAATTATTTCTACCTGATCTCCACTTATTAACTCGTGACTAATTGGTTTTAATTTACCGTTAATTTTAGCACCCCTACAGTTCATACCAACCTGTGTATGAATGGCAAATGCAAAATCTAAAGCAGTAGCATTTTTTGGTAGCGCTTTTAAATCTCCATCGGGTGTGAATACAAAAATTTCTTTTGCGTATAAATTCAGTTTAAAGTCTTCAACAAAAT
Source organism: uncultured Lutibacter sp. (assembly GCA_964412305.1). Lineage (GTDB taxonomy): Bacteria > Bacteroidota > Bacteroidia > Flavobacteriales > Flavobacteriaceae > Lutibacter. The sequence continues at coordinate 8,120 of CAYPNJ010000040.1, read as the reverse complement.
CTATGGCATTTCCATTAGGGTTTTCTAATGAATCTTTAATTTTGTTCAACCAATCGTCTAAGCCGCTTTCACGTTCACTATTGTTTTTATATTTATAATGTGCTGCGTATCCTTTTTCTGCAATTTCATTCATTCTTTCTGAACGAATTTGAACTTCAACCCATTTTCCTTGAGGTCCCATAACAGTTATATGAAGAGACTCATAACCTGTAGATTTTGGCTGACTAATCCAATCTCTTAATCTACTTGGGTTAGGTATAAAATTGTCTGTTACAATTGAATATATTTTCCAAGCATCAAATTTTTCATTTTTTAATATTGAATTGTATACAATTCTTATAGCAAACTTGTCGTAAATTTCTTCGTAAGTAACACCCTGGGTAAGCATTTTTTTACGAATAGAGTAAATGGACTTTCTTCTACCTTTTATATGATACTTAAAACCTTCAACATCTAGAGATTCTCGAATAATATCAGAAAACGATTCTATATACTTATTTTGCTCTTCTTTACTTTGTGTGATTTTATCTAAAATATCATTGTAAACTTCAGGTTCTGTGTATTTTAACCCTAAGTTTTCAAGCTCACTTTTAATATTGTATAAACCTAGCCTATGGGCAAGAGGTGCATAAATATATAATGTTTCTGATGAAATTTTTACTTGCTTTTCTTGTGGCATGGCATCCATAGTTTGCATATTGTGCAATCTATCTGCAATTTTTATTAAAATTACCCTTACATCATCATTTAAGGTAAGTAGCATTTTTCTAAAATTCTCAGCTTGAACAGAAGCATTTTGTTCTTTCTTTAGGTGAGAAATTTTAGTTAAACCATTTACAATTCTAGATACGTTTTCACCAAATAATTGTTCAATATCTTCTAATGTATAATCGGTATCTTCAACTACGTCATGTAACAATGCTGCAACAATAGAGGTAGTACTTAACCCAATTTCATAAGCCACAATTTTGGCCACGGCAATTGGATGAAAAATATAAGGCTCACCTGTTTTTCTGCGTTGGCTACTATGTGCTTCAACAGCAATATCAAAAGCTTTTCTAATTTCCTTTTTATCGGCAGTTGTAAAAGATTGGTAAGCACCTTTCAATAGACCTTTATATCGTCTAGCAATTTCTTTATTTTCTTCTTCTGTGCTTAAATTATATGCCATCGTTTAAAAATACTATTTTAATGCGTACTACCAAATAGAAAAGTTTATTTTTTTAAGTTTAAAATTCGTTGTAATAATGTTGGGTGAGAGTAATGAATTTTAACGTATAAACTATGAGGTGTTAAGTTACTTAAACTGTTTTTCGATAATTTTTTTAATGAAGAAATTAGTGCCTCTGCTCCAAAGTTATCTTTGGCATAATTATCAGCTTGATATTCAAATTTTCTTGAAAGAGCATTCATTAATAAATTAGTAATTTCAGAAATTGGACTGTATAAAATTGCAAAAGCAATTAATCCAATATGAAAACTTGCAGTTTCTACACCTAATGCCTGTGATAACGTTTCACTTCCTATTAATAATGATAAAATAAAGAAAGTAAAACCAGTTAAAATAATGGAAAGTAGTAAGTTATAAATTATATGCTTTCTTTTGTAGTGGCCAACTTCGTGAGCTAAAACAGCTACAATTTCATTAATTTCTAAATCTTTAATTAACGTATCATATAAAGTAATTCTTTTTTGAGCTCCAAAACCTGAAAAATAGGCGTTTGCTTTTGTAGAGCGTTTAGAACCGTCAATCACAAAAATATTATCTATTTTAAAACCAATTTTTTTAGCAAAATTTTCTATTGCATTTTTTAAATCGCCATCTTCTAAAGGTGTTTGTTTGTTAAATAATGGAACTATTAATTTGGAATAAAAAAGATTCATAAATAGTGTAAAAAAACTAATTAAAGCCCAGGTGTATAACCAAAAATTAGAGGTTGTTAATTGGTGAAACCAAGTTATTAAAGCCAATAAGCCACCTCCAACAATTAGGATCATTAACCAGCCTTTAATTTTATCTAATACAAATGTTTTTTTTGAAGTTTTGTTAAATCCAAATTGTTCTTCAATTACAAAAGTTTTGTAATAAGAAAATGGAAAAGAAAATATATCACTTGCAAATACTATAATACCAAAGAAAATTAGAGTAATAATAATTGTGTTTTCTGAAAATGATTTTGCTACTGAATCTACAAAAGCAAAGCCGTCTACCATAAAAAATAGGAGCGTTGTAATTACGGAAAATAAACTTGAAAAGATAGAAAATTTGTAATTGGCCTTTTTGTAGTCTTGCGACTTTAGATATTCTTCATTGTTATAAATACCTTTCAATTCTTTTGGAATAGAATCGTTAAAATGTTTTGAGTTTAATGCATTAATAAAGGATTCAAATAAAAATTTGACACAAATTATACTTATTAATATATAAAATAAAGTTTCAGGGTTCATAAGTAAAATATTATGAATTACGCTGTCTTACAGCTTCAAAAATTAAGATGGCTGCACTTACTGAAACATTCATAGAATCTATAGCGCCACGCATTGGAATAATTATATTTTGTGTAGTATTTTGAAGCCATTCATTAGACAATCCTGTTGCTTCAGTACCAACAATAATTGCACTTGGCAGTGTATAATTAATGGTTTGATATTCAGCAGAAGCTGTTAAAGCTGCACCATACATATTTATTTGGTGTTCTTTTAAAAATGAAATAATTTCTGAAGTACTACCCGTAGCAATAGTTGTTGTAAAAACACAACCAACACTTGTTCTTATAATATTTGGATTGTATAAATCTGTTTTTGGGTTTGCAATAAATACAGCATCTACACCAGCTGCGTCTGCAGTTCGTAAAAGTGCACCAATATTACCAGGTTTTTCAGGTGCTTCTGCAACCAAAACAAGTGGGTTTTCTCTCTTAAATTGTACAGAATTCAATGATAAATCTTTACAATTTGCAACTGCTAAAACACCTTCTGTAGAATCTCTTAAAGCTAATTTTTTATACACTTCTTTAGATATTTCAATAATTTCAATTTCAGAATTTATTGTATTTAATAAAGTATCAATTTCTTCTTCAGTACTAATTTGAGTAACAAATAATAGCGTTTTAATTTGATAATTTCCTTTAATTGCTAAGGAAATTTCACGTAATCCTTCAATTATAAATGTTTGTGTTATTTTACGAATACGCGACTTTTCTTTAAGCTGAACAAGTTCTTTTATGTACGAATTTTGTGGGCTTGTTATTTGTTTGTGCATTTGGTAAAAATAACTGTTAATTAACTACAATTCCTCAATATTATAATAATTTATTAAAAGTGCTACCATTTTATTGTAACCTCTAATACCATCTTTTTGTTTATTAGCTTTTAGAAATGAATCGTAAAAGCCTTTGAAATATTTTTCAGACCAATTTTGGTACGATTTCCAAAAATTTTGTGTGTTTTCAATATCCTTCAAAATACCCTTATTTATAGTGTTTTTTAAAGTTTCAAATTGTTCAGGATTGTTTCTGTAAATTTCAAATAAGCAATAACGAAGAGCTGTTAAATAGCCTGCATAATTATAATACATATCTTTAGAGTGGGTTGCAGCTAAATACCCCACAAAATTAGCTTCACTTTCTGAAGCAATTCCAATCTGATGCGCAATTTCATGGCAAACGGTGGCTGGGTAATTATTTTTTGGGATTAATGAATTTACTTGTGCTTCATTCGTAATAGGATTTAAATAACCAGCAAAACCCATATAAGTTAACGGCACACTAAATAACGAATGCTTTATTGATGGAACTGTAAATTTAAATTGAGAATGTTTTAATTGTAATTGCTCATATGCTAAAGGAGAAATCTCTCTTATTTGTTTTTTGTTCATACTATTTTCAACAACAATGGTATCGTTATTTGTTATTAAAAAGTGTACTTTGTTGGTTTTTAATATGAGCGTTTTTGTAAAATCTACTAATTCATCTTGTGTATATGTAGCTTTTTCAAAATTTAAAGTCTTAAATAAAGGTTGTTTAAAATAGTTAAGTCCCCAATTAAAATGAAAAAAGAAAAATAAAATAGCAGCAATGGCACTAGCCTTAAAGAACGTGTTTTTTAAATGTATTTTTCTGTTTTTTAGAGCTTTATAGATGCTTTTTAATATTAAAAAAACAAGAATACTGTATATAATATCACCTACAGAAAAAGGTATCCACCCCAAAATAATTCTTAAAAATTTAGAGATGTAAACGTATAATCCGTTTGAGTAATAGTTCTCTACAATGCTAGGGTATTGTGCAATAATTTGAATAAATGCCCATTGCATGACTAATAAAATTGTTAGAATTTTATATACTTTTTTATGTTCCATAAATCAAAAATAGGAAATAATTATGGAGAAAGTTATGTTTAAAGAGTTATTAACAAAATATGTACTTGTCAACAAAAAATGTGTAAAAATAAAATTTATAAATTGGGCTAAAACTGTTTTTTAAAATTACATTTGCTTTAGTAATAAAAGTGTGAAATTTAAATATTTTCTTACCCCTATAAATTGTCAACTTAATAAAAATAACCAGTAGAAGCGTGAAAAACTTGCAACCAGTACCATCTAAAAAATTTAAAAAGAGCACAGTAATTAGTCTTGAGAAAGGGAAAATACCTCCTCAAGCGGTAGATTTAGAGGAAGCTGTATTGGGAGCTATGATGATTGATAAAAAGGGTGTTGATGATGTAATTGATATTTTACATGATGATGTTTTTTATAAAGAAGCTCATAAATTAATATATGCAGCAATATTTACATTATTTAAAAATTCTGAGCCTACAGATTTACTAACAGTTGCAAATCAATTAAGAAAAACAGAAAATTTAGATGCCGTTGGGGGAGATTTTTATTTAATTGGTTTAACTCAAAAAGTAGCTTCATCAGCACATATTGAATTTCACGCACGTATAATTTTACAAAAATATATTCAACGTAAATTAATCACAATTTCTTCTGAAATTATTGAAGAAGCCTATGATGAAACGGTTGATGTTTTTGATTTATTAGATGATGCTGAAACTAAATTATTTGAAGTAACACAAGGAAACTTAAAAAAGGGGTCAGAGTCTGCTGAAGGCCTTGTAGATCAGGCAATTAAAAAGATACAAGAGATTTCTAACAAGCAGGGTATGAGTGGTGTAGCAACAGGTTTTACTCGCTTAGATGAGTTAACATCTGGTTGGCAACCTTCAGATTTAGTAATTTTAGCCGCTCGTCCTGGTATGGGGAAAACAGCTTTTGTAATGTCAATGGCAAAAAATATGGCAATTGATTTTGATACACCTGTTGCAATATTCTCGTTAGAGATGTCATCTGTGCAATTAATTACGCGTATGATTTCTAGTGAAACGGGAATTAATTCTGGAAAATTAAGAAAAGGAAATTTAGAGCCACATGAGTGGGAACAATTAAATGTGAAAGTTAAAAACTTATCAAATGCACCTATATTTATTGATGATACACCTTCATTATCTATCTTCGACTTAAGAGCAAAAGCACGTCGTTTAGTATCACAACACGGTGTTAAGGTAATAGTAATTGATTATTTACAATTAATGACAGCAGGAACATCTAGTGGAGGAAACCGTGAGCAAGAAATCTCTATGATTTCCCGAAATTTAAAAGCATTGGCAAAAGAATTAGTAATCCCTGTAATTGCACTTTCTCAGTTATCGCGTGCTGTTGAAACTCGTGGAGGAAATAAACGTCCATTATTATCAGATTTACGTGAATCTGGTGCAATTGAGCAAGATGCAGATATTGTTTCGTTTATTTATCGTCCGGAATATTATGGACTTACTGAGTGGGACGATGAAGAAAGAACACCTTGTGAAGGACAAGCAGAATTTATTGTTGCAAAACACAGAAATGGTGGTTTAGAAAATATTAAATTGAAATTTACAGGTCATTTAGCACAATTTAGTAATTTAGATGATGATTTTGGAAGTGAATTTCAATCAAAAATGAATGATGGAATTTCTTCAGGAAATATAACTAGTGCTCAAGAAGCATTTGGAACTCAAGACGATTTAGAAGATAATAAAGGTCTCCCTTTTTAAAGAAATAAAATTGTATAAAAAAAGTTTTATTAAAATAGTAGCTGTACTTTTTCTATTAATTTCTCACAGTGCTTTTGCGTCATTCATTTTAATTCCTATGGATGCTATTACACAAACAAATCATTTAAAAGCTTACGGAATTACCTATTGGTCTTTAGAACAGGGTAATACTGCAAAATGGTTATTAAATTATGAAGGTGGCTCTTTTTTATTAGAAGACAATGGGGCTACACGTAATGAGTGTAAAATTAGAGGTGTAACATTTTACGTTATTTCTGATACACAAGCAGAACAAATTTTAGAAAAAATAAGTAGTCCATCTGAAAATATGGATGCAGTAATTTTGGAAAAAGCACCTAAAATAGCGGTGTATTCACCAAAAGGAAAATTACCTTGGGATGATGCTGTAACATTGGTGTTAACATATGCTGAAATTCCTTTTGATGTAGTTTATGATGAAGAAGTTTTAGAAGAAAAACTGTTATTATACGAATGGCTGCATTTACATCATGAAGATTTTACAGGTCAGTTTGGACGCTTTTATGGAGCCTATAGAGCTGCTCCTTGGTATATTGAGCAAAAAAAATCAGCTGAAAATTTAGCTTCTAAATTAGGGTATGTAAAAGTTTCTGAAGAGAAATTAGCAGTATCACTTAAAATAAGAGATTTTGTTATTGGAGGTGGTTTTATGTTTGCAATGTGCTCTGCAACAGATAGTTTTGATATTGCTTTAGCTGCTGAAGGTGTAGATATTTGTGAAACAATGTTTGATGGCGACCCTTCTGAAATAGATTATCAAAGTAAAATAGATTACAAAAAAACATTGGCTTTTAAAGATTTTAAATTGGTTAGAAATCCTGTTGAATATGAATTTTCTTCAATAGATATGACTAGGAAGCGTTCTAAAATTAAGCGTACATCCGATTATTTTTCATTACAAGAATATTCAGCAAAATGGGACCCAATTCCTACAATGCTATGTCAAAATCATACACAATTAGTAAAAGGTTTTATGGGGCAAACAACTTCGTTTGAGCGTGCAAGTGTGAAATCTAACATATTAGTTTTAGGTGAAAATAAAACCAACCGTGAAGCGCGTTATATACACGGTGTAAAAGGAAAAGGAATGTTTACTTTTTATGGTGGTCATGACCCTGAAGATTACCAACACAGAGTTGGTGACCCTAAAACAGAACTTGATTTACATCCAAACTCACCAGGTTATCGTTTAATCTTAAATAACGTACTATTTCCTGCAGCAAAAAAGAAAAAACAAAAAACATAAGCTTGTTGATAATACTTCAATAACTTTATTTTAAAATTTTAGTATTTCAAGTTTCAAAAACACTATTTTTGCGCTTTAAATTAAATAATAGTAAATGGCAACTACACAAGAACTGCAAGATTTTGCACAACAAGTAAGAAGAGACATCGTTAGAATGGTACATGCTGTAAAATCAGGACATCCTGGAGGTTCATTAGGATGTAATGAATATTTAACAGTATTATTTCAAGAAGTTATGGATTATTCTACTGAATTTTCTATGGATGGTATAAATGAAGACTTATTCTTTTTATCTAATGGCCATATTTCTCCAGTTTATTATAGTGTTTTAGCGCGAAGCGGATTTTTCCCTGTAAGTGAATTAGCTACTTTTAGAAAATTAAATACACGTTTACAAGGACATCCAACAACTCATGAAGGGTTGCCGGGTATTAGAATTGCATCGGGTTCATTAGGGCAAGGTATGAGTGTTTCGTTAGGTGCTGCGCAGGCAAAAAAATTGAATGGGGATGATAAATTAGTGTATTCCTTACATGGTGATGGTGAATTGCAAGAAGGGCAAAATTGGGAAGCAATTATGTATGCTGCAGGTAAAAAAGTTGACAATTATATAGCGGCAGTAGATTACAATTTAAAGCAAATTGATGGAGCAACTGATGATGTATTGCCTTTAGGAGATTTAAGAGCTAAATTTGAAGCTTTTGGATGGATTGTGTTAGATGTTGAAAAAGGAAATGAT
>CAYPNJ010000039.1:0-18066 GCA_964412305.1 uncultured Lutibacter sp. | reverse complement strand
TCTTGTAGCTTTTGTGTCTGGGTTTGGAATCCTAATTGAATTAAGGCTAATTGTGTGATTAGGTGTAATTATATTAAAAGGAAAAGAATCTTCCACTGGCATCCCGTTTATGCTTATTGAATTAGGTTTATTAAGAATTTCCTTTAAAATATTATCAGATGCTCCTGAATAATTTCTTTCTCTAAATACTTTTATAGAATTTGATTCAATATTTGCTAGCTCTAAATTATTAATAATTCTATCATTCGCTTTATCTTCTAGAGCTTCTGAAAGGATTTCTGAATGATATTCTCTCCAATTATTATCTTGTATTAAACATAAATTGGCCGTATCTCCAATTGTTTTTAAAGAATTATCTTTTGACTCACCATCTAAAAGCGATAAGCCTAATTTTAATTGTTTTCTAGTTACTGGTGTGAAATATTTTAAATTTGATTTATTTCCCACAAATTGTAATAAATCTTTTCCCATTAAATAAACAGTACAAAAATCACTACCAGACCTAACAGCTCTTCCAAGTCCTTGCTCAATTATTTGAGCTTTTAATGAAGCCTTAACCGATTCAAGTCTTAATTCTTTGTATAATTGCTCATATGAAGTAAAAGAGGGATAACCATCAATAACCAATACCCTACACATATCGCCACTCAAATCAATTCCATCGTACCTGTTTACGAGCACATAAAATCCACCTTTTGAAGTTTTAAGATTTTCAATAGTTTCGCTAATATTTTTATTTTTAATTATTACAGCTCCAATATCACCCCATTTGTTCGCTCTTTCCCAGGAAGGAACCATAACCATAACATTAATTCCATTATTGGAATAACCTTTGACCATTTCAAGAATTTGTTCATCCGTTATTTTAGAATCAAACCTTTGGGGAGCTAAAATTAATCTTTGTCCAACATCTTTTCGATCCTTCGGAATTAGTGCTTTTTTAATACTTTCCTTACTAATACCTAAATCTTTAATTAAATCTATTTGGTCTTCAAAAGTTGCAGAAAGTATGAATCTATGTTTTGCCTCATTAAAGGCTCTTACATTATGATAAGGCACGTAAGTTGGTGCTATCTCAAATCCTTTTGGTCCAACAAAACAATCGTAAGACTGTAAATCATCTGCGATTAGTCCCCATTTAAAAAAAAGTTCATCATCTTCACTAAACTCTCCAATTAAATTAATTAATTCTTGATTTCTTGAAAGCCAAGACCAATATGGAACTTTTAGTATTTTAGCGTATGGATCACCATCGATTAATCTATGAAATGTACCCGGCGCTTGATATTTTAAATCTTCATTGAATAATTTAAGTAATCGCTCACTTAATTTATGATTAAAAGGTAATTCAATAGTAGTAGCTGCTCTGGCTATATCTAAGCAAACATGAGCATCATCTAGCACAATAGATCCTACTTCAATATTATTTCTTTCAAAAATTGATCGAGCATTAAACAACTTCTGAAAAGTACAGAGCAAAATACTTTTCGAATTAATAAAATCACTTGGGAAAATATTTCCTTCTTCAATTTCACAAACAGGTATTCCATAAAGTTGAGCTTGGATTTTAGCTTGTTCTAAAAGTTGTTTATCTGGGCATAAATACAAACTAGTCCCAACACCTTCAACCATTTTAGAATATAACATTAATAAACTTACTAATGTTTTACCAGAACCTGTATTCATTTTACATAAAACATCTCTCTGATCCCTAATTTCGTGCCACGAATTTAATACTTCTTCTTGTATTCCTCTTAGATAAGCATATCCTTCTTTATGAAAAAGTGTTTGAAATAATTCTATTGGTTCAAAGTTTAATTCCTTAGGTTTAGATTCACCAAGTTTTTTTTTTAAATATGTTCATAGCAATATTTTATAATTTTTTTTAAATTCAAATTCAAAGATAACAATACACCATTTAATATTCTATGAATGTGCCGTAATTTAATAATTGCAGATAAAACTTTGGAAACAATTACGGCTTACTGCTATATTTTAGGAAACATTAGAATTTATGATTGAATTAAATTCTTTGGCTTAAAAATTATCTCATATAAACTGTTTTTTTTAGTTTATCTTGATAAGTATAAAATGAGTTTAGAATTAAAATCTTAAATTCGACATGAATATTGATATTTTTCTTTTAATTTTACCGTATATTTAAATTGATTAGTGGGACAAATTGATTACATAAAGAATATTGCACGATACGGTTTAGAAAACGATCGTGAAAACTTACTAAAATCTTTGAATGAATTCATTGAATTCTACAAAGATAGTAAGAAAATCAATCTTGCCCTTCAATTACAGTCTTTGTTAAAAGAATCAAATCGAAACAGCGGTAACCTGACAAAAGTAGGTTCTGATCATTATTTCAATCAGCAAAATGAAAGAGAAATCAATGACCTTTTTATTGACAAGCTAAAGTCTGATTATAGATTAGAAAACTTAGTTATTGATCCTGAATTAAAGAATGAACTAATTTACTTTCTCAAAGAAAACAATTCCATTGAACTTTTACAGAAATTTGAACTACCTGTTTCTAATAAACTTTTATTACATGGTCCTTCGGGTTGTGGTAAGACTTTAGCATCATATGTTATTGCTGGCGAATTAAATAAACCAATGTATGTTGTTAATTTAGGAGCAATAGTATCATCTAAACTTGGTGAAACTAGCAAGAATCTTACGAAGGTTTTTAAAAAAGCCGCTTTAGAGGATAGTATTATTTTTATTGACGAATTTGATTCTTTAGGTAAAATAAGAGATTACAATCAAGACCACGGAGAGATGAAACGAGTTGTGAATACTATTCTGCAACTTTTTGATTATCTACCTCAATCGTCCATTGTTATAGCTGCAACCAATCAAGAAAATATGATTGATGAAGCTTTGCTTAGGCGATTTGATGTGAATCTGGAATTTTCATTACCTAATAGATCACAAATTGAAGAACTAATACAATTAACTCTTAAGAAAGGGAATTTTAAAACCCCTTCGAAAACTGCTTTAAACAAGATTATTAGACAATGCGAAAGCTTAAGTTATTATAGTATTCAGAAAACTTTAATTAATGCAATTAAGCGCACATTATTCAAGCAATTAGATGATAAAAAATTGGTGCATAAAATTGATGTTTCTGTTTGGTCTGAATTAATTCAGCTTGAAAAAAAAGCATTAAAAAAGTAATCAATTTTACACCTCCAAATCTAAATCAGCATCTATTTCTGCTTCACTTATTACGGTTAAATTATTGATTGCAAGCATTTCATTATAAAGATTATTCTCTGTAACATTTTTTAGTTCTTCTGTAATGCGTACAACTAAGGAAAATGCATGTTGATTGTTTTCTAGATAATGTTTCAAATTTTCATCAATATTATCTTTGGATAAACAACGTACTGCCACAGCCATTTGTCCATTTAAAGAAACAATATCGTTGGGTTGAAGTCTGTATTCCTTACTTTGAGCATTAGATAATAATCTGTTCTCTAAACCAAAATGATCTTCACTCCAAGAAAATCCTTTCTTTGCTACTATTTCTGGTGATTCCTTATTTGCAATATCATCTATCGCGAGATTTTTCATCAAATTAAAAGACATGTGCAATGGTAAATAGCTCAAATGGCTTCCTTTATCTGGGTATGAACTATAAGCAATTGATATTTCAAAAATTAGTTTGTTACCACTTGTTTTTAGATAATCTGGCAAGAAAATCGGAATAGAAACAATCTCTAGTGGTTTAATTTCATCCTCAACCACCATCGTGATTGATTTATTATCAGAAAGTAATGCAAGATTTCTATCTGGAACACCAAATCCTATTAGCTTTCTCAATAACTCATCTTTATTTTGAAAATGCGGTAATTCTTTAGGTTTGTAATAATTAGCACTATTAATTAACAAGGCTTTTATTGATTGAACATTTAAATCAGGATACATTCCTTCTATTTCTGCTGCAATTGAAGTAATTAAAGGAGTGGAAAGACTCGTACCAGCTGCTCTTCTAAAATAATTATCCGCAGGACTCGCTATAACTTCAATACCAGATTGCCCATTTAAGAGATCACCTCCATCAAAGACTAAATCAGGCTTGTTTAAATGTTTGTTCTTTTGATTTTGATTAAAATCTGTTGTATTTATCTTTTGCTCATAATCAAAATGAAACTTACGTGTATAATATGCAGGATAAATATTTGCAGGTGTAATGTCTGAATTGTCGTCGTCTTCTATATTACCCGCAAGTGCACCAATGGATAAGTTATTTAGTGATTCTGAAGGAGTGCTAATGTTTGTATTTTCACAATTATGAATGGGTGAAGTAGAATTTAAATTATAATAGAATTCTGGATAAGAATGGTCATTATGAAAATCGGTTGTCAATAGCTCCCTTAATGAAATAGAATCAAAATTACCTACTGAAATAAAAATCAAAACACCTAGTTCATGTGAAAGATGATCGAGTTCATATGCAAACTCTGAAAAAGCCTCATTATATTGTTTAGGATAAAAGACCAATGACATATTAAAAATACGAACACCTTTATCTTGATTTGCAGTTCTTATTGCTTGCAGTAACAAAGGGAAATTAATTCCACCATTATTGTTATGAAGCACTTTAATAGGTAAAACTTTACACTTAGCTTCGTAAGAATCTTGTACTGAAGAAGGTAATTCTTGTCCAAAGATAGCTAAACCCGCAACCAAGGTACCATGACCTGAATGATCAGCGTCTGTTTCTCCAGTTATATTGATTCCACCGTCAACTATTAAATTATTAAAAGGAGCTATTGTATTTATACCAGTATCAATAATTCCGACAGTAGAAAGGTTTTCTGGTACAGTTACTTCAAAACCATATTCCATTCGAAGTGTTCCTAGCATTCCTGGTCTAACATTGAGTGCTCTTGAGCTAGTAATACTCTGTATTATATCAAAATTTTGTTCGATGTTATTTACAATTTCATTGCTCGCATGATTTAGATAAAAGAGGTCTTCATTATTGTTAGTTGAAAACGACAAATCGGCCTCATTAAGATATTGTTTTAATCTTTCTTTTTGAATATTTGCAATTTCAATTGATGCTGATTGAATGGTAGAAAGAATAATGGCTTCATCTTCATTAGTTTTAGCTCTTTTATCAATAAAACGAAACTTATAGATTGTAGCGATTAGATTATGATCTTCACCTGAATATGGTACATCCTCATCTAAACTAATTATGAATTCAATATCTGCTTTAAAAGCATCAAATAAATCATTATCAATAACCTCAAAAACAACTGTACGATTGAAATCACTATACGATACTGGTAATAGTCCGTATTTTTGAAAGAATTTATTCTTTAAATCTTTGTTAAAAATTGGAAAGAACCGAATCTCAATTAAATCAATATAAGCAGGAAATTCAATGGTTCTATTATTGTATCTACTCTCATATGTTTGAGTAAAGGTGATGTAATAATTTCGGAGATTAGCAACTTGAAATTCTTTTATTGTTGGTTCTTCAGGCTTTTCTTCAATAGCTTTTGGAGTAAATCCTCGTTTACGGTTAAAACCATTTTGTTGATTTTTTTTGTTATTGAGATATACATGTTTGTTATTCATTTTCTACAAAATTATTGAGTAAATCAACCCCATAGTTCCTTTTTAAGGTTATTATATATAAAAAATTATTAGTAAAAACGAAAGTCTAAATGTAATAAATATAAGTTAGCATTGTATTACGGAAAATGGTAGTTAATGAAAAGTTTTTAACACTTACCCCATTCCACACACATACACTTCCCTCCTTTCGTCGGTTCGCTTAATAAGTGTTTCATTAACATTGTAGAAGTAACTTTTTGATATAAAACTTTACTTTTAGCTAAAGCAAAGTAACATAGCGCTAACATTATAGTACAAATGTATTAATATGACTGCTTTTAATAAATTATAGTGAAATAGATAAGTAAAAGTGATAAATCATAGGTTTTAATCTCAAACTAATGAAATTAGCAACAAAATTTATGACGTTTTGAAAAACATATTATTCTGTACTTATTCTGTACTAGGTGTAATAAAAAAGCCTTCACATTTCTGTAAAGGCTTGATAATTAAGTAGCGGGGACTGGACTCGAACCAGCGACCTTCGGGTTATGAGCCCGACGAGCTACCTACTGCTCTACCCCGCGATTTGGATGGCAAAGATACAACGTTTTTTCAAAAAACCAACAAGTTTTTTAATATTAAAAATATTAAAGAGTACCTTTGCCGCCTTAAACATTGAAAATGAAGCATAAAGCAGGTTTTGTAAATATTATTGGAAATCCAAACGTTGGAAAATCTACATTAATGAATGCATTTGTAGGGGAACGCTTATCAATTATTACCTCAAAAGCACAAACAACTCGTCATAGAATTTTAGGGATTGTAAATGGAGATGATTTTCAAATTTTGTTTTCTGATACACCAGGAATTATAAAACCAGCTTACGAATTGCAAGCTTCTATGATGGATTTTGTAAAATCAGCTTTTGAAGATGCCGATGTGCTCATATATATGGTCGAAATTGGAGAGAAAGAACTCAAAGATGAAAAATTCTTTAATAAGATTCAGAATTCAAAAATACCTGTTCTTTTACTTATTAATAAAATTGATAAATCTACTCAAGAAGAAGTTGAAGAAAAATTATTGTATTGGAAAGAAAAAGTACCTAATGCTGAGGTAACATTAATTTCAGCTTTAGAAAATTTTAATGTAGAAGGTGTCTTTAATAGAATACTAGAAATACTTCCTGAATCACCAGCATTTTACCCAAAAGATCAGTTAACAGATAAGCCTGAACGTTTTTTTGTGAATGAGGCCATTCGCGAAAAAATATTAATGCACTACAAAAAAGAAATTCCATATGCTGTTGAAATTGAAACTGAAGAATTTTTTGAAAGTGAAAAAATAATTAAAATTCGTTCGGTAATAATGGTAGAACGCGAAACTCAAAAAGGAATTATTATTGGGCATAAAGGAGCTGCTTTAAAGCGTGTTGGTGTCGAAGCCCGAAAAGATTTACAAAAATTCTTCGATAAAAAAATCCATTTAGAATTGTACGTAAAAGTAAATAAGAACTGGAGAAACGACAAGCGTCAATTAAGAAGATTCGGATATAACGATTAATACTTTTTAACTTAAACACAACTTGTTTAAGCCTCCGTAGTCGCTTTTATTTTTAGGGTTTTTCTAATGTTCTCATCATAAATTCATGAAGCTCAATCATTTGTTTTCGTCCCGTATTTTTACCTATTTGACCTAAAAAATATAATACAAGCCATAAAATTGGTAAAAAAATCACCATACTAAGAGCAAAAGAATAACTACTTTTTAAAGTCCACTGTACATAAGCCATTACAGAAAACGCGATAAACGCAACTGCAGCCGCAAAATGGATAAACATAAACAATGTCCAAACTTGTGGTTTAGGTCCAAACAAACCTCTAACAGTGGTTTTTTTGTTAGGTGCACTTTCAATTTCTATATTTAATTGAGGTGACCAAAAATGATTTTCTTCAAAAGGAACATCAATTACAATGTGCCCATCAACAATTTCACTACAATATTTACAATTACCATTGGCTAAATTGTCTTTAAATTTTTCCATTAGTTTTTGTTTACTCACATCAAAGTCCATTTTAAACCTAGGACGTAAAAAAACATCATTGTTCTTCTGTTCACTCATTAATTAATTTTTTTAGCATCGAAATATACCATTTTTTATTAAATAACTATTTTAGAGGGGCTAATACTTTAATTTTCAAATTAAAATTACCTATTTTTGCAAAAAATTAAAAAACATCCAATGAGTAATATTGTAGCTATAGTAGGAAGGCCTAATGTTGGAAAATCTACATTGTTTAATCGTTTAATTCAACGAAGAGAAGCTATTGTTGATTCTGTAAGTGGTGTTACGCGTGACAGAAATTATGGAAAAAGTGATTGGAACGGAAAAGAGTTTTCTATAATTGATACTGGTGGTTATGCTATAGGTTCAGATGATATTTTTGAAAAAGAAATTAGAAAACAAGTGCAACTAGCTATTGATGAAGCAGACATCATCATATTTGTTGTTGATGTTGAAAGTGGCATAACACCAATGGATACTGAAGTTGCTAATATATTACGCAAAGTTAAAAAGCCCATTTTTACAGCGGTTAACAAAGTTGACAACTCTATGCGTGACGCAGATGCTGTTGAGTTTTATAATTTAGGTTTAGGTGAATATTACACTATTTCATCAATTAATGGTAGTGGAACAGGTGAGTTGTTAGATGCTTTAGCAGAAGAATTAGAAGAGGAAATTGAAAAAGAAAGTGTTCTTCCTCGTTTTGCTATAGTTGGTCGTCCAAATGCGGGGAAATCATCTTTTATTAATGCTTTAATTGGAGAAGAAAGGTTTGTTGTTACCGATATTGCTGGTACTACACGTGATTCTATTGATACTAAATACAACCGATTTGGGTTTGATTTTAACCTAGTAGATACAGCTGGAATTAGAAAAAAATCTAAAGTAAAAGAAGACTTAGAATTTTATACAGTAATGAGAGCTGTTAGAGCTATTGAATATTGTGATGTAGCTATTGTTGTAATTGACGCAACTAGAGGTTTTGAAGGACAAGATGAAAATATATTTTGGTTAGCAGAAAAAAATAAAAAAGGGGTTGTTATTTTAGTTAATAAATGGGATTTAATTGAAAAAGAAACCAATACAATGCGCGATTTCGAAGCTAAAATTAGACAAGAAATTGCTCCTTTTACTGATGTTCCAATTTTATTTATAAGTGCCTTAACTAAACAACGTATTTTTAAAGCCATTGAAACTGCAGTTGAAGTTTTTGAAAAAAGGAAAAATAGAATTCCTACTAGTAAATTGAACGAAACAATGCTAGATCTTTTAAAACACCATTCTCCACCTGCATACAAAGGTAAATTTGTGAAAATAAAGTATTGTATGCAACTGCCAACAGCAACACCTCAGTTTGTATTTTTTTGTAATTTACCTCAATATGTTAGAGAGCCTTATAAGCGATTTGTTGAAAATAAACTACGTGAATTATTCAATTTTAATGGGGTGCCAATTGTAATTTATTTTAGAAAAAAATAAACTTTTCTCTAATTTTTTCCTTTCACACATTAAGTATGTACGTTTTTTTATTACAAAACTTACCAACCTCCGCTTGCTCCGCCACCTCCGAAGCCACCTCCGCCACCTAAACCTCCAAAACCACCACTAGAGCTACCTCCAAAACCACCGCTAGATCCTCTACCAGCTCCGCTCAATAAAATTGCGGTTAAAATATTAGCAGCTGTATTGCTTCTATTTCCTCTATTACTACCACCTCCGCTATTTTTCTTCGAAAAAACAAGTAAAATGAAAATAAAAATAATGATGATAAGTACAATATTAGGAAGTCTTTTCTCTGACTTTTGGGGTGTATTATTTTTATATTCACCTCTCAAAATATCAACAATTACATCTACTCCTTTATCCAAACCAGCATAATAATCCCCTTTTTTGAATTCTGGAATTATTACATTTTCAATAATTCTTCTTGATAATGCATCGGTTAACAAATGCTCTACACCGTAACCTGTTTGAATTGCAATTTTTCGATCATCTTTAGCCAATAAAATAACAACTCCATTATCTTTTCCTTTTTGACCAATCTCCCATTTGTGTCCTAACTCTGTAGCATAAAAATTAATGTTCTCACCAAATGTAGATGGTATAATTATTAAAAATAATTCTGTAGAAGTAGAATCACTATAGCGAATTAACTTCGTTTCTAAAGCAGATTTTTCTGCAACACTTAAGGTGTTTGTACTATCAATTAATGCCGGAATAAAACTTGGTTTACTTGGTATGTTTTGTGAAAACATACCTGTAACCATTAATAATAACAGCAATAATACAGTTGTAAATTTTGTATTATCCTTTTGAAATTTCATTTGATAATTCGTTTGTATCATTAGATTGATAAGGGAAAAATTCTTTTAACTTTTTACCAACTTCAAGTATGGCTAATTCAATTCCTTCTGTAAATTCTCCTTTTGAAAAATAAGAAAGTATTAATTCTTTTTCCGATTCCCAAAAATTCTCCGGCACACTTTTATTTATACCTTCATCTCCTAAAATTGCCAAGGTTTTACTTTCAACAGCAATATATAGTAACACCCCATTTCTTAATTTTGTAGTATCCATTTTTAAGAAATAAAAAACCTCTAAAGCTCTTTCCATTGGAGGTTTCTTTGTGCTTTTTTCAATATGAACCCTTATTTCTCCTGATGTGTTTTTCTCAGCAGTTTTAATAGCTTCAATTATTTGCTGTTCTTGAGGTGCTGTTAAAAAATCTTCAATTTTAGACATAACAGTTTTTAAAATTTAACTGTTGGGGCTATTTCACTTCCCTTTGCAGCTTCAAATCGAGACATTTCTTCAAAATTACCTATAATGTTATTTAAAATATTATTTGGAAATTTCTTAATGTGTTTACTAAATAAATTCACTTCAGCATTAAATCTATTTCTTTCAACATTAATACGGTTTTCAGTTCCTTCTAATTGGCTTTGTAATTCTAAAAAGTTCTGATTGGCTTTTAACTCAGGGTATTTCTCAACCGTAACTAATAATCTTGATAAAGCACCACTTAACCCTTGCTGTGCTTTTTGAAAAGCAGCCATTTTATCTGGAGTTAAATTTGCTGGATCAATAGTTGTTTGAGTTGCTGCAGCTCTTGCTTTAATTACTGCTTCTAAAGTTTCTTTTTCATGTTCAGCATATCCTTTTACTGTAGCAACCAAATTTGGAATTAAATCTGCTCTACGCTGGTAAGCACTCTCAACATTTGACCAAGATGTTTTTGCATTTTCTTCTAAATTCACTGCTGTGTTGTAAAATCCTTTTACCATGCTATAACCAGCAATTACTACTATAGCTACAATTATTAAAGGTATTAACCACTTTTTCATTTGTATTGTTTTAAATTATTTATAATCCTATTTATTAGTTGTTTCATTTACAATTTTGTTACAAAATGAGATTGAAATTATCAATCTATTTGACTTTTAATTTTAATCAACTCTTGTTTAATTGTCTCTAATCGTGTAATAATTTCTTGATTATTATTCATCACTTTAGGCTGCTCCTTCATTTTGCTTTTAGCGCCTTCTAATGTAAAGCCTTTTTCCTTTACTAAATGATAAATAAGTTTTAAGTTTTTAAGGTCTTCTTGCGTAAATAAACGATTGCCTTTTTTGTTCTTCTTTGGTTTTAAAATATCAAATTCTTTTTCCCAAAATCGTATATGTGAAGTGTTTAAACCAAATGCTTTGGCAACTTCTCCTATTTTATAATATCTTTTCTCAGGTAAATCTATATACATTAGTCAAGTGATTGTCCTTCTATTTGAGCTGCTTTTTGCATTGCTTCAAACTCTTCAGGAGATAAATTTCCGTAGTAAAAATTAATAGGATTTATTTTAGTGCCATTCTTAATAATTTCATAATGCAAATGCGGTGCTTGAGAACGCCCTGTATTTCCTACAAAACCAATTAAGTCACCTCGTTTCACTTTTTGCCCTCTTCTTACATTGTATTTACTCATATGCGCATAGAGCGAAATATAACCAAACCCATGGTCTATTCTAATGTGCTTTCCATAACCAGATGAACGCTGGTCTGCTCTAGCAATAACACCATCTCCTGTTGCGTAAATAGGTGTACCTCTAGGTGCTGTAAAATCCATCCCCCAATGTTTTTTTCTTGCTTTTGTAAATGGGTCTGAACGCCAACCATAACCAGAAGCCATACGTGTTAAATCTTCCTTTTTTACTGGCTGAATTGCGGGTATTGCAGCTAATAATTTTTCTTTATTATCAGCTAATCTTACAATTTCATCTAATGATTTAGACTGAACATATAATTGCTTGGATAAAATATCCATGTTTTTTGTAACATCAATAACCATCTCAGAATTATCAAACCCTTCTAGTGCTTTATACCTATTTACACCTCCAAAACCTGCTTTTCGTTGTTCTTCAGGGATTGGATTTACTTCAAAATACAACCTGTAAATATTGTTGTCTCTATCTTGAATTTCATTTAATATTTGAGCTAATTGATCTATTTTTTTATTGTGTAACTCTTCATTTAATTTTACAAATTCTAACTCTCTTTTAAGCTCCTTTTCTTTAGGAGATTCAAAAACTGGTGTAAAAACAACAAACCCTAAAATCATAAAAATAAATGAAGCCATAACTAAGAGTAAAAATCTTTTAAAAGTATCTCTCTTTTTAGTCGTTATTTTTTTATATGATAAAGTGTCAGAATCGTAATAATATTTTACTTTCGCCATAAATATAAATTATGTTATTTTTGCACCTTAAACGCCATATTATTCGCTAATATTGTGGTGCATAAACAACAAAATTACGAAATGTTTTACAAAAGTTGTAGAACAACCATTATTTAGCATATAATTAACAAATGAGATCACAACAAATCCGTCAACATTTTTTAGACTTTTTTGCTTCCAAAAAACACGCTATTGTACCGTCATTCCCTATGGTATTAAAAAACGACCCAACATTAATGTTTACCAATGCGGGAATGGTTCCTTTTAAGGAATATTTTTTAGGTCAGAAAAGCGCTGTAGACAAACGTGTAGCAGATTCACAAAAATGCCTACGTGTATCAGGAAAACATAACGATTTAGAAGAAGTTGGTAAAGACACTTACCACCATACCATGTTTGAAATGCTTGGAAATTGGAGCTTTGGTGACTATTTTAAAGAAGATGCCATTGCTTGGTCTTGGGAATTTTTGGTAGACGTGTTAAAAGTTGATAAAGATTGCTTATATGTTACCGTTTTTGAAGGTGATAAAAAAGACGGATTGGCATTTGACCAAGAAGCCTATAACTATTGGAAAAAATACATTAGTGAAGACCGAATTATTAACGGAAATAAAAAAGATAACTTTTGGGAAATGGGGGCTCAAGGACCTTGTGGACCTTGTTCTGAAATTCATGTAGACATTCGTTCGGCTGAAGAAAAAGCAAAAATTTCTGGTAAAAGTTTGGTGAATATGGACCATCCTCAAGTGGTAGAAATTTGGAACTTAGTATTTATGGAATTTAACCGTAAAGCCAATGGTTCTTTAGAAAAATTACCTGCCCAACACGTTGATACCGGAATGGGGTTTGAGCGTTTGTGTATGGTTTTACAAAATGTACAATCTAACTATGATACAGATGTTTTCACACCGCTAATTAGAGAGGTTGAAGCTATTACAAACAACGATTATGGTAACAATGAAGAAATTGATATTGCCATTCGTGTAATATCAGATCACGTTCGGGCAGTTTCATTTGCAATTGCTGATGGACAATTACCTTCAAATACAGGTGCTGGTTATGTAATTAGACGAATTTTAAGAAGAGCCATTCGTTATGGATTTACTTTTTTAAACGTAAAAGAACCATTTATTTATAAATTGGTGAATACTTTAACGAAACAAATGGGCGAGTATTTCCCTGAATTAAAAGCCCAAAAACAACTAATTACCAATGTTATTAAGGAAGAAGAAAATTCATTTTTACGCGCTTTAGATCAAGGATTGGTTTTATTAGATGGTATTATAAAAAACACCGTTGGAAAAGAAGTTTCAGGTAAAAAAGCCTTTGAACTATACGATACTTACGGGTTTCCTATAGATTTAACAGCTCTAATTCTTTCTGAAAAAGGAATGACTTTAAATGAAACAGAGTTTACCATTGAATTAGATAAACAAAAAAATAGATCAAGAGTTGCTGCAACCGTAGAAACTGATGATTGGGTAGTTTTATATGAAGACGATGAAGAAGAATTTATTGGTTATGATACTCTTGAGGCAAAAGTTAAAATAACACGTTACAGAAAAATTTCATCTAAAAAAGATGGTGAACTATACCAGCTTGTTTTTAATATGACGCCTTTTTACCCTGAAGGTGGTGGTCAAGCTGGAGATAAAGGGTATCTTGAGGTTAGCAACGGAAATGTAATTTATATTGTTGACACCAAAAAAGAAAACAATTTAATTATCCACTTTGCAAAAAGTTTACCAAAAGATCCAACTCAACTATTTAGAGTTGTTGTTGATTCAAAACAACAACATAGAACTGCTTGTAATCATACAGCAACACACCTTTTACACCAAGCTTTACGTGAAATTTTAGGGACTCACGTTGAGCAAAAAGGATCAGCTGTTCATTCTAAAAACTTACGTTTTGATTTTTCTCATTTTACTAAATTAACTACTGATGAATTACGCGAAGTACAAGACTTTGTAAATGCACGCATTGATAGTAAAATTCCTTTAGAAGAGTTTAGGAATATCCCTATGGAAACTGCTATAGATAAAGGTGCAATGGCTTTATTTGGTGAAAAATATGGAGATACTGTTCGTGCCATTCAGTTTGGAAGTTCAGTGGAGCTTTGTGGTGGTATTCACGTGCAAAATACCAGTGATATTTGGCACTTTAAAATAACATCGGAAAGTGCAATTGCTGCGGGAATTAGACGTATTGAAGCTATTACAAACGATGCAACTAAGGATTATTATTTTGAAAATAACAGAGTATATTCAGAAATAAAAGAGTTATTAAAAAATCCTAAAAATCCACAAAAAGCAATTGTAGCTTTACAAGCAGAAAACACTTCACTTAAAAAACAACTAGAGAAGTTACTAAAAGATAAAGCTAAAAATTTAAAAGGTGATTTAATACATGAAGTTGAAACAATTAATGGAATTAACTTTTTAGCTAAAAAACTAGATTTAGATCAAAATAGTATTAAAGATTTGGCTTATGAATTAGGTGGTCAGCTAGAAAATTTATTTTTATTAGTTGGTTCAGAATCTGATGGAAAAGCTTTTTTAACTTGTTATATTGCTAAAAATTTAGTGGAAGAAAAACAATTAAATGCAGGGAAAGTAGTTCGTGAACTTGGAAAATTAATTCAAGGTGGTGGTGGTGGACAACCATTTTTTGCAACTGCAGGAGGTAGAAACCCTGAAGGAATTGAAGAAGCATTATCTGAAAGTAAAAAATATATTATTTAAAAAATTAACTATTTGTAAATCCGTCACCCTGAACTTGATTCAGGGTCTTATTAAATGATATTGAGTCAAGTTCAACATAACGCTAGTTACACAATTCAAATTAAATGAATTTTAGAACAAACATACAATTGCAATCAGAACGTAATCAAATAGATTATACTTCTAAATTGTTACTAATTGGTTCTTGCTTTTCAGAAAATATTTATAAAAAAGTAGACTACTTTAAGTTTAATGCTGTTAGCAATCCGTTTGGAATTTTATTCAACCCAATAGCTATTGAAAATCTAATTACAAAAGCTATCAATAAAGAAACATATGTTGAAGAAGATATTTTTCAATTAAACGAGCGTTGGCATTGTTTTGATGCGCACTCAGATTTAAGTGCTGCAAGCAAAATAGTATTACTTCAAAATTTAAATACAAATATAAAATCAACAAATCAACAAATAGCAGTAGCTACACACCTAATAATTACTTTAGGAACTTCTTGGGTATATCGATTTATTGAAACAGATACAATTGTTGGGAACTGCCATAAAGTACCTCAAAAAAAGTTTTTAAAAGAATTGCTTTCTGTAGATGAGATTACAGCTTCTTTAGAAAATATCTACACTCTTGTTAAAGCTATAAACCCAACAGTAAACATTATTTTTACAGTAAGCCCTGTTCGTCATTTAAAAGATGGTTTTATTGAAAATTCACAAAGTAAGGCACATTTATTAACTGCAATTCATCAAATTACTGATAAAAGAAATCTGCTATACTATTTCCCTTCGTCTGAAATTATGTTAGATGATTTACGAGATTATCGCTTCTATAATAGTGATATGATTCACCCAAATGAAACAGCCATTAATTATATTTGGGAGCAGTTTCAACATGTTTGGATTGATGATAAAACAATTAAAATCCAGAAAGAAGTTGATACCATTAGAAAAGGTTTGGCTCACAAATCTTTCAATCCAAGTTCAGAACAACACAAACTTTTTTTAGCTAATTTACAACAGAAGATTGCTACTATAAAAAGCAACTTCAATATTTCTTTTTAATCTAAAATACGACAAATGACGTATTGATTTGATTTTTAATTTATAAGACTTTTGAATTATTAATAATCACAAATATCTTATACTATGAAAACATTAAAAATTAAAACATTGTTTATTATTCTTTTTTGTACAACATTATTTTTAAGCTGCGATAATGATGATAATGACGATTCTTCAAGTAACGGTGATGAATTTTTAACTGCAAAAATTGATGGAGCAAATTTCACAGCTTCTACAGATCCTGCAACAATAATTGGAGCAACAATTACAAACGGATTATTAGTAGTACAAGGCGGAGATAATTCTGGAAATACCATTAGTTTTCAAATTTTTGGTTATAACGGTGTAGGCACTTATAAAACTGGAGACGCACTAACAAGTACAAATCAAATCATGTACATTACTATTAGCCCTGTAGCTTCCTGGAGTTCTTCAGGTGTTACCTCGGTAACTGGCATAACCCCTGGCTCTATTAATGTTACCTCTGAAGACGGAACAACCGTTGAAGGCACCTTTTCATTTGAAGGTTATAATGCTAATGACATGACCAAAATAACTATAACTGAAGGGAAATTTAAGGCAGTACTTCAATAATTCTAATTTAGAAGTATCTTGAAAAATAAGGCGAATTCTCGCCTATTAATTCTTGTTTTTATACTTCCGTAAACATTACAAAGTACCTCCTTTAAATTCCTCTATAAATGGTATTCATCTAAGTTTAACGAAAAATTAAATGCTAAATTTTATTTTAAAATTTTTACTGTAATGAAAAAGAAAATATCAATTTTATTTAAAAGTATCTTTTTATTAATTTTTCTTAATCTATTTTTTACTCCCCAAGCTTTCTCTCAATCTTTTAAAGAAAAAATAAGAGCGAAAATGAATAAAAAGAAATTAGCAATGTGGAAATGTGGCTATGTTCATAAAATGAGTTTGGGAGAAAAGCTCAACCCTATGAGAGCGTTACAAAAAACAATGGGAGCAGCTGTAACCGACGATAATAATTCTGATTTAGGAAAAGTGGCAATTTCAATTTTTTATCAGGCACATCTTCACCCTCAAAATATTATGAAATATCCAACTTCCACTCCAGGATGGGAAACTTGTGGTGATGCTATTTTTGCAGGATTTACCAATAAAAGCGGTATTGGTTTAAGTTCAACCGATGGTCAATTTTTAGTTGATGAAAAAAATGTAAAATCTGCTGGAATAGGTACTTTTTTTTATGGTTTTAAACCTGAAAAAAGGGGTGATAAAATGGTGAAAATTACTAGCAGCAACGGCAATGCGGTAAACGTAGTTGTAAAACCTGCTGCTGCATTAGAAATTCTTAGTGTGGATGGAAAAGCCAAGGGAGAAGAAATTATAATTGATGGATCAAAGGATATTGTAATTGAATTACAAAACGGAGATGCAGCACCAAAATCAAATCTTCATGTTCAATTAATTTGCAAATTAGTTGGAACTCCTGTTATTTATGATTTAATAGTTACCAAACCAAAAAATACCATCTACATTCCTAAAGAAGCATTTAAAAATTTTGAAGGTTCTCCATCTCCCTTTTCAAAAAATAATACACTCATCATAAACAGGGTATCAGAAAAAGTAATAGAAAATACCGATGCAGGCGCCATTCGTACAATAAGTGCCTATATGGATTGGATTCCTATAAAACTGGAAGGAGATATTTCCAAAGGTAGTATAATGACTGCAGGTTTTGATGAGTCTAAAAATACAGTAATCAATATTGACCTAAAAACCACAGGAAACTATAATTTTTCTGTAGATAAAGGACAACCGTTTACTTCGCCTCCCGTAAAATTAATAAAAAAAGTAGCCTTTGCTTCCTTTGTTTTAAGAGGTAATTTAATAAATGAAAAGACAGAAACAT
>CAYPNJ010000038.1:0-18226 GCA_964412305.1 uncultured Lutibacter sp. | reverse complement strand
CTGCTAAAATATTAAACCCAACCAAAAAAGTAGTGTTGCCCGATTTAAAAGCAGGTTGTTCATTGGCAGATTCTTGTCCGCCTAATGAATTTGCAGCCTTTAAAAAAGAACACCCAAATCATTTAGTGGTTTCTTATGTAAACACTTCCGCAGAAATTAAAGCATTAACAGATATTGTTTGCACCTCATCAAATGCTGAAAAAATTATCAATTCTATACCAAAAGAGCAACCAATACTATTTGCTCCTGATAGAAATTTAGGGGCTTGGTTAATTAAAAAAACGGGGAGAGACATGCTACTTTGGGATGGTGCTTGTTTAGTTCACGAAGCTTTTTCAATTGAAAAAATATTGAACCTTTACGCTGAAAACCCTGATGCTGAAATTATTGCACATCCAGAGTCTGAAGCTCATTTACTAAAAGTTGCAAAATATGTTGGTTCAACTTCAGGATTATTAAGTTACGTTCAAGAAAGTAAGGCTACAAAATTTATTATTGCAACTGAAGTTGGTATTTTACACAAAATGCGTCAATTAGTTCCTAACAAAATTTTAATTCCCGCACCCGTTGACGATGATAATTGTAATTGCAGTGAGTGTTTTTATATGAAAATGAATACTATGAAGAAATTGTATTTGTGTCTTAAACACGAATTACCAAATATTGAAGTTGAACCCGAATTAAGTAAAAAAGCATTGGTATCTATTGAACGAATGTTAGAACTTTCTAAATAATAACTTATAAATGAACGCTGAAAAAAAAATACACAAAACCGATTTTCTCATCATTGGTTCTGGAATTGCAGGCTTGTCTTTTGCATTAAAAACAGCGAATCATTTTAAAGAAGTTACTATAACAATAGTTACCAAAAATGAAAAAAACGAGAGTAATACTAAATATGCTCAAGGTGGGATTTCAACCGTTTGGGACAAAACAGTAGATTCATTTGAGCAACATATTGAAGATACATTAATTGCTGGTGACGGACTTTGTGATGAGGAAGTAGTTAAAATGGTTGTTGAAGCTGCACCAGATCGTTTAAAAGAATTGATTGATTGGGGTGCGAATTTCGACAAAACTAAAACCGGAGCATACTCATTAGGGAGAGAAGGTGGCCACTCGCAAGATAGAATTTTACATCATAAAGATATAACAGGAGCTGAAATTGAAAGAGCGCTTATAGAACAAGTTGAAAAAGCTAAAAATATTAACTTTTTAAACTATCACTATGCTATTGATTTTATAACAGAACATCAGGTTAAAAGGAAAAGAACTAAACGGAAAGAAAAAATAACTTGTTTTGGTGCTTATGTTTTAGATGAACAAAAAAGTATTGTAAAAACTTTTGTTGCTAAAGTAACAATGCTAGCTACTGGTGGAAACGGACAAGTATACAGTACAACCACAAACCCTACCATAGCTACAGGTGATGGTATTGCAATGGCGTATAGAGCAAAAGCAGAAATTTCGGAGGTTGAGTTTATTCAATTTCACCCAACAGCATTGTACAATCCAGGAGAATATCCTGCTTTTTTAATTTCAGAAGCCGTTCGTGGTGAAGGTGCTATTCTTAGAAATTATGACGGTAAACGTTTTATGCATAAGTATGACAAACGTGAAGAATTAGCCTCACGTGATATTGTTGCAAGAGCCATTGATAATGAGCTTAAAAAAAGTGGTACACCACACGTATATTTAGATTGCACACATTTAGCTTATGAAGCTTTTAAAAAACATTTTCCAAATATTACTGAAAAATGTTTAAGCTTAGGAATTGATGTTAGAAAAGATTTTATTCCTGTTTCACCAGCACAACACTACATTTGTGGAGGAGTTAATATCAATAAAAAATCAAAAACTTCTATTAAAAACTTATACGCTTGCGGTGAAGTAAGCAAATCTGGACTTCATGGAGCAAACAGACTTGCTTCTAACTCTCTTTTAGAAGGGGTTGTTTTTGCTCATAATGCTTTAGATAATTTAACAAAAAGATTTCATAAAATTAAAATGCCAATTAACGTACCTGAATGGAATGATAGTGGTGTTGTAAAAAATATGGAAAAAGTTTTAATCACTCACGATAGAAATGAAGTTAAAACTATTATGAGTAACTATGTCGGTATTGTTCGTTCAAACGAACGATTGTTACGTGCCGAAAGAAGATTGTATAATTTGTATGAAGACAACAAGAGATTATATGATCATTCAGAGCTTTCAGTAGATTTATGCGAATTGAGAAATTTAATAACTACAGCCTATTTAATTACCCAATTTTCAAAAGACAGAAAAGAAAATAGCGGAGGTTTTTATAATGCAGATTTAATAAAAAAGGAGCTTTAAAAGCTCCTTTTTTATTAACTGTTTTCTTTAAATTTTACCAAATTTTAACTCTGTCCTCTGGTTTTAAATACATTTCATCACCTTCAACTATATTAAATGCGGTGTAAAATGCATCCACATTTTGTAACGGCATATATGCTCTGTACATTCCTGGCGAATGCGGATCTGTTTTAATTAAGTTTTTCATCGCCTCATCTCTCATTTTCGTTCTCCAAATTGTTCCCCAAGACATATAAAAACGTTGTTCTGCTGTAAATCCATCAATATCATCTGGTCTACCATTCATTTCGTAATAAATTTGTAAACCATCATACGCTGCATTTATCCCTCCTAAATCTCCAATGTTTTCACCTAGTGTAAATTCACCATTTAGGTTAACACCTTCCAATGCTTCAACAGCACTGTATTGATCTATTAATTTTTGACCTAAAGCTGCAAACTGTTCTGAATCTTCATCAGTCCACCAATTTTTTAAATTTCCATCTGCATCAAATCTAGCACCTGAATCATCAAAACAATGTGAAATCTCATGTCCAATTACAGCTCCTATTCCTCCATAATTAACAGCTTCATCAGCTTGATAGTTATAAAAAGGTGGCTGTAAAATTGCTGCAGGAAAAACAATCTCATTATTTACAGGATTAAAATAAGCATTCACAATTTGTGGTGCCATTCCCCATTCAGTTCTATCAACTTCTTTTCCTAATTTTTCAATATTCTCTTCAAAATTCCATTTTGATATATTTGCTGAATTTTGAAAATAAGATCCTCCATCTTTTAACCCTTTTACATCTAAAGCAGCATAATCTTTCCATTTATCTGGATATGCAATTTTAACAGTCATTTTGGTCAATTTCTCTAATGCTTTTATTTTTGTATCATCACTCATCCAATCTAATGCATTGATCCTTTTTTCCATACCTAGCATTACATTTACAATCATTTCTTCAGCTTTTGCTTTTGCTTCTGGCGGAAATTTTTTATCCACATATAATTTACCTAATGCTTCACCAATGGCTCCATTTAAAGAAGCTAAAGCTCTTTCATCTCTTGGTCTTTGTTTTTTTGCTCCTCGTAGTACTTTACTATAAAACTCCCAATTAGCAACGTCAATATCTTTATTCAACTTCCCTGCTGCTCTATCAATAGCCGTCCAACGTAAATATAATTTTACATCTTCCATTGAACTTGAAGCTAAAATTTTCTCAAGTGCAATCATATAATTTGGCTGCATTACAATTACTCTATCAATTTCATTTATCCCTATTCCTTTGAAATACGCTTCCCAATTAATTGAAGGTGTAATTTCTGAAAGTTCAGCAATTGATTTTGGGTTATATAACTTTCTAGTATCTCTAGATTCTTCTTTGGTAAATCTTGGTTCTGCTAAATTATATTCATACTGAAATATTCTATCTGCATTAGCAAGAGCAATTTCTTCTGAATCCCCAAAAAACTGTAACATTCTAGCAATATGAGCAATGTACTTTTTACGTTTTTCTTTCGTATCTTCATCTTGGTCCACATAATAGTCACGTGACAATCCAAGACCTGCAGTAGTTACATAACCTGCATTTATCTTACTATCTTTTAAATCATTAAATACTGCAAAATTAAAAAACCCTGCTCCACCATATGGTGCCATTTCAGTTAAAAAAGTTTGTAAATCGGCAATATTATTAATCCCATCTATTCTATCTAAAATTGGTTTAATTGGTGCTATTCCTTGCTCCTCTCTAGCAACCGTATCCATAATAGTTTCATAGAAATTTACTGCTTTTTTCTGGTCAGATTCTATGGTTAAATTTCCTTCAGCATCTTTTAGTTTTGGAAATTTATCTTCTGCAATTGCTTCACTTAAAATTGTTAGCACATCTGAATCTGTCTTTTTTCTAAGTTCATTAAATGCTCCCCAAGAAGTTCTATCGGCTGGTATTTCAGTTTTATCTAACCAAGTACCATTTACATGTCTAAAGAAATCATCATTTGGACGTACTTCGTTATCCATATTTTCAACAATAATTCCTGGTATTTTTTCTTCTGGTTGCTTCTCACTTTTACACGAAATAAGCATCATAATTGCAACTATTGAAGAATAGAGCAATCCTTTTTTTACTATGTTTTCCATACTATAAATTTGATTGTTTGATTGAGTTAATTTTATAATTTTATAAAATAACATCTTTTATTGTGAACCTACCCTTAAAATAATGTTAAGATTCTTCTTTAATAATTTTTAAAATATTAGGTTTAAAATAATTAGGTCCTTTCATAACTTTACCATCTTCTCTATAAATTGGATTTCCATCAGCCCCTAATTTACTCATATTACTACGTTGTATTTCATTAAAAACTTCTTCAATTTTATATTGCATACCGTGTTCTAAAATTGTGCCACATAAAATATACAACATATCACCTAAAGCATCTGCCACTTCAACCAAGTCATTTTCTTTTGCAGCATCTAAATATTCTTCATTTTCTTCAGCCATTAAATCAAATCGTAATTTTAATTTATTCACAGGTAAGTTTGCAACGGGTTTATGTTGAATTCCAAGTCCAAATGCTTCATGAAATTCTTGCACTGCTTTCAATTTATTTTTCATTTTTTAGTTTGCTATTATAGTTATAGAAATTTGTAAAGTAGTGATGATGGAACAATTCTTAAAAGAATTGCTATTAAATTCCAACGTTTAGTGATGTATGCTTTTTTCTTTTTCTTTTTTATAGCAGTGTAAATTTGTTTGGTTGCTTTTTTTATAGTTGACATCCAAAATGTATTTCCAATTGCCATGGAGGTATCTACAAACCCTGGTCTAATATCTGTTACATAGATTTTAGCTTTGCTCCTTTTCCCTTTCATCCAAAGAGATTCTAAATAATTCACTTGAAACGCTTTTGAAGCAAAATAAGCAGGCACATGACGGTTTCCTCTAATAGAAGCAATAGATGAAATACCCACTAAATGCCCATAGCCTTGTTTTCTGAAAAAATTATATGCCAAACCATAAATTTTAGTGGCAGCAATAATATTGGTTTGTAGCGTTGGTAATTCTTTTTCCCATTCTAATTTATAATTTGGATCTCCAACACCTGAACTAAATACAATCAAATCAATAGTCTTCAATTCTTTAATTACTTCAGAAAATAAGGTTTCGCAAGAATCTAAATCCGTTACATCATGTACTTTTACAATATAATTATCTGGATTCAATTCTTTAATTTCTTGTAATCGTTTTTCTCGTCTTCCAGTAATTACAACTTTGTAATTATCAGCTACTAATAATTTAGCAAGTTCTTTACCTATTCCTGAAGTTGCTCCAAAAATTAATGCGTTTTTCATAATTTATACTTAATTGGAATTATAATTTATGTATTTTTGATGTTAAATATACACATTATATATGTTTAGTAAAGGACAACTAATTTTTGCCGCCTTTTTTTTAATTGCATTTACACTCTTAATGATTTGGAGTTATTGGAAAGATATTAAAGTGCATAAAAAATATTATAAGAATACATTTATTATTGTAATAGCTGTTTTTTTAATTATTGCGATTTTCACATTAATTACGTTCTCTTTACATTAAAAAAATCCGCTTCAATTTCTTGAAACGGATTTAATATACTTTCTGTTTTTTCTACTTAATTTACATCTGGCAATGTAGTATACCTTTTGGCATAATCTAACATTTGTTCAGTAAAACTAGCAGGTTGAGTAACTTTTACATCCGTTATATTACCCTCAGCATCTTTTACTGCAACTAAAACAGGGTTAACAAAACCACTATAAGGAGCCAATTTAAATTTACTATTCCTCTCTAAAATTTCTTTATGAATTGCTTGGTCAACTTTTACACCATACGTTTCAACTAACGCTTTTCCAGCTTCAAAATCACCTTCAGATTTTATACGTTGAATTTCACGCAACAATTCACCAAATAGCACTCTTAATTTTGCATAATCTCTAACTACAAAATAAGTTTTATTTTCTTTTACTACTTTCTCAATTACGTTATCTTTTGTTCCTTTTTCAAAAACCCAAGCAGCAACCAGTTGTCTGTTTCTCATATGAGCTTGTTCAATATCATCACCTAAATTTAAACGGTTTAATTGCGTTAACAAACCATTTCTAATATAGCCATCATAAGCTGCTTTTCCAATTCCTTTAGCATTAGGTGAAATTTTCATTTCAACTAATTTTTCTGAAGGTAAATAATACAATCCTACTAAATCTGCGCGTGCCTCTTCTAAAGTTGAAGCATAATTTTTTAACGTTTCTTTTGGTTGTCCAATACCTTGGTTTATTTGTCCGCTAGCATGACCAATTACTTCGTGTAATGATGTATGCAATTTATCAGCCAACTCACCGTACGTTATTTCAGCCTCAATTTCAGCTTCATCAAAAGCAAATTCTTTTAATTTACCCGTTCCTCCTACATTATTATATGCATTTATAATATTTCCTAATGAAACTGATTTTGAACCGTGTTGTTGACGAATCCAATTGTTATTAGGTAAGTTAACACCTATTGGAGTTGATGGTGAAGAATCTCCTGCTTCTGATGCTACATTTACCGTTTTGTAAGATACTCCAACTACATTTTTCTTTTTATGAGAATCAATTAATGTTGAATTGTCTTCAAACCATTGTGCATTTTCAGACAACACAGCCATTTTTTTAGACATATCAAAATCTTTGATTTGAATTACTGTTTCGTACGAACCTCTAAAAGCTTTTGGATCATTATAAACTTCAATAAATCCGTTTATATAATCTATATCTCCATCAGTACTTGTAGCCCAAACAATGTTGTATTTATCCCAAGTTTCAAGATCTCCAGTAGTATAATATTCAATTAACAATTTTAGAGCGTCAGCTTGTTTTTCATTTTCGGCAACTATTATCGCTTTTTCTAACCAATACACAATTTTTTCGATTGATTTACTATACATCCCCCCAACTTTCCAAACTTTTTCTTCTAAAGTACCATCTTCATTTTTAACCAATTTAGAATTTAAACCGTACTCAATTGGCGTTTCATCTGTTCTATCAATTTTTGAGGCATAAAATGCATCAATATCTTCAGCAGTTACATTTGGTGAATAAAAATTAATAGCTGAACCTTTAATTAAACCTTTACTTGCATCTAAATTTACTTTTTTAGCATCCGCATCATTAAAAATAACATCGTATGCTTCGCCTGTAAGTTCAGTATTCGTCTCTTTTAATAATGAATCAAAATACTCTTTAGAAAACTTTGGAATAAATTTATCATTTGCGTAGTGGTGGTGAATTCCATTTGAAAACCAAATTCTTTTTAAATACGTTTCAAAATTATTCCAATCTTCTGAAGATTTATCTCCTTCATAGTTTAGAAAAACATGTTCTAATGCGCGTCTTATTTTTAAATTATGACGATAATTTTGATCATACATTATATCACGACCTTCCATTCCTGCTTGAGACAAATAATACACTAATTGTTTTTGTTGTAATGAGAGTTCATTAAAACCCGAAATTTGGTAACGTAGTACTTTTATATCTGCAAATTGCTCAACAAAATATTCAAATTCAGAAGCCGTTTCCTCTTTTACAGTTTCATTTTTATTGTTTCCACATGAAAACAATAACGCTGCAGTAAACAGCATGGGTACTAAATATTTAATCTTCATTGTATTTGGTTATTTAATTTTTAACATTCAAATTTAATAATTTCAAACTTATTAAGTCAAGTCTTAAAAAGAAGTAAGTCCCAAAGTTTTCATAAAATTTATGACAATCCAGAAATTACACCATTATTATCAATCGTCATTCCTTCAGAAGCAGGTATTGATGGTAATCCGGGCATACGCATCATTTGGCCTAAAATTGGAATAATAAACCTCGCTCCTGCAGCAATTTCAATTTCACGAACTGTTACAACAAATCCTTTTGGTCTTCCAACTAAAAATTCATTATCTGAAAAAGATTTTTGTGTTTTCGCCATACAAATAGCAAAATCATTAAACCCTAATCTATTAATTCGTTTTAAATTTAATTTTGCTTTCTTATCAAAATCCACTCTGTCAGCACCATATATTTCTTTGGCTATCTTTTCTATTTTTTCTTGTACTGGTGATTTCCATTCATAAATTGGCTTGAACTGAGTTGTTGTAGCTTCAACAACTTTTACAACTGCTTCCGCTAATTTTTTAGTTCCATCTCCTCCTTTTTCCCAACCTTTTGAAACAACTGCTTGTACTCCTAACTCACCACATTTTTCAATAATAAAATCTATCTCTTCAAAAGAATCATTTACAAACGTGTTAATTGCAACAACAGGCTCAATATTAAATTTTCTAATGTTTTCAATGTGTTTTTCTAAATTACAAAAACCATCATTCACAAAATCTAAATTAGGTGTATTTAAGTCTTCTTTTGAAGCACCACCGTGATGGCGTAAAGCTCTAATTGTCGCTACCAATACTACAGCCTTAGGGTTTAAACCTGCAGCTACACATTTAATGTTTAAGAATTTCTCAGCTCCTAAATCTGCTCCAAACCCAGCTTCCGTAATTACATAATCTGATAATGATAACCCCATTTTAGTAGCAATTATAGTATTTGTTCCTTGTGCAATGTTGGCAAAAGGACCACCGTGAATTATTGCAGGATTCTCTTCTAATGTTTGTACTAAATTTGGTTTAATTGCGTCTTTTAATAAGATTGCCATCGCATTTTCAGCCTTTAAATCGCGTGCAAATATTGGTTTTTTGCTAAATGTGAATCCTACAAAAATATCGCCTAAGCGTTGTTTTAAATCTTTAAAATTTTCAGCCATACATAAGATAGCCATCACTTCTGATGCTGGTGTTATGTTAAATCCATCCTCTCTAGGGATACCATTAGCTGTACCACCTAAACCAATGGTGATTTTACGTAACGCTCTATCATTCATGTCAATAACACGTTTCCAAAGAATTGTTCTTGGATCTAAATCAAAACTGCAGCAGCTACTTTGCAAATTATTATCAATCAATGCAGATAATAAATTATTTGCTTTTTCAATGGCATTAAAATCACCTGTAAAATGTAGGTTAATATCCTCCATAGGAACCACTTGCGAATACCCACCACCAGCTGCTCCACCTTTCATACCAAAAACTGGTCCTAATGAAGGCTCTCGTAATACTGCTGTCGCTTGTTTTCCTATTTTATTTAAACCTTCTGTTAAACCAATTGAAACTGTTGTTTTCCCTTCTCCCGCAGGTGTAGGAGTCATAGCCGTTACTAAAACTAAATTATTTTTTTTAATTTTTTCTTCATTAATTAAGGACAAAGGCAACTTTGCTTTGTATTTGCCAAACATCTCTAAATCATCTTCTATAATTCCTAGTTTTTTGGCTACTTCTTTAATGTGAATAAGTTTTTTTCCTTGAGCGATTTCTATATCTGATAAATACTTCATTTCTTTAAAATTTTGAAAAACAAATATAAGAAATACATACTCCAAATTTTAGATAAATTGAGATGTGATAATTTAGCGGTATAAAAAGCTAAAAAAGTATTGTTTCTTCCTAATTGAAATTATATATTTGCACGTTTATTACAAATGAATTTTCTATAAAAAATATTAAAATGCAAAACAAAGGACTTATAAAGTTATTCGCTATTCTATTCGGAATAGTAAGTTTGTATCAATTATCATTTACATGGTTTGCAAATGGTGTTGAAGACAAAGCAAAAATGTATGCTGAATCTAGAACGAACGATGGAAAAGAATTAGCAAGGCTAGAAAGAGTGTATTTAGATTCTGTTGCAAACAAACCTGTAATTGATTTAGGTTTTGCAAAATTTAGTTACAATGATATTAAAGACAAAGAACTTAATTTAGGATTAGACCTTAAAGGGGGTATTAATGCTATTCTACAAGTTTCAGTAAAAGATATTTTAGTTGGCTTATCTAACGAATCTAAAAATCCGGTATTTAACGAAGCATTATCTAAAGCAACTCAAGCACAAAAAAATAGTGACAAAACATTCTTATCATTATTTTTTACAGCTTTTGAAGATGTTAGTGCTGGAACAGTTAAATTAAGTGATCCAAGTATTTTTGGAAACAAATCATTACGTGAAAAAATAAACTTCAAATTAACCGATGAAGAAGTAATGCCAATTATTGAAGCTGAAGTTACAGGTTCTGTGAACACAGCTTTTGAAGTATTACGTAGTCGTATTGATAAATTTGGGGTTACACAACCAAACATTCAACGTATTGGAAACTCAGGTCGTATTTTAATAGAACTTCCTGGTGCTAAAGATATTGATCGTGTTAAAAAATTATTACAAAGTACTGCTGAATTACAATTTTGGGAAGTTTACTCTAACCGAGAAACTGCTAATTTCTTTTTTGCAGCAAATTCAGTTGTTGAAAATTTCTTAAAAGTAGAAACTGACGTTGATACTACAACCGAAAAAGAAGATCTAGAAGATTTATTAGGTGAAGTATCTGATTCTATAGCTACAAAAACCGTTACTAACTTATTTACAGTTTTAACACCAAGTGTACCTCAATCTGAAAATCAAGTTTCTTCAGTAATAGCAACTGCAAAAGTTGCTGACACTTCAAAGGTAAATACTTATTTAGCAATGAAAAATGTTAGAGCTTTATTATCTAACGAAATGAAATACGCTAAATTTCTTTGGGACTCAAAACCATTTACATCAACAGTAGCAGCAACCGGAGAAAGTGTTGAATTAATATACTTATATGGTATTAAATCTAACCGTGAAGACATTGCGCCAATTGAAGGTGATGTAATTGACGATGCAAGTCAGGAATACGGACAAACAGGAAAACCTGAGGTAAGTATGACTATGAATGCTACAGGCTCTAGACAATGGGGGAAAATGACCACTGAAAATGTTGGTAAATTTGTAGCTGTTGTGCTAGATGATTATGTATATACTGCACCTTCTGTAAATGTAGCAATTACTACAGGAAGAACTTCTATTTCTGGTGGAAGTATGACTGTTGAAGAAGCGCAGGATATTGCAAACGTTTTAAAAGCAGGTAAATTACCCGCCGAAGCTCATATTATTGCATCAGAAGTTGTTGGGCCATCACTAGGTCAAAAAGCAATTGATAGTAGTTTAAGTTCATTTGGTTTAGCTCTTATACTTGTATTGATATGGATGATTTTCTATTATGGAAAAGCAGGTGCATTTGCTGATGTTGCATTAGCAGTTAACTTATTATTCATCTTTGGAATTCTAACAGCATTTGGTGCTGTACTTACATTACCTGGTATTGCAGGTATTATTTTAACAATAGGTATGTCGGTTGATGCCAACGTAATTATTTTTGAAAGAATTAAAGAAGAATTAGATAAAGGAAAAGGATTAAAAGCAGCCATAAGTCATGGATTTAGTTTTAAAGGAGCCTTATCTGCAATTATAGATGCCAACATTACTACCATGTTAACTGGTGTAATTTTATACATTTTTGGTACAGGACCAGTTAAAGGTTTTGCTTACACATTAATGGTAGGTATTGTAACATCACTATTTACTGCAATTTTTATCACTCGTTTATTAATAGACTGGTATGCAGCAAAAGGAAAACAATTCACATTCAACACAAATATTACTAAAAACTGGTTTAAAAATGATGGTATTGAATTTTTAAAGAAACGTAAAATAGCGTATGTAATTTCAGGAGTTGTAATTATTCTTGGGTTAACCTCTTTATTTACAAACGGACTAAACTATGGTGTTGATTTTGTTGGAGGTAGATCTTATGTTGTGAAATTTGACAAAACTACAAATCCTACTGATGTTAGAGCTACTCTAGAAAATGTATTTGGAAGTGCTCCTGAAGTAAAAACTTATGGAGAAGCTAGTCAATTAAAAGTAACAACAAAATATAAAATTGAAGAAGAAGGAAACCATATTGATGATGAAGTACAAGAATTATTATATAGTGGTTTAAAACCATATTTACCTGAAGGCCTTACTTTAAATGAATTTAAGCCTGGTTACGAAGGGGAGAATAAAGTTGGCGTAATGAGTTCTATTAAAGTTGAACCTACAATTGCCGATGATATTAAAACCGCAGCAGGTTGGGCAATATTAGGTTCATTATTAATTGTATTCTTATACATATTGTTACGATTTAAAAAATGGCAATATAGTTTAGGTGCTGTAGCTGCTGTTTTCCATGATGTTTTAATAGTATTATCATTATTCTCCATATTTCATACCATATTACCATTTGATATGGAAATTGGACAATCATTTATTGCTGCTATACTAACAGTGGTTGGTTATTCACTAAATGATACCGTGGTAATTTTTGATAGAATTCGTGAATTTGCTGGTATTCATACCACTTGGAAATTCTCAAATGTTGTTGATAAAGCATTAAGTAGTACCTTAGGAAGAACAATAAATACATCATTAACTACACTAGTAGTATTGACTTCTATCTTCTTATTTGGTGGAGACTCTATTAAAGGATTTATGTTTGCATTAATTATAGGTGTTATAGTTGGTACCTACTCATCACTATTTATTGCATCACCATTAATGTATGATACCGTAAACAAATTAGATAAAAAGAAAAAATAAGTAACGTTCAACAAACTATTACAAAAACCGTTTTGAATAGTCAAAACGGTTTTTGTTTTTCACAACTAGCAAATAAATTCAAAATAAAAAACTATTATTATATTTTGATTAGTAAATTTGCACCAAAGCAATACAATGAGCATCATTAAATTACACGACAAATACTTTAAAACGTATATTTCTGAAGAGAAAATTAAAGCTGCAACACTATCATTAGTTCAACAAGTTTCTGAAGATTGTAAAGACGAGACACCTATTTTTATAGGTATCTTAAACGGCTCATTTATGTTTGTAGCCGATTTTGTGCGTGAATACAACTACAACTGTGAAGTTTCTTTTGTGAAGTTAGCCTCTTACCAAGGAACAAATTCAACAGGTAAAATAAAACAATTAGTTGGTATTAATGAAGACTTAGAAGGAAGAACTGTTGTTATATTAGAAGATATAATTGATACAGGAAACACACTTCAAGAAATTTATGACATCTTCAGCGATAAGAAATTAAAACGATTAAAAATTGCTACGCTGTTTTTTAAACCAGATGTCTTTAAAAAAGAATTACCTATAGATTATATTGGTATTTCAATACCTGATAAATTTATTGTTGGTTATGGTTTAGATTATGACGGTTTAGGAAGAAACCTTGCAAGTATTTATCAAATCACCCCAAAACCAACAATTAAAAACATCTTGTTATTTGGCCCTCCAGGTGTAGGAAAAGGGACACAAGCAGATTTGTTAAAAGCAAAATATAACTTAACACATGTTTCTACCGGTGATGTTTTTAGGTCTCATATCAAAAAAGGAACTGAGCTTGGAATTTTAGCTAAATCCTACATAGATAAAGGAAATTTAGTGCCAGATGACGTTACAATTAAAATGTTAAAATCTGTAGTGAATAATTTACCTGAATCTAACGGGATTATTTTTGATGGTTTTCCTCGTACAAAGGCACAAGCAATTGCTTTAGACAAATTTTTAGAAGAAAAAGGAGAAATAGTTGGTGGAATGTTAACCATTGAAGTACCAACAAATTTATTAATTTCTCGTTTATTAGAACGTGGAAAAACTAGTGGCCGATCAGACGATCAAGATGAAAATAAAATTCTAAATCGTTTTAACGAATACTTTACGAAAACTGAAATTTTAAAAGACTATTACCAAACTCAAAATAAATATTTTGGAGTAGATGGGGTCGGAGAAATTAGTGAAATAACCAAACGCTTAAGTGAGGTTTTTAACAAGATTTAATACTATTTTTAAAATATATAAACTAAACACCTTAACACAAAAAAAATGACTGAAGGAAATTTTGTTGACTATACAAAAGTATATGCAAGCTCTGGAAAAGGTGGTGGTGGCTCTGTACATTTACACAGAGAAAAGTTCATTACAAAAGGCGGTCCAGATGGTGGAGATGGTGGACGAGGCGGGCACATAATTATGCGTGCTGATACAAATTTATGGACACTTTATCATTTAAAATTCAATAAGCACTTTAGAGCTGAACATGGTGGCCATGGAAGCAAATCTAGAAGTACTGGAAAAGATGGTGAAGATGTTTACATTAATGTGCCTTTAGGTACCATTGTTAGAGATGTTGAAACCCAAGAAATACTTTTCGAAATTACGACTGAAAACACCGAACAAATTTTATTAGATGGAGGAATGGGAGGTTTAGGAAATTGGAATTTTAGATCTTCTACAAATCAAACTCCACGTTATGCGCAACCCGGTATTGATGGTAAAGAATCTTGGTTTCAATTAGAACTTAAATTACTAGCCGATGTTGGTTTAGTTGGTTTTCCAAATGCAGGAAAGTCAACATTACTTTCTGTATTAACAGCTGCGAAACCAAAAATTGCTGATTATGCTTTTACAACTTTAAAGCCTAATCTAGGGATTGTTAAGTACCGTGATTTTCAAACCTTTGTAATGGCAGACATTCCTGGAATTATTGAAGGTGCTGCTGATGGTAAAGGGCTAGGACATCGTTTTTTACGTCATATTGAGCGTAACTCAACACTACTATTTTTAATTCCTGCCGATTCTGACAATATTCAAAAAGAATATGACATTTTATTAAATGAATTAAAACTTCATAATCCTGAATTATTAGATAAAGACAGGTTATTAACTGTTTCAAAATCTGATATGTTAGATGATGAATTAAAGGAAGAAATTAAAAAAGAATTACCAAACGATGTACAAACACTATTTATTTCATCTATTGCACAACAAGGCTTAGTGGAATTAAAAGACACCTTGTGGAAAATGCTAAATTCATAACTAATTTTTTAAAACAATAGGTAATGTAAATTCTGTTGCAACAGGCATATTTCTTTTTATTGCAGGTTGTAGCGTTGGTAAATTTTGTAAACTTACTTTTAAAATACTATCAAACTCTGGCAATAGCACTCTAGTTTTAGTTGAAATTTGGATGGCTGACAAACTGGTTTTCCCTAAATTATCAATTTTTAATTTTACTAAAACCGTATCGTTAACAAACTCTTTACTATTCAATTGATACTGTTTTAATGATGCATAAATATGCTGTGAGATTTCTAATTGAAAACAAATTTTTTGCTTTTCACGTGAAGGAATATCTTTACAATTAGGGAACAGCGGAAACGCATCTACAGAATTAAAATCTACGATAGTATCAACTTCTTGAATTGGTTCTCTTTTTGATTTTTCATCAAAATAAGAACATGAAACTACAAGTAACAAGCAAAAACTTAGTGTGAATAATTGTTTTAACATTAATTTTTATTTCCACAAGTGAAAATACAACATTTTATGTTAGTCAACAATTTCACCTTTAATAAAGTACTCTCTTTTAATTTTATTTATTCTATTGTTAGCATAAGAAGTTAATTTCTTGTTTTTATCTCCAAATCTTTGAACAAAATCTTGATAATACTTTAAAGCTATTTTTTTATCCTTAAAATAAGAATCAGAAGCAAATGCTAATTGAAATAATGCATTTACACTCTTTCTATTGTATTTAACAGCATCTCTAAAATAATTAATTGCAACCTTTAAATTTAATTCTTCTTTGGCTATTGTTCCCGATAAAAGAAATTGTTTATCTAAATCACCTCTTCCATACATAATAGACTGCATTAAATACAATTGAGACAATTTATATTCTTTTTTTTCATAGTATAGTGCTCCCAACCTATACAAAATTTTAGAATTATTTCTTCCTAACTTTAGTGCTTTTTGAAAATAATTTTCCGATTGCTCATATTCTTTCAAATTCAAATAGCACATCCCAAACATTTCATAGGTGTTAATGGATTTAAAGTTTAAACTATCTAATGTATTTAGATATGTTATGGTGCCTTTAAAATCTTTTGAATAATACAGCACATTTGCTTTTAATTGAAGAAAATTAATGTTTAAACTATCAATTTTTAGTCCTTTATTAATAAACAACATGGTAGAATCCT
The DNA here is from genome assembly GCA_964412305.1 of uncultured Lutibacter sp. GTDB lineage: Bacteria > Bacteroidota > Bacteroidia > Flavobacteriales > Flavobacteriaceae > Lutibacter. The sequence goes on along the minus strand of CAYPNJ010000038.1, from coordinate 1,819 downwards.
TTGCCTTTAGCTCCTTAAAAAACTTAGCTAACTCATAAATGCTTTTAAGATGTAGCGTATCTATTTTATAAGCATTTAAATAACTTTGTCCCATAGCTAACTCTTTATGTTGTTTTGCCAAGCATTGAGCTATTTGGTATGGATAATTTGGATTTAAGGTGTCTTTTTTCTTTAAAAAATGAAATAACTGTGCTGCTTTTTTAACTTTATTTTTGGCTAAATACAATTTACCTAAGTTATTTACCACCAATAAATTTGAAGTATCTTTTTCTATAATACTCTCATAAATTAAAATTGTCTTTGAAGTTAACCCGGCAGAGTTATAAGAAACTCCCAACTTTACTTTTAACTCTTCATTATTTTCAATTTTCAATGCTTTTTCATAATAAGTAATAGCTTTATTATAATTACCAACAGTTTGATAAATAGCAGCAATTTTATCAAAAACTTGTATTGTTTTAGGTGTTTCGTTTTTTAATAAAACCAATGCCTTTTGATAATTTCCTTTTAATAGTAAACTATCTACAACAGTAAAAACCGAAGTTTGCGCTTCGGTTTTTAATGCAAACATTATCAGGAATAATGTAACAATTATCTTTTTCATAGTAATTTTTTAATTATTCTACTTTAAAAGCAATTGGTAAACTATACTTAACTCCAACAGCATCACCTTTTTGTTTTCCAGGAATCATTTGCGGTAATAAATTTACAACTCGTATGGCTTCATCTGCTAATTTTTGATGAGGAGCTCTTGCTTTTACATCTGTGATATTTCCATCTTTATCTATTTTAAATAGCACAAATATTCTATTAATACCTGGCTTAAGCTTTAATTCAGTTGCTAAACCTACATTAAAGTTTCTATTTACATGTTGCGTAATTTTTTTCTGAAGGCAAATTCTTAATTCTTCTTTACTTCCCTCACAACCAGGAAAAACAGGAACATCTTCAATAATTGCAAACGATACAGACCCATCATCCTCAATAACCATATTTTCATTATTATTAATTGGAGGCATTGGTACTTTAATAAACTGAACTCTATCTCCATTTCCATCTATTACAACACTCGTTTCAAATTTTGGGTTTTCATGGTTCCTAAATTTATTAAAAACTTCCTTTTCTTTCTCTGTATACTTTTCATAAGGAACGACTTCACCTGCTAAATGAGTTCCCAAAAACATTATGAATCCATTCTCTGCTCTAGAATACATTCCTTCTGAAGGTATATTTTCTTCTTTTAAAACATTTTCAATCTGTTCAATATCAGCTTGAGCATCATTTGTACATGATATATATACCAACATAACAACTAATAAAGGCAAAACTAATAAATACTTCAATTGTTTAATTTTTTGCGACTTTTCTTTTGTAATCATAACTATTCTTTTTTTAATTAATGAATGTTTAAAAATTGATTAATAAATGAAATATTTTCAACACTAAAAGTTTCAGATAATAACCTATTGAAATACACTTTTTTATCCGTTTCTTTTACTACTTCAGCATCAGAAATATATTCATGTAGTAGTGTAATTCGTTTTTGATACACATACACCAATGGGTTAAACCACAACACTATTTTTAGGATTTCAAAAAATAATAAGTCAAGTGAATGTTTTTGTTTGCAGTGTATTAATTCGTGGTTAATTATTTGTAAATCTTTACTTTTTAGCAAATGCTTATTTATAAAAATATAGTTGAAAAATGAAAAAGCAGATTGTTTGTTATCTAACAAAACTAAAGAGTAATTTTCCTCTTTATATAGTCATCCCTATTTTATTATAAGAAGTCATATTTAATGATGTTTACAGCTATT
>CAYPNJ010000037.1:0-18505 GCA_964412305.1 uncultured Lutibacter sp. | reverse complement strand
GCCTTTGCTTCCTTTGTTTTAAGAGGTAATTTAATAAATGAAAAGACAGAAACATCGGTGAATGGGGATTGGGTAACCACAACGACTACTAAAAAGTGGTTTCCAGAACTCTCTGATAATACCTGGCAAAAGTTGGTAGATAAAATGTATTTAGAAATTTCAACTAAGTTGAAAAATGAAATGAACTGGGATATTTTACCCTTAACTAAAATTGTAAATTCTGAGGCTTACAAACATATTAAACCCATAAAAGGAGGTGCTATTAAAACGTTTGTTGAGGTTGGTGCTGGAAATACACAAAGAATTTTAAGTACTTCATCAGTAGATTTTTGGAGCGATTTAAGCATCACATTTGGAAGTGATTTTGTTAGTCAGAGATTAGTAAAAGAACTTGATGTTGATGCAGTACTTGCAATTACTATAGACTTAAACTTTAATTTTGAAACGGAAGGTTTAGACCCTAAAGTAAGTATTGTGGCTTTTGCTCCAGATGTGAGTTATAAAACCTCTGCGAAATATTTTTCTATGGATGCTCATACTCTTTCAAAACCATTGGATGATAGCAGAAAGTACAAGGGTGGAGTAGAAAATGTGATTTATCAGATGATTAAAATGGATGCTTTCAATAATGAATTTATAAATGCTTTAAACGAACTCTCAGATATGGAAGCTAAATATCCTGTTTATGAAAAACTTTGGAAAGCTAAGTTCTAAATACGTCAAATGCCGTATTGATTTGCTTTTCATTTTATTCGACTTTTGACTTTATACAAACTAAATGCTATTTCGCAATGAAAAAAATTAACACTCTAAAAAATTCAATTTTTGTTTTACTGTTCATCTGTACAATCTCTGTTACAGCTCAAAATGCAGATTACAACTATACATTTGATGGACAAGTAAAATGGATGCTTTTAACTGAAACAGGAACCTTACTAGCTTCTACAGGAGAAGCTCTTGTAGGTATAAAGCCCAATACAAACGATTTTTTATTCAAATTTAAAAATTTAAAAAAAATTAAAGAAGAAAATCTAGAATTTATACCAAATACTCCATACTTAATTGTAGTTCCCAAAGGATTTATGAATCAAGGTCATATTTCTATCATAGATATTATAAAAGGAAAAATAGTTTTTGACTCAAAAAAGGAAAAATGGCAAGGTGGTGTAACAAGTCGTCATTTTATTTCACCCGAAATGAAATTGGTAGTGAACGGAATGCATAAAGAAGAAGGCTTAGGTCAATACAAGGCTGGTGTAGGATTATACGATATGCTTACCGGGAATTTAATTCGAATTTTTGAACGAAAATCTGGAAACCCTATGACAGGAAAACCAGATATTATGGGAGATAATATTATTATTCCAGGTGTAAAAAATATCACTTGTTATTCTATTAGTTCAGGAGCTATTAAATGGAAAGCTGATGTAAAAAATGCTACTCGAATTATTAGTAATGAAGACACAAAAGAAATTTATGGCTTTAGAACAAAAGGGACAAATACCGTAGTTTACAAAGTAAGTGCTAACAACGGAAAATCTATGTGGGCAAAAGAAAATAAACTTAAAGGGGTTATTTCACGTATAAATTTTACAGCACATGGATTAGCAATAGTTACTAATATTGTAAACTCTGGTAAAAAAGGATTAGCCGGTAAAATTGCAAATAAAATGAAAGGATCAGGCACTTCTAAAGTCTATTTATTAGATTTAAATTCAGGAGAAGATTTATGGATAAAGTCACCTAAAACAAAAGGACTAATAAGTCATTTTTATATTGAAGAAGATGGAATTTTGTTTGGTGTTGCAACCGGCGGAATTAATAAAGTTGACTTTAATGGAACTCCTCTTTGGAAAAAACCTCTAAAAACCGGAGCAGGGATACAAATTATGGCTCGTGTAACTAAAGGGGTCCTTTATATTTCTCAAACTGATACAGATATTATTGATATGAAAACTGGGAAATCAGTTTTTGGAAAAGCCGTAAAATATAAAAACTCAAAAGCTGTTACCTCAACATACGATAAAAATAGAGATCGCTTTTTAGTGTCTTGTAAAGATGGGGTCTATGAAATAGATGGAAATAACGGAGAATATAGTTTACTTGCTAAAAATATTAAATTTGAAGGTAAAGAAGACCCTTCAAGCATCAGTGTTCGTCAAGGAGGTATTTTATTAACTTCTGATCAAAATTTAACCATGCTTAATTTTCAAGGGACTGAAAAATGGCATACCTATTACAAAGCCCCTGGTATAAGTACGGTTGGAAAAATATTTATGGGTGCACTTGCTGTAAGTTCATTTGCACTTGCTAGTGCTTCAGCTTATCAAGCAGGGTATAATAAAGGATCTTTAGGAGCATACCATTCAGAAACTAAAAGAATGGAAAATTATCAAGAAGGTTTTGGGAATATAGCTAGTGCTTCATTTAAAGAATTAGGAAGACGCTTTAAAGCAACCAAAGCAACTAAAAATTCATCATTTATATTAACAAAATTAGCTAATGGAGTTGGTTTGGCAAAAATTGACAAAGATTCTGGACAAAAAGTAAATGAAATTGTTTTAAACGAAAAAAAACCAGTGTATGAAGTAGATGATATTGAAGGGATTTTATACTTCAAATCTAAAGGAAATACTATTAGCGCCTACAAGTTAAATAAGTAAAACTCGCATTGGTTTTTATAAAAGGTTGTTCCAATACTTTATATGTTTGAACAGCCTTTAATTTTTGAAAACAACTATGATATACAGTTATAGAAAATCTGCCTTTACAACTAGTGAGACCTATAAAATTAATGACACATTGAAAATCTACAATGAAAACAATATGCTTATTGATACCATTAGCTTTAATGAAATAACATCCATTTCATTGTTAAATATTCCTTCTAGAGTTGTTAAAAAAATGCACCAATGCACTATAAAAACAGTTACCAATAAAAAAATAATTATTCGAAATTATTCCTATAAAGAATTTGCTAATTTTAGCAATCAAACTAAAAATTACATCTCATTTATTTACGAATTACATAAAAATTTAGAGCATGAAAATATTCAGTTTAATAGAGGTATTAATATCTTAAAATATACTGCTATGTTGTCACTTTTAATACTTATGAGTCTTTTAATTGTTGTAATTATTATGTTTTTCTTTGATAGAAATAAATTTATAGAAATGAGTGTTGCGCTACTAACACTCTTTATTTTTATTTATAAAATAATTAACTTCAGAGCTTCTTTTAAGCCTTCAAAATACAACCCAACCAACATTCCTAAAAGTGTATTACCTATTATTTAAAAGGATCTAAAATAAATTATACCTGCTACCTATTTTCCTTAATATAAATATATGGTTTCACTCCTGAAACTATAAATTTAGAGTTTAAAACTGTTTTATTTTTTATATATTGCTGAATATCAAAAAATTACATGGGAAAAAGAATTGCTATTCTATTTGTTTTATTTGCAAAACTAATAATCGCTCAAAACAGTATTTATGTTGACAGCCTTCAGGTTTCATTAAAAAACTATTCTCAAAAAGAGCAACTTGAAAAAATTTTAGAAATTCCTTACGATAAGTTTATTGGAAACATTATTACTTCTGAAATGTTGGCTCAAAAAGCAGTAAATTTAGCTACAACGTTAAATAATAAAAGTAGTTTAGCCGATGCATACCTTCAATTAGGACAAGTGTTTGCTTATAAAGACCAACGAGAGAGAAAATTACTTTATAGGCTAAAAGCAATTACTATTTATGAAGAAATTGGGAACTTAAATAAAGTAAGTTACGCTTACGGAGAGCTGGGTTTTTCAATGAGAAACGAAGATCTTAAAAATGCTTTACATTATATGCGTAAAGGATTAAAATACAGTCGTAAAACTCCTAGTAATAATAATTTAAATGCTACTTACGACAATTATGGTATTTTACAAGGTATGCTAAAAAATTACGATAGTGCTATTTATTATCATAACAAGGCTCTTAAAATTAACAAGCAAAAAAATGATAGTATAGGTGTTCCCTATGGTTATGTTCATTTGGCAACGGTTCACATATATCTCAACAATTTTAATATTGCTAAAAAATATATTGATAGTTCACATGTCATCAGATTAAAACGTAATGACACTTATGGAATTACAGATAATTATGTGTATTATGGTGATCTTTATTTTGCAAAAAAAGAATACAAAAAAGCAATTGTAAATTTTAAAAAAGGATACAACCTGTCTTTAAAAAATAATTTTATTTCCTTACAAAAATATTGTACTAAGTATTTAACAAAATCGTATCTAGCCATTAGCAATTATAAGAATGCTTTTAATTACAATACTATTTACCAAAGCTTAAAGGATAGTACTTTAAATACAAAAACCAATAATAAAGTTGCAGAATTACAAATAGAATTTGAAACCGAAAAAAAAGAAAAAGAAATTTTATTACAAAAAGAGCAAATTCTTAAAAATGAATTAAAAATAAAAAATAATTATTTCTTATTATTTATGTTAGGTTCTGTAACGCTCCTATTATGTATCATTTCTTATGGATTGTTTATTAAACAGCAACATAAACGTAAAGAATTTAAAAATAAATTAGCATTAAAAGAAGCTCAAAAATATAATGACTTACAAGATCAACGACTACGAATTTCACGTGATTTACATGACAATATTGGCTCTCAACTTACCTTTATAATTTCCTCTATTGATAATTTAAAATTTGTTACAAAAAATTTAGATAACAACTTAAAAAATAAGCTTTCTGAAATTAACCAATTTGCAAGCAATACCATTTCTCAATTAAGAGATACTATATGGGCAATGAATAAAAACAACATTTCTTATCAAGATTTTCAAGGAAGATTGCTAACTTTTATAGAAAAAGCCAAAACTGCCACAAAAAATCTTCAATTTAATTTCAATTCCAATGTTGAAAGTGCTATTTCCTTTTCTTCAATTAAAGGGATCAGTATCTTTAGAGTTATTCAAGAAGCAATACAAAACTCCATAAAATATGCAAACGCCTCTGAAATTTCCGTAAACATCTATGAAACAACTAACAAACTGCTTATTGAGATTAAAGATAATGGTAAAGGGTTTAATATTAATACTGTTAAGTTTGGAAATGGCTTAGAAAACATGCAACATAGAATTGATGAAGTTGGTGGGGAAATTTCTATAGATTCTAAAATTAATAAAGGTACAATTATAAAAATTTTATGCCTAAAAAATAAGACAAATGCCGTATAGTTTAACACTGTTTTAATACATAAATTTATACATAACCTAAACATCACTCTTATGAATCTTAAAATAGCCATTGCAGAAGACAACAGCTTTTTAGCTAAAGCAGTGATTGAAAAATTATCTTTTTTTAAAGATTTAAATTATAAATTCAAAAGTGTAAATGGCGCTGAACTAATTGGAAAACTTGAAATTAATCATAATATTGATGTTATTTTAATGGATATTCAAATGCCAGAAATGAATGGCATTATAGCTACTGAAATTATTAAAAATAAATATCCGCACATTAAAATAATAATGCTCACCGTATTTGATGATGATGAAAACATTTTTAACGCCATTAAAGCTGGTGCAAATGGTTATTTATTAAAAGAAATTGATGCTGAACATTTATATAAATGTATTTTAGAAGTTGTAAATGGTGGTGCTCCTATGACCCCTAGTATTGCTTTAAAAACACTAAACCTACTTAGAAATCCAAATCTAATTAAAGAATGTAGTGATATTAAACTAACAAAACTTACCAATCGTGAAACGGAAATTTTAGAGCATTTAAGTACGGGTTTAAATTATCATGAAATAGCTAAAAATTTGATAATTTCACCATCAACCGTGAGAAAACATATTGAAAATATTTATAAAAAATTACAAGTTCATAATAAAATGGAAGCAGTAGTAAAAGGTAAAAAATACAAAATTATTTAAAAATTGAGCAATAAAAAAGAGAAGCTAAAGCTTCTCTTTTTTATTATATGTGACTTATTTTTAATTTACAAATTTATCAACATTTTGCCAAGGTCCTCCATTAATTACATCAACGCCTTGTTGTTTTAAAAATGATGTAGCTTGTCCGCTCCTAGCGCCACTTCTACAAACAGCAATTATCTTTTTATTCATCGCTTTAATCTTTGCTACTTTACCCGGTATTACATTTAAAACAATGTTTTTTGAACCATTCACATGCCCGCCTGCAAATTCTTCAACAGTTCTAACATCAATAACAATTGCACCATCATTTAAATATTCTTCAATAGACTCTCCACTAGTACCACCACCAAATAAACCAAAAAAACTCATTATTTTTAATTTTAATTTTGGCGCAAATATAACTATTTATATATAAATTTTGGTAATGAAGGTTACTAATTATTATTTTTGATTAATTTTAAACCGCTATCTATAAGTTGAATATATTTCTTAACTTCCTTTAATTGAGTTAAATAATTTAACATTTCTAATTCTAATTTGCTTTTTGAGTTATAAACAAGTTCAAACATTTCTAAAGGCAATAACCAATCTGTGTTGTAATTCTCTTTAAGGATTTCAAAAATTGAAGTTAACTTATCAATATCTAAAACTTTATTTTTCCGTATTTCAGCAACCATTTCGCACAATTTGTGGAGCCTTAATTCTTTTGTAGAATACTTAATCTTATGCGTTTTATTATCTGATATTTTTCCAATGTTTTTAAATGAATTTACTGAAGCTGACCCTGCATAAGCCGAAGTTATTTCTTTTCCAACAGCCATATCGTAAACTCCCCATTCGGGTTTAAAAAGTACTGTACTATTTTGTGTAACAGTACAATTTTTAAAAGAAATTAATAAAATTTTTCCTTTCAAATCTCTTTTCCCTGTTATAACCTCACCTTCAACTTTAATAGCACCTTCAAAAAGCAACGTTGTTCTTTTTCCTTCAAAAATTCCATAGACTTCTAAATCTTTTGGAGACATGTCTTCAATGGCTAAATTAATACCTTTTAATTTCCCTATCGGACTTCCAAACCCTTCTGAATGATATTCAATTCCGTGGCCTATTAACTCTTTATCTCTACTTGCTAAAGCTGTTTCACTTGCTGTTTGAATATAAACTGGCTTATTGTTTTCATCAACAATAACATTTGTGAAAACTCCTGAAATTTGTATTCCAGTACTTAATTCTACAGTTCCTAAATTTTTAGAATTAATTAGCTTTTGAACTCCCTTTAAACCACCTTTTCTAATTGCCATTTTATTTGCAAACTCTTCTAAAACAAGACTTAAATGTGCAAAATTAGGCGTCACAAATAATTGTGGTTGGGGTTTTGTGATATCAAAATTTTGAAAAGCAGCTTCAATTGAATATGGTACTTTTTTCACTTTATCAGTTAAACACCATTTGCTTTCACCTATTGAAGAAAGTAATCCTGCTCCATAAATTTTAGGATTGTCAACACTACCAATTAATCCATATTCAACAGTCCACCAATGTAAATTTCTAATTTGTGCCATTTCAGAAAGTTCACCCATATTATTTTGCAAACTTTCTACTTCTATCTGTGCATTTTGTATTTCTTGTTCTGAAGAATTTGGATCTTCTTTTAAAATAGAAAGTAAGCGAATTACTTCATACATTTCAAAGTCTTTTACTGAAGAAATTGCCTTACAACCTATCTCGCCAAACCTTCTTAAATACTCTGCATATTCAGGATTTGCAATTATGGGTGCGTGTCCTGAAGCTTCGTGAATTATATCTGGTGCAGGTGTATATTCAATATGTTCAAGAGTTCTTATATCTGAAGCAATTACCAATACATTATACGCTTGAAATTCCATAAAAGCATTGGGAGGTATAAATCCATCAACAGCAACAGCAGCCCAACCTATATCTTTTAAAATACGATTCATACCTTCCATTTTTGGAATGAAATCTTCAGAAATACCTGTTTTTTCTAAACCTTTAATATATGATTCATGTGCAACTTTACTAAGATAATCTATATTCATTCGCATGACGTACCTCCATACAGCCTGATTTTGAGCTGTATATTCTTTATATGGTTGCTTAACAATAAATTGATGTAGATGTTTTGGTAACCTATTAGTTACTTCATTAAACTTTATTGTTTTAGTCATTTTTACATTTTTATGTTGGGAAGTTACAATTTTTAAGAAAATTGATTTCTAATTCTTAACATAAAAAAGGCTGAAATAAATTTCAGCCTAGCAATAGTAACACTAATTATTTTCTCCTCTTTCTACTTTTTTGTTCTGCAATAGCCATTTCAATAACTGCATACGCATCTTTTGCTCCAGATAGTTGGGCCCATTTTAGAGCTGATATTTTTTTTCGGTCAGATGTTACTTTTAATTTCGCTCCGTTCTTAATTAAGAGTTTTACAATTTCAACTCTGTTATGTCGTGCTGCAAACATTAAAGGAGTTAACCCCATAGATTTTTTGTTTACATCTATTCCGTCTTCAATTAAAGTTTTTACTGTTTCAACATCTCCCATTTGAATTAACTTACAAAAAGCATTTACACTCATTGCATAAGTTGATGATGTTATTTTTAAATTATTGTTTGAAGTTTCATTTTTTGCAGAAACTAAAATAACAGATAATAAGGCGATTGATAAAATTAATTTTTTCATACTATGTAATAGTTAAAGTTAATATTGTTTTTTATTAAGACGCCAAAACTAATTATTTGTTATACCCTAAAACCTCAATTAACAAGTCTTTAACTGTACTTTGATGTAAACAAACTTAAAATTGATGTGAAAACCAAAATTGTTTATTTTAAACAACTTTTTCGCAATCGTTTTAGTAAATTTTAAAAACAGTACAATTAATACTTCGTATATTTGACACTTAAAAATAAATAGATATTTTGATGAATAAGAAAGTGATTTTAATGATTTTAGATGGATGGGGAATTACTCAAGATCCAAAAGTTTCAGCAATTTTCAATGCTAAAACCTCATATATAGATAGTTTATACAACCGTTACGCAAATGCAAGTTTACGTACTGATGGTGAACATGTTGGTTTGCCTGTAGGACAAATGGGGAATAGTGAAGTTGGACATATGAATTTAGGTGCTGGTAGAATTGTGTACCAAAACTTAGTAAAAATAAATATGGCTGTTGAAAATAAAACGTTGGGAAAAGAAAAAGTTTTACTAAACGCACTTTCTTATGCAAAGGAAAATAATAAAAATATTCATTTATTAGGATTGGTTTCTAATGGAGGAATTCACTCACATATAAATCATTTAAAAGGCCTTTTAGATGTTGCAGCTGAAAATAATGCTGAAAATGTGTTTTTACATGCTTTTACAGATGGTAGAGATTGTGACCCTAAATCAGGGGAATACTTTATCAACGATATTCAAGAACACATGATTAAAACAACTGGTGAATTAGCTTCAATTACGGGTCGTTATTATGCAATGGATCGAGATAACCGTTGGGAACGAGTTAAAATAGCATATGATGCTTTGGTACAGGCAACTGGTATAAAATCTACCAATGCCATTGATAGTATTAAAGAAAGTTATGCTAACGATGTGACCGATGAGTTTATCAAACCAATTATAATGACCAATGAAAATGGTTCTCCAAAAGCACAAATTAAAGCTGATGATGTAGTTATTTTCTTCAATTATAGAACTGATAGAGGAAGAGAACTTACAAATGTACTTTCACAAAAAGATTTTCCTGAGTTTAACATGAAAGCCTTGCCATTGCATTATAATACAATGACAAATTATGATGAAACCTTTAAAAACATCAGCGTAATTTACAACTCAGATAATTTAAAGGAAACTTTAGGTGAAGTATTAGAAAAAGCAGGTAAAAAACAAATTAGAATTGCAGAAACAGAAAAATACCCACATGTTACATTTTTCTTTTCAGGAGGAAGAGAACAAGAATTTGAAGGTGAAAAAAGATTGTTATGTCCATCGCCAAAAATTGCAACATACGACTTACAACCAGAAATGAGCGCCTTTGAAATTAGAGATGCTATTATTCCTGAATTGAATAAAAAAGAAGTTGATTTTGTGTGCTTAAACTTTGCAAATGGAGATATGGTTGGACATACAGGTATTATGGAAGCTGCCATTAAAGCTTGTGAAGCAGTTGACCAATGTGTTAAGGATGTTGTTACTGTAGCTAATGAAAACGATTATACAACATTAATAATTGCCGATCATGGAAACTGTGAAATTATGATGAATCCTGATGGTTCTCCTCATACATCACATACAACAAATCCAGTTCCATTTATTTTAGTTGACAAAGATTTAAAAACTATTGAAAGTGGTGTTTTAGGTGACATTGCTCCTACAATTTTAAAATTAATGGGAGTTGAACAACCAAAAGTAATGACACAACATTCATTAATTTAATTTTGTAGATTTACTGAAATTAAATTTTACAAAATGAAATACATATTATTAAGCTTCATTTTAATTGCTACAATTAGTTGTTCAGCTCTAAAAAAAGAAGCCACCGCTAAAATTAATACTGATGGTTATTTAATTGGTATTGCTAATAAAGAAAGTTTTCTTCAAGAGCCTTTTAACGGGTGGTTTACACCAAATTACGAAGGTTACAAAACTAATAAAAGTGTAATTGAACAATTGAAGCCACTTTTAAAAAATGTTACCATAAAAGCTTTTATGGGGACATGGTGTGGCGATAGTCAAGAACAAACACCTATATTCTATAAAATTTTAGATGAAGCAGGTTTCAACTATAACAATTTAGAATTTGTTGCTGTTGACAGAAGTAAATCAACACCAAATAATTTACAAGAAGGTTTTAACATTGAAAGAGTTCCAACATTTATTTTTTATAAAGATGACAACGTATTAGGAAGATTTGTTGAATACCCAAGAGAAACTGTTGAAGCTGATATTTTAAAAATTGTTAGTGGTGCACCTTATAAACACTCTTACGAAGATTAATTTATTAAAAAACAACTAGCAAAAAGCCGATATTCAAATTCTGAATACCGGCTTTTTCCATCTTTGGGTAATTATTCTTCTATTTTGGCGCATCAAAATATTCTCTTTCAATACGCTCTCTATGATCTGGATGCGCAATTTTAACCAACTCAGCCAATCGTTGTTTTATAGTTTTTCCATATAAGTTAGCAACACCATATTCTGTAACAATATACTGTACGTGTGCTCTTGTAGTCACAACTCCAGCTCCCGGATTTAAAAAAGGTACAATTCTACTAATTCCTTTATTAGTCATAGAAGGCATTGCTATAATTGCTTTACCTCCTTCACTTAATGAAGCGCCTCTAATAAAATCCATTTGTCCACCAACTCCTGAATACATTCTTGTACCTATAGAATCAGCACAAACTTGTCCAGATAAATCAACTTGTATTGCAGAGTTTATCGCAACCATTTTTGGGTTTTTTCTAATAATGGCTACATCATTTACATAATCACATGAACGCATTTCTACAAACGGATTGTCATCTACATAATCATACAAACGTTTAGAGCCCATTAAAAATGTAGCTAGCGCTCTTCCAGAATTAACACCTTTAAAATTGCTATTAATTACATCATTTAAAATTAAATCTATCACCCCATCTGAAAACATTTCTGTATGCAATCCAAGATTTTTATGATTTCCTAACCTAGATAATACGGCATTAGGTATAGAACCTATCCCCATTTGAAGTGTACTTTTATCATCAATAAGTTCTGCAATATGATCTCCAATTTTATTTTCAACTTCATTAGGTGTTGGTAAAATAAATTCAGGTACTGGTCTGTCAACTTCAACAAAAGTATTTAATTCAGAAATATGAATAATTCCTTCACCATGTACACGAGGCATTTGGTGATTTATTAACGCAATAACGTGTTTAGCATTATCAATTGCGGCTAATATAGCTTCAACAGATACTCCTAAGGAGCAATATCCATGTCTATCTGGAGGTGAAACTTGAATAAGCGCAACGTCAAGTGGTAATATATTTCGCTTAAACAATAACGGAACTTCACTTAAAAAAACGGGAGTATATGATCCGTTTCCTGCTTTTAAAGTATGACGAACATTATGACCTATAAACAATGAATTTACATGAAAACTATCTTTATATTTTGGATCTGCATATGGTGTTTCTCCTTCTAAATGCAGGTGACAAACTTCTACGTTTCTTAATTCCTCATATCTGTTAGTCATCGCATTGATTAACTCTTGAGGTACAGATGCGGCTGCTTGAATATATACTCTATCGTTTGATTTTATAATTTTTACAGCCTCTTCTGCTGTTACTGCTTTATACATAATCTATAATTTTAAATTATGTTGCAAATTTACGAATGATTTTGAGTAAAAAACCTGCCAAAAGTCACTTTTTGGAAAGCACTCTGTTTTTATATTTACAACTCCTACAAAACTTTGAAATTGTTTTTTTTAAAGTACCTTTGCACAACAAATTTTATGTTGAAATGATTGTAATAAAAACTAGTGAAGAAATTGAATTAATGCGCGAAAGTGCTTTAATAGTATCTAAAACTTTAGGAATACTTGCCAAGGAAGTAAAACCGGGTGTAAGCACATTATATTTAGATAAATTAGCTGAAGATTTCATTAGAGAACAGGGAGCTATTCCTGGGTTTTTAGGATTATATGATTTTCCAAATACATTGTGTATGAGTCCCAACGCTCAAATTGTACATGGAATTCCTAATGACAAACCTATGGAAGATGGGGATATTATTTCTATTGATTGTGGTGCGTTAAAAAATGGCTTTTACGGTGACCATGCTTATACTTTTGAAGTTGGAAATGTAGCAAAAGAAACCAAAAAATTATTGCAAATCACCAAAGAAAGTTTGTATGCTGGTATCCGTGAACTTAGAGTAGGAAAAAGAGTTGGAGATGTAGGTTTTGCAATTCAAAATCATTGCGAAAAACATGGCTACGGAATTGTGCGAGAATTAGTGGGTCATGGTTTAGGAAGAGAAATGCATGAAGACCCTGAAATGCCAAATTACGGCAGAAGAGGAAGAGGTAAAAAATTTGTTGAAGGAATGGTAGTTGCTATTGAACCTATGGTTAATATGGGAACACATCAAATTAACCAGTTAAATGATGGATGGACTATCTTAACTAAAGATGGTAAACCAAGTGCGCATTTTGAACACGATGTTGCCATTGTAAACGGAAAACCAGAATTACTTTCAACATTTAAATATGTTTATGAAGCATTAGGTATAGAAAGTAATGAAGAAGATGAGTTTAGCTTTAACAGCTTGTAAATTAACAGATACTTTTTATCCTGTAAGGAAAGATTATAAATTTAATTCATAATAGAGCTTTTGAAAAGGTTATTTAAATTCATACTAAACACTATTCCAAGACCTATTTTAATTAAAGTTAGTTATTTGGTTAGACCTTTATTAGCCTTATTTTTAAAGGGGACTAAATTTACAGACCCTATTGACAATAAAAGTTTTAGGAGTTTTTTACCATATGGGTATGGTGCACAAAGACCAAATGCTTTATCTCCAAGTACACTTTCGTTAGAACGCCACAGGTTACTTTGGTTGTATTTAAAAAATGATACTGATTTTTTTACAGAGCCTAATAAAGTATTGCACATTGCTCCTGAACAATGTTTTTTAAAACGCTTTAAAAAACTACCAAACTTAACATATACCACAGCAGATTTATTTTCACCAATTGCTGATGTGAAAGCTGATATTTGTGACTTACCTTTTCAAGATAACTCATTTGATATGGTGTTTGCAAATCACGTATTAGAGCATATTGAAGACGATAATAAGGCAATGCATGAGCTATTTAGAGTTTTAAAACCCGGTGGAATGGGTATTTTTCAAATTCCTCAAGAACTGGAAAGAGCAAAAACTTATGAAGATTTTTTAATAACTTCTTCTGAAGAACGCACGAAACATTTTGGACAATATGACCACGTTCGTATTTATGGAAGAGACTATTTTGATAGACTACGAAATGTTGGATTTAAAGTTGAAGAAGTAAATTATTCAGAAAAATTAGCCGAAGATTTAGTGAAAAAATATTGTTTAACAAATGGCGAAATTTTACCTGTTTGCTTTAAATAATTTAATCATCAAAATTCGCTGACTTATATAGTTGCATTTCCCCTTTATCATTAGCATAAATTAAAAATGCTTTTAGCTCAGTATTTTCTTTTAAAAACTCTTGAGATTTTTCTAAACCCATAGCCA
This sequence comes from uncultured Lutibacter sp., assembly GCA_964412305.1. Lineage (GTDB taxonomy): Bacteria > Bacteroidota > Bacteroidia > Flavobacteriales > Flavobacteriaceae > Lutibacter. Next base: position 4,251 of record CAYPNJ010000037.1, on the reverse strand, counting down.
TAAATGCCGTTGCATAGCCATCAACATCTGCACAGTCTGTTTTACAAATAACTGAAGCACTCAGCAAATTACTCTCTGTAGCAAAACCCGTTTTAGTATTTATAGTGTGTACATATTTTGTACCATCATCTGTAGTTCTATATTTTCGGTAATTCCCTGAAGTAGCCATAGATTCATTACGTAATTGTATAGTTGTTGCAAAAGAACGCGTACCATCTTCGTTTGGGTTCTCTATAGCAATTCTCCAAAAATTACCATACTGATTTACACCTCTAGCCCTAATTTCACCTCCTATTTCTACCATGTAATTATGAATCCCCTCTTGTTCAAAAATACGCCCAACAATATCAACCAAATATCCTTTTGCTATGGCATTAAAATCAAAATAAATTTCAGAATATAATTTAATTACTTTTTTATTTTTAATGCTTACTTTATTAAAACCAACATAGGTTAAAAGTTCTTTTATTTTTGCCGAATCTAAATTTTTAGTAGATTTTTCAGGGCCAAAACCCCAGGCGTTGACTAAAATTCCAACTGTAGGATCAAAATCACCATTCGTATTTATATAAATTTTTTCCGATTTAAAGAAAACCTCTTCAAAAAAATGATCAACTACAACTGTAGTATCTCCTTTATTAATTTTTGAAATGTCTGACGAAGGAATATATGTTGAAACCGATTTATTAACCGCTTTTACCAAGCTATCAATTTTAGTTTGAAAGTTTAAATTACTTTCTGACACATACTTAATTGAAAATGTGGTCCCAATTGCATTGCCTTTAATTATTTTAAAATTATCATTCTTTTTTTCGCAAGAAATAAAAGCAAGTACAAATACTACAAACAGTAGGTTTTTCACGATACTATTTTCTAAAAAATTAACTCCAACAAATATACAATTTTAATATATCTTAAAATCTTCATAATTTATTTTCAAACTGTAAATTCTAAACTTCTTTTTTCTAACTTTGTTTTTTACTAAAGTATTTTAAATTATGAAAAAATTATTTGTATTAGTTATTACAACTTCTGTGATGTTAAGTTCTTGTGTGTCACAAAAAAAATACACTGAACTAGAAGGAAATTACAACAAAAAAAGTCAAGAATTAGTTGATACTAAGGCAGGCTTAATGAAGTGTAGAATTGAAAATGAAGGGAAAATATCTTCTCTTGAACAACAAGTTGATTACTTAAAAAAGGATAAAGAAAAAACATTAGAATATGTTGATAACTTAACTGTTTTATCTAAATCTGCTTCAGATAACATTAAAGAAACCTTAGCTCAAATGGGTAAAAAGGATGAATATATTACTTACATTCGAAAAGCAATTACTCGTAAGGATTCTATAAATATTGCTATAGGGTTTAAATTGAAAAAAGTGTTAAAAGATGGTTTCCATGATGATGATATTCAAGTAGATGTTGAAAAAACAGTAGTTTATATTTCTATTGCAGATAAGTTATTGTTTAAAAGCGGAAGCGCAACTATTTCAAGTAATGCAAAAGCTGTATTAGGTAAAGTTGCTGAAGTTATTAATGCTCAGCCAGAATTAGAAGTAATGGTTGAAGGATATACAGATAATAAGAAAGTAATTAGCAACTCAAGTATAAAAGATAATTGGGATTTAAGTGTGAAACGTTCTACAGCTGTTATTAGAGTTTTACAAAACGATTTTAGTATTGAACCTAGCCGTTTAGTTGCTGCTGGTAGAAGTGAATATATGCCTTTAGGAAGTAATGACACTGTTGAAGGAAGGGCTAGAAACAGAAGAACTCGTATTGTTTTAATGCCTAAACTTGACCAATTCTTTGAATTGTTAGAAAATAAAATAGAATAAGTAATTTCTATTTTAAACTAAAAAAACACGCAATAAGCGTGTTTTTTTAGTTTAATTCAATAGCTAACAATTGTAGTCCTTCATACTGTAATAAGTACTCTTCATTTATATTAGGTGGTGAACTTTTATCATTAATATTTCCAATACCAACACCTGCAAATAAAACTTTGGCTTGTTGTTTTCTGGCATGGTTTTTAAATGTTTCCATCCAAACAATGTCGTATGGGATTGGATAATCTGAGACTTCAGCTACTTTAACAATTACAAAGTAGCGGGTATTTTCTTTATCTACACAAACAAATTGTGGATTACGCTTTAATTGGCTATTTACAGCTATAAATTCATATCCTTTAGCCTCTAAATCTTTTCCAACAATATTCATTGCTAAATTATGTAATTCTTGTTGTGAAAGTGGTTTACTCATTTACATTTAATTCATAAAAAAATCCGACACAAAGATATCGGATTTTTTATAATTAATTTATTGATAACTTTTGATTATCCTCCAAAGTCATCAAATCGAATATTTTCATCTGCCATACCAAAATCTTCTCCCATCTTTTGAACAGCTTTGTTCATTAATGGTGGTCCACAGAAATATAATTCTAGATCTTCCGGAGCTTCATGTTTAGATAAGTACTCATCAATTACTGCTTGGTGTACAAACCCTGTAAATCCATCTCCTTCTTTATCTTTAAAATCTTTTTTATTTACCCAATTATCTTCAGGCATTGGCTCAGATAATACTAAGTAAAATCTAAAGTTTGGAAATTCTTTTTCTAACTTATAGAAATGTTCAGCATAGAACAATTCACGTTTAGAACGCCCACCATACCAATAAGTAACTGTTCTTCCTGTTTTTAAGGTATTGAACAAATGATATAAATGTGAACGCATTGGTGCCATACCAGCACCACCACCAACGTATAACATTTCAGCATCAGATTCATTGATAAAGAATTCACCGTAAGGACCTGATATAGTAACTTTATCACCTGGTTTACGAGAGAAAATATATGATGATGCAATCCCTGGGTTTACACTCATCCATCCATTTTTAGCTCTATCCCAAGGTGGTGTTGCAATACGAACATTCAACATAATTTCTCTTCCTTCAGCAGGGTAAGAAGCCATAGAGTATGCACGTTCAACTTGTTCTTTATTAGACATTTTAAGATCCCATAAACCAAACTTATCCCATTCCATTTGGAATTTATCAGGAGTTTCATGTTCGTCAGGATGCGCTGTAATATCCATATTTTTGAAATCAATTTCACAAGCTGGTATTTCAATTTGAATATACCCACCTGCTTTATAACCCATATCTTCTGGTATTTCAACTACAAACTCCTTAATAAAAGATGCTACATTATAATTTCTAACAACAGTTGCTTCCCATTTTTTAATTCCAAATACTTCTTCTGGAATTGAAATATCCATATCTTGTTTTACTTTAACCTGACAAGATAAACGAAGCCCAGATTGTAATTGTTTACGCGTAAAATGAGGTGTTTCAGTAGGTAATGCTTCACCTCCACCAGAGTGTACGTGACATTCACACTGAATACAAGTTCCTCCTCCACCACAAGCTGATGGTAAAAATATTTTCTCGTTACTCAAAGTCGTTAATAAATTACTTCCAGAAGCTACTTCAATTTCTTTTTCTCCATTAATTTTAATTTTAACGGGACCTGAAGGTAATAATTTTTGCTTTACATATAATAATACTGCAACTAATAATAGTGTTAAAACTAAAAATGCTACTACTGTTGCTACAATTGTACCTAGGGTATTTGCTGCTAATATCATCATTATTCTTTTGTTTCTTTTTCGTTATTAGCTACATCAATAGCTTCTTTTACTACTTCAACTTTTACAGTTTCCGTTTCTTTAGCTTCTTCTTCTTCACCGCCTGTTAACATTCCTCCAAAGCTCATAAAACCAATGGCCATTAGACCCGTAATAATAAATGTAATTCCTAACCCTCTTAATGGAGGTGGTACATTTGAATATCTAATTTTTTCACGAATAGCTGCAATTGCTATAATTGCTAAAAACCACCCAATACCTGAACTAACACCATAATTAAAAGCTAAGCCTAGTGTTTGAATTTCACGAGATTGCATAAATAATGAACCCCCTAAAATTGCACAGTTTACTGCTATTAATGGTAAAAATATACCTAATGAATTGTATAATGATGGAGAAAATTTCTCCACTATAATTTCTACTAATTGCACCATTGTTGCAATGGTAGCAATAAACATAATAAATGATAAGAAGCTTAAATCATATACTGCATATTCAGGGCCTAACCAAGCTAAAGCTCCATCTTTTAATATGTACGTGTCTAATAACCAGTTTAAAGGAACTGTAATGGCCATTACAAATATAACGGCTACTCCAAGAC
>CAYPNJ010000036.1:0-18532 GCA_964412305.1 uncultured Lutibacter sp. | reverse complement strand
TACGTTTATGAGTAGAGATTTTAGCTCTTTTTCTTTTTTTACCACTTGGCATAATAAAAGGATATTTTTATGTTAATAAATTATGTTGTGCCTACTTAATACTTACTTTGCTTTTTACACCTTCTACAAATACTTTTGCAGGTTTAAATGAAGGTATGTTGTGTGCAGGAATTTTAATAGTTGTGTTTTTTGAAATGTTTCTTCCAGTTTTTTCAGCTCTAGTTTTAATTATAAAACTACCAAAACCTCTTAAATAAACATTATCACCTTTTTCTAAAGATATTTTTACCTCGTCCATAAACGCTTCAACAGTTGCTAAAACATCAGCTTTTTCTATTCCAGACTTATCTGAAATACTTGATACGATTTCTGCTTTCGTCATTTTCTATTATAGTTATTTGTTATTATAAAATTAAGACGGCAAATATAGGATATATAAATCAATTTCAAAAAGTTAATTCACTAAAATTTAATCAATTAAATCTTGTATTATTGCATTTTATAAAAAAGCAATGAGTTTTTCTAATCAATTAGTATTGTGGTATTTACATAATAAAAGAAATTTACCTTGGCGTGCTACGGTAAACCCTTACCATATATGGTTGTCTGAAATTATTCTTCAGCAGACGAGAGTTGATCAGGGAATGAGTTATTATTTTAAGTTTGTTGAGAATTTTCCAGCAGTAATTGATTTAGCAAATGCTTCAGAAGAACAGGTGTTAAAATTATGGCAGGGGTTAGGGTATTATTCAAGAGCTAGAAACTTACATTTTTCAGCTAAATATATTGTAAGTGAATTAAAGGGTAAATTCCCTACAAATTATAACGATCTAATTAAACTTAAAGGTGTAGGTGATTACACTGCTTCGGCAATTGCTTCAATTTGTTATAATGAGGCAACTGCTGTTGTAGATGGGAATGTTTATAGAGTGCTAGCTCGTTATTTTGGGATATATACACCAATTAATTCAAGAAAAGGAGTTAAGGAATTTAAGCAATTAGCGCAACAACTATTAGATGTTGAAAATTCAGGAAACCATAATCAGGCTGTGATGGAATTTGGGGCACGAATGTGCAAACCTCAAAATCCAGATTGTACAATTTGTCCTTTAAACACTAGTTGCGTAGCACTATCAAAAAAACAAATTAAAGAACTTCCTGTAAAGGAGAAAAAGATAAAAATTAGGAAGCGATATTTTAATTATTTGGTAATTTTAACGAAGGATAATAAAACTAAATTAGTAAAACGAGAAAAAGGAATTTGGCTAAATTTGTATGAGTTTCCGTTAATTGAAACTTCAGAAGGAATAGATGAAAATCAGTTAGTTGAACATGAGAAATTTAACGAATTATTTAAAAAACTGCCTACAACTATTCAACTTTTTAATAAAGAAGTAATGGCTCATAAATTATCACATCAGTATATTTACACGAAATTTTGGGTGGTAAAAACGTCAAATTCATCAAATTTTTCACATCCATGGTCTTCAGTAAAAAAATACCCTGTTTCTACCTTAATTGATAATTTTTTAAATCAATATAAAAGCAACTAAATTTTTTAGTACTTTTGATATATAAATGAATTAAAATTATGGCTGGTACAATAAACAAAGTAATACTTATTGGGCATTTAGGAGATGAAGTAAAAATGCATTATTTTGAAGGGGGAAATTCTATAGGTCGTTTCCCTATTGCAACAAATGAAACATACACCAATAAGCAGACAGGAGAAAAGGTAACTACTACAGAGTGGCACAATATTGTGGTAAGAAATAAACTTGCTGAAATTTGCGAAAAATATTTAAATAAAGGCGATAAAGTGTATTGTGAAGGACGTATAAAAACACGCCAATGGGAAGGTGAAGATGGAGTTAAAAGATACACTACTGAAATTCACGTTATAGATATGACGTTTTTAACAACTAAAAGTGATTTAAGTTCGTCTCAACAGCCAGCCGAAGTTAAAAAACCTGCTGAACCTACAAATCAAGAAAAATCTATTAATGATGGTGCAGATGATGATGATTTACCATTCTAAGTTTAATTAAATTGAAATTAATTTGGATCCTGAACCCACGATTTTACTAATTTTATTTATTGAAAGTATTAATTATTGGCTATTGTCAAGCGCTATAGTTCTACTGCTTTTATTAGCTCTTTCGGCGCTAATTTCTGGAGCAGAAGTAGCATTTTTTTCACTTTCTCAAGAAGCACTTACAAAGGCTGCAGAATCTAAATCAAGAGTTGAGAAACGAGTAGCTGAGTTATTAGATAATCCACAAAAATTACTAGCAACAATACTTATCTCAAACAATTTTATTAATATTTTAATTGTATTAATATTTGCATATATAGGTGATACGGTATTTAGTAAAATTACTCCTGATGTGTTAAAATTTGGAATTGAGGTTGTATTAGTAACCTTTTTAATTTTATTGTTTGGAGAAGTTTTACCAAAAGTATACGCAACAAGAAACGCATTGAAATTTGCCTCATTTATGGCATATCCACTAAAGGTTCTAAATTTGTTATTAACGGTTATTAGTGTACCATTAATGAGTTTAACAAATGTTGTTGAAAACAGATTAGAAAAAAAACAATCTAATTTATCAGTAGAAAAATTATCACAGGCATTAGAATTAACTTCAAATGAAGCTACTACAAAAGATGAACAAAAAATATTAGAAGGGATTGTAAACTTTGGAAATACAGAAACTAGCCAAATTATGATTCCTAGAATTGACATATTTGCGTTAAGTATTACAGAAACGTATGAAGAAGTTGTAGCCAAAATTGTTGAAAACGGTTTTTCAAGAAACCCAGTGTATAAAGAAAACATTGATAAAATTATTGGCGTTTTATATGCGAAAGACTTATTACCGCATTTAAATAAGAAAGATTTTAATTGGAATAAGCTAATAAGAGAACCTTTTTTTGTTCCTGAAAATAAAAAATTGGATGATTTGTTAAAAGAATTTCAAGAGAAGAAAAACCATTTAGCCATTGTTGTTGATGAATATGGTGGTACAAGTGGAATTATTACATTAGAAGATGTAATTGAAGAAATTGTTGGGGATATTAGTGATGAATTTGACGATGATGATTTGCTATATACCAAGTTAGATACAAATAATTATATATTTGAAGGTAAAACGAATTTAAAAGACTTTTATAAAATTTTAGAAATTGGAAATGTCGATTTGTTTGATGAACAAAAAGGTGAATCTGAAACAATTGCTGGGTTTATATTAGAAATCCATGGAAAATTTCCTCGGAAAAATGAAATAATAAAATTCACCAATTTTTTGTTTAAAATTGAGTCTATGGACCAAAAGAGAATAAAACAAGTGAAAATTACCATTAACAGAAATAATTAAAATGAAAAACTTAATTATTGTATTTATTATTGAGATTCTAATAGTTTCTTGTGGTGGTGAAACGTTGCCAAAACCAAATCCTTATTTAAAGTTACACTATCCAACTCCATCTTATAAAAAAATAGCGACAAATTGTCCTTATAGTTTTGAAGTTTCTAATTCAGTAAAAATTAACTTTAAAAATAATTGTTGGATAACTCTAGAATACCCAAAACTTAAAGCAACCATTCATATTACCTATAGAGCAGTAGATAATAACCTACAAGAAATTTTAAAAGAAGTTGAAAAGCTTACTTTTGAACACACCATAAAAGCTGATGTAATTAATGCTCCTAAGGAATATGAAAATTTTGAAAAAAAGGTTTTTGGAAGTTTGTATACCATTGAAGGAAATGTGGCTACAAATATTCAATTTAGAGTGACTGACAGTGTAAAACACGTACTTTCTGGAGCATTGTATTTTTATGTAAAACCAAATTACGACTCTATTGTACCAGCAATAAAATACTTAGAAAAAGACATGATGCATTTAATTGAAACTTTAGAATGGAAATAAATGTTAACGCACAATTTTAAATACACAAAAATAATTAGAGGTTGGTTATTGGTTGGTTTAATTATGCTAATTGGGCAAGTTGTTTTAGGTGGTATTACACGTTTAACAGGTTCGGGGCTTTCTATAACGCGTTGGGATATAATTACAGGTGTTATTCCGCCTTTAAATACTGAACAGTGGTTAGAAGCATTCGAATTATATAAAAATACCCCTCAGTTTCATAAAATAAATTCAACATTTACAGTACAGGAGTTTAAATTTATTTATTTCTGGGAATATTTTCATAGACTTTGGGTACGATCTTTAGGTTTTATTTTTTTAATTCCTTTTCTATTTTTCGTATTGAAAAAACAAATAGATACTTATTTAATAAAACGTTTGGGGCTGGTTGTTTTTTTAACAATTTTAACCGCATCAGCAGGTTGGATTATGGTGCAAAGTGGCTTGATAAACAGACCTTGGGTAAATGCTTATAAACTAACAATTCATTTCATATTAGCGATAATGGTAATTGCTGCCATGGTTAAAACTGTTGCAGATGTATATTTAATAAGGGCGAATAAAGTTGCAATGGGTAAACATTTAGTAACAATTGTTTTAGGTGTTACATTTATTCAAATGATTTTTGCGGGATTAATCGCTGGAATGAGAGCTGGTTTGTATTACCCTTCTTGGCCAGATATGAATGGTGAGTTTATTCCGAGTGTTCTATTAAAATCTACAAATTGGAGTTGGGCTAATATGATTAATTACGATAGTTATTTATTTGCACCAGCATTTATACAGTTTACACATAGAATGCTGGCTTATTTATTAGGTATTGTAACTATTTATATGTTTTTTAAATTAAAAAATAAGCTTGAAGTAGCTTCAAAAAAGTGGATGTACTATTCTTTAATTTTAGTAGTAATTCAAATAGGATTAGGAATTTTAACAGTTCTAAATGTAGAAGGAAAAATACCTTTGTTTTTTGGTGTGAGCCACCAATTAATAGGGTTGTTATATTTTATGAGTTTGCTATTTTTATATTATTCATTAAGAAATAACAACGCATAAAAAAAGCCCCAACACGTTGGAACTTTTTATTTTTTTGAAGATAAAATTATTCTTTTACCGCTTCAATAACTTCTTTCACATCTTCAATAACTTCCTTTACTTCTTCAACTTTAGTAGCTAAGCTATCTACAACAACTTCTACTTCTTCTTTTACTTCTTCAGTTGTCTCTTCAACAACCTCTACAGCTTCTTTTACTTCTTCTTTTTTTGTTTCTTTACAAGAAATAGCAATTACACTAATTAATGCGATTGCAATTAAAAATTTGATTTGTTTCATTTTAGATTGATAATTATTGATTTATGTTAAAATTTAATAATTATTACAAATAAACAATAAATTTATTATAGATAAAATTAATTCACTCTGTTTTTGCAATAACTCCCTCAATATCAGTTATTTTTGTAGCTTTATATAAGTCGCCACCAGCAATTCTATTTATTTTATTAGTAATGTCCTCTTTGCTTATTTTATTTTCATCAAAAGTGAATTGACCCTTTTTTGATTCAAAATCAACTTTTGAATAGGTAATTCCATCTACTTTAGATAATTTTGATTCAATTAATCTCGCACAACCAATCTCACAAGTCATTCCTTCAATATCGACTTCAATATTTTTATAAGAAGCTGTAATCTCTAATGTTGTATCTGTTTTTTTTGCAGTGGTTTCTTTTTTTGGTTCGTTACAAGAAACTGCTATAAAAACAAGTATTAGAATTGGTATTATTTTATTCATAAGAAGTATTGTATTAATATGTTATGCGAATTTAGGCACTAAAAATTTTAAATCCGAATATTTAAACGACTTTTGTGCTTTATTTTTTAGAATGGAGAACAAACAATTACGTTGGGTATATTTAATAACACTTTCATTAATTTGGGGGAGTTCATTTATTTTAATGAAAAAAGCTTTAATTGGTTTAACACCAATCCAAGTAGGAGCTTTAAGAATATTGATTACAGCTATATTTTTATTGCCATTTGGATTAAAGAGTTTAATTAAAATTAAAAGAAGACATTGGTATTATTTAACTATAAATGGTTTTATTGGCTCTTTTTTTCCTGCATTTTTGTTTGCTTTTGCAATTGATAAAATTGATAGTTCTATTGCATCTATTTTAAATTCATTGACACCATTAAATACGCTAATTTTTGGCATTTTATTTTTTGGATTTGGATTTAGAAAAAGGCAACTTATAGGTGTTTTAATTGGTCTTGCTGGAACGGCACTTTTAATTTTAAAAGGTGCTGAATTGAACCCAAATCAAGACTATTTTTACGCAAGTTTTATTTTAATTGCTTCAATAGGGTATGCTTTTAATGTAAATATTTTGAAGAAATATTTACATGATTTAGATGCATTTAGTATTACAGTTGCAAATTTCACACTATTAATTATTCCAACATTTATTGTGTTGTGGTTTACAAACTTTTTTGAAACTTTTGAGGTAAATGACACAAGTATAAATGGAATATTATATTTAACAATATTGGCTGTGTTTGGGACAGGCTTGGCAAAAATTATGTTCAATAGGTTAATTCAAATATCGAACCCAATATTTTCTTCTTCGGTTACTTATTTAATTCCAATTGTTGCAATTTCTTGGGGGATTTTTGATGGTGAAAAAGTAACATCAATGCAATTTGTTGCAGGGTTTATAATTTTATTTGGAGTGTATTTAGTGAATAGATCTAAATAAAAAACGCCTCAATTTCTTGAAACGTTTTTAAATTTATTTTATAGAATAGTTTTATTCAAAATCACTATCCGAAACGCCTTCATTTACTTTAGCATCAGTCAGTTTAAATTCAACTGTTTGCGGACCTAAGTTTCCTGTTTTAGTTCCTGGAAACTTAACACCGTTAAATTCTTGATAATCACTGTAAGTTGCTTCCTGAGTTTGAGATTTCCCGCCCATAGATACAGTTTGAACTTCTTTTACTTTTAATCCAGTAGCTACATCAAAATAAATTGAAATGGCAACAACTTCTCCTTTTGAAGAAATTATATAGGTATCTTTTCCGTCTAATGGTTCAATGCCAGTTAATTTAGCATTTTCATCATTTAATAAGCCCATTTCCAAAAATGTACCCAACGTTTTTGCCATATCATTTGCCATTGCAGGAGGTAATGGTTGTTTATTCATGAAAACTCCTTCTTTAGACATTACAACTTTTGCAAGAACATTTCCACCCATACTTGTTTCATTTACATATTTGGTAGCAGTTCTTTTTTCAGTAGTTGAAATAACACTACCCATAGCATTTGCTTCATAAGTAACTAATGTGCTTTCTATAGCTTTTAATTTATCTGTTCCGCCAATTGCATTGAAATAATTATCAATTACAGTTTGTTTTGTTACTCCAGCTGGAATTGGTTTCTTCATTTCTGGCTTTTCAGTAGCGTTTGCATACTTGTCAAAGTAATTGATTTTGTATGGTAGTTTTTCTAGATTTGGTAGAACATCAAGGGCTTTTCCTGTGATAATGATTCTAGCATTATCAGCACTAAAATATTTTTGCGCAACTCGTTGAATACCTTCAATAGTTACAGCATTAATTTTAGTTAAGTATGTTTCATAAAAATCTTCAGGCAAATTGTTAGTTTCAATATTTAAGGCATATCGGGCTACTGTTTGAGGTTTTTCAACATTTCTAACAAAACTACCAACATATGTTGCTTTTACATTTTTAAGCTCCTCCTCGGTTACCTTGTTAGTTCTAATTCCTTTTAACTCTTTCATTGTTTCAACAACAGTACTATCGGTAACTGCATTTCTAACTTGAGCTCCAGCAGTAAATAAGGCAGCAGTTGATTTATCTTGACGGATACCTGACCTAGCTCCATAAGTATATCCATGTGCTTCTCTTAGATTCATGTTTAAATGACTGTTGAAGTCTCCTCCGAAAATTTGATTCGCTAACAATACAGCGTGGTAATCACTATCTGCCATTTTAAAATTAACAGTACTTAAAATTGTAACATCAGATTGTACAGAATTAGGCATATTAATAAAATCAATTTCAGTCTTAGCAACATTGGTAACTGTTGGAATTGTATATGCAGGTAATTCTCCTTTATCCCAATTCTTAAAGTGTTTTTTTACTAATTTTTTCACTTCTTTAAAATTTACATCTCCAACAATAATTAGATACGCATTGTTTGGTTTAAAATACGAGTTGTAAAAAGTTTGAATATCTATTAAGCTTATATTTTCTACTGTTTCTTTGGTTGTAAATTCACCATATGGGTGGTTTTTACCATAAGCTAAAGCAGATTGGACTCTTCTGGAAATAGTTGCTACACTTTTTTCACCAGACTTAATTCCATCCAATAAAATGTTTACCTCTTTATCAAATTCTTCTTGTGTGAAAATTGGATTTTGAGAACCGTCAGCCATTAGTTCTAAAATTCTAGGAAAATATTTAGACAATGAATTTAAACGAGCACCTCTACTTGAAAAAGATAAACGAGCGCCTAGATAATCTACTTCTTCATTAAAGGCATCTTTGCTAATAGTTGTTGTGCCAGACCCCATTAGACTTCCGGTTAAACTAGATACACCTGCTTTTTCACCTTCAAAAACTGGTTTATTGTCAAGGGTTAGTGTTGCAGATACGCGTGGTAATTTATGATTTTCAACTACTAAAACTTTCAATCCGTTTTTAAGTTCAAAAGTCTCGGGTTTTCCTAGATTAATTTTAGGAGAAGGCCCTGGTGTTGGTTGAATAGATCGATCTATTTGAGCCGACATTGAAAATGTCAATAAAAATAGTGTTATGATTGATATAAATTTTGTTTTCATACGTTTTTATGGTTTTATTCTTTTTCTGGTACATAATCCAATACCAATCGTTGATTTGTGTTTAGGTATTTTTTAGCAATATTTCTAATTTCTTCTTTGGTGATGGAATTGTAAATTTCTATTTCTGTATTAATTAAGTTTACATCATCATATAGCATATAGTATTTAGCCAAAGAGCTTGCAATACCTTCTACACTTGCATTTGAATTTACAAATTGATTTTCAAATTTGTTTCTCAATTTTTGAAGTTCTTTATCAGAAATTAACTCTGTTTGAATTTTTACAATTTCTTCATCCATCTCATCTACCAAATCCTCTAACGTATTGTCTCCGACAGGAAGTGCTAATACAATATAAGCTCCATACTCTTCTAATGAATAGTTAAAAGCCATAATTTGCATTGCTTTTTTCTTTTCATCTACTAATTTTTTATATAATCTTGAGCTTTTACCATCACTTAAAATAGTTGAGATCATATCTAAAACTCTGGCATCTCTTGTAGTCATTGCAGGAGTTCTATACACCGTAAAAACAGCTGGTATTTGGATATTTGGGTCTTCGTCAAAAGTAATATTGATTTCAGAAGTAATAGGATCTTCTTTTATTACAGTACGCACTATTTCTTCTCCTCTTGGAATTGTTCCAAAATAATCTGCAATCATTTTTTTTGCAGTAGTTGTTTCAAAATCTCCAGCAACCACCAATACGGCATTGTTTGGAACATAATATTTTTTATTAAAATCTTGAAACTCTTTTAAAGTTGCAGCATCTAAATGATCTAAAGATCCAATTGTTGTCCATCTATAAGGATGATTTTCAAATAAGTTTTTAAATACTACACCCATCCATTGTCCGTATGGAGAATTATCTACTCTTAATCGTTTTTCTTCTTTTACTACTTCATTTTGAGTATCTACTCCAATTTGGTTGATAATAGGGTGTAACAATCTTTCAGACTCCATCCATAAGCCTAATTCTAAGTTGTTGGAAGGGAAAACTTCGTAATAATAAGTTCTGTCTTGTGTGGTGTTGGCGTTGTTGGTACCACCATTAGATGACACTATTTTAAACCATTCACCTCGTTCAATATTTTCGGTTCCTTCAAACAATAAATGTTCAAAAAAATGTGCAAAACCGGTTCGTTCTGGGTTTTCATCTTTTGCACCAACATGGTACATTACGGCGGTAGTTACTAAAGGAGCAGAATTGTCTTGATGTAAAATTACATGTAAGCCATTGCTTAAGTCATACTCTTCAAACGTTACTTTTTGTGCAAATGTGTTTACACTTAAAAGTAACCCTAAAAGGGGTAAGAAATAAATTTTTTTCATAGTTGTTACTAGATTTAAATTAATTAATAATGCGTATATGACGCAAGTTACATATAGATGTTACAATTTTTGAAATGAAATATATTTAAATTAGTTAAGTAAGTTTTCATGGCAAAAATCAATTTCAAATTTATAAAACTTTTGGGAGTATCTTGTTAGTTAAATTAAAAATTAACGTAACATTAAGTAAAACAATGCTTAAGAAGCAAAAACCAGTACTTTTTTTAGGTTAATTTAGTTTTGTTAAAAAGGAAAAAAGGTATATATTTGCACCCGCCTTAATTAAAGAGGTAATTAATTATTAACAAAGCGAATAAAACAATATGTATGCAATTGTAGAGATAGCAGGGCAGCAGTTTAAAGTTGCAAAAGACCAAAAGGTTTACGTACACCGCTTACAAGAAGAAGAAGGAGCAAAAGTTTCTTTTGATAAAGTTCTTCTTTTAGACAGCGATGGTACAGTAACAGTTGGCGCCCCAGCTATAGAAGGAGCCGAAGTAACGGCTAAAATTCTAGGTCACTTAAAAGGTGATAAAGTAATCGTTTTCAAAAAGAAACGAAGAAAAGGATATTCAGTGAAAAATGGGCATCGTCAATTTTTAACTGAAATTCAAATTGAAAGTATTGCTGCAAGTGGAGCAAAGAAGAAAGTAGCGGCTAAAAAAGCAGCTCCTAAAAAAGCAGAACCTAAAGTTGAGGTTGCAGCACCAAAAGAGGTTGCTTCAGAAGATTTAAGTTCTAAAACAGTTGCTGAATTAAAAGCATTGGCTAAAGATAAAGGTATTTCAGGATACACTTCTTTAAAGAAAGCTGAATTAATTGAAGCATTAACTAAATAAGAATTTCAATTTTAAAACCATAACATCATGGCACATAAAAAAGGAGTAGGTAGTTCGAAGAATGGTAGAGAATCAGAATCGAAACGACTAGGAGTAAAAATATTTGGTGGTCAGGCTGCAATTGCAGGTAACATTATTATCCGTCAAAGAGGAACTACGCATCACCCAGGTGATAACGTATATATGGGAAAAGATCATACATTACACGCAAAGGTTGATGGTGTTGTGAAATTCCAAAAAAAGAGAAATAATAGATCTTACGTTTCTATTGAGCCGTTTGAAGCTTAAGAAACAGATTTTATAAAAATAAGACTCTCAAACTGAAAAGTTTGGGAGTTTTTTTATACGCTTATTTTGTACCTTTGTGCGTTTATGAATTCTTTGTACAACATACTAGTTTTAGTTATTGGTTTTTTATTAAAAATTATAGCAGTTTTCAATAAAAAAACACACCTTTTTATTGAAGGTAGAAAAGAGACGTTCTTAAAACTAACAGTCGAAATTGCTAAAGAAGATCACGTAATTTGGTTTCATTGTGCATCACTTGGAGAGTTTGAACAAGGACGGCCAATATTAGAGAAATTAAAAGAAGAAAATCCAACACATAAAATTGTTTTAACTTTTTTCTCTCCTTCAGGTTATGAAGTTAGGAAAAACTATGAGATGGCTGATGTTGTTTGTTACTTACCACTAGACATAAAACAAAAAGCTAAGAAATTTTTAGATATTGTAAATCCAGAATTAGCTGTTTTTGTGAAATATGAGTTTTGGCCTAACATTTTAAATGAGCTAAAAAATAGAAGGGTTCAAACGATATTAGTTTCAGGAATATTTAGAAAAAAGCAATCATTTTTTAAATGGTATGGTGGCTGGATGCGTAAATCACTAAAAGTATTTGAACATTTTTTTGTTCAGGATGAGGATTCAAAAGCATTACTTAACTCAATTAATTTTAACAATGTTACGGTTAGTGGAGACACGCGTTTTGATCGTGTTTATGAAATAACAAAGCAAGACAATCAACTTTTATTTATTGAAGAATTTAAAAATAATAAGTACACACTAGTTGCTGGAAGTACTTGGAAGGAAGATGAAGAATTATTGATTGAATATATAAATAATATAGCTTCAGTTGATGAAAAATTTATTATTGCACCACACAATATAAATAGAGAAGCGATTAAAAAATTAAAGAATTCAATAATAAAAGAAGCGGTATTGTTTTCAGAAAAAGAACAACAAGAATTAGAGAACAAGCAAGTTTTTATAATTGATACTGTTGGGATTCTTACAAAAATATATAGTTATGCTGATGCAGCTTATGTTGGTGGAGGTTATACAAAGTCGGGTGTTCACAATGTGTTAGAACCCGCAACTTTTGGAATTCCAATACTAATTGGACCAAATTATCATAAATTTAATGAAGCTGTAGACTTGGTAAAACAAGAGGCATGTTTTACTATAAATAACTCTAAAAAATTATCCGTACTTTTAAAGAAATTATTTCAGTTAAAAGATTTCAGAAAAAAAGCAGGTGAAAATGCTTTAAAATATGTAATGGATGAAACTGGAGCTACTACTAAAATTTTATATTATTTAAAAAAATGAGAGAAAAATTAGAAAACTACTTTTCATTTGTATTTGAAAAAGAGTTGTTAGATGAAATTGAGCAAGTGGGTATCTATAAAAAACTTCGTAAGGACGAAATTTTAGTTGATTTAGGTGACAAAATGAAAGGTGTACCATTATTATTAGATGGAGCGATTAAAATTGTTAGAGAAGATAAAAAAGGAGAAGAAATATTACTTTATTTTTTAGAGAGAGGTGATACCTGTGCTAGTTCTTTTGCAAGCGCAATTTCTAATAGTAAATGTGGTATTAGAGCCATTGCAGAAAAAGAATCGGAGATGATTTTTTTACCAACAGAAAAGCTAGATGAATGGTTGGTGAAGTACAAAACATGGAGAAATTTTGTTATTGATAGTTATAATATTCGTCTAAATGAAATGATGGAAACTATTGATACATTGGCTTTTATGAGAATGGATGAGCGTTTGTATAAATACTTAACAGATAAGGCTCAAATAATGAGAGACACTTCATTAAACACAACGCATCAAGACATTGCATACGATTTGCACACTTCTAGAGTTGTAATTTCGAGATTGTTAAAACAACTTGAAAATGAAGGGAAAATTAAGCTGAATAGAAATAGAATTGAAATTTTAGAATTTTAACACTATGTAACTTTTATTACACCACAGCATAATTTAAATAATATTTTTGAAAGACTAACTAATTAAATTATGGAATATATAACTCAGCCTTGGGCCTGGTATGTTGCTGGTCCTGTTATTGCTTTTATCATGTTTTTGCTTTTTTATTTTGGTGAGCGTTTTGGAATGTCATCAAATTTAGAAACCTTTTGTTCTATTGGAGGAGCAGGAAAATTTACAGATTATTTTAAAATTGATTGGAAGCAAAACTCTTGGAATTTAATTTTTGTAGCAGGCGCTATTACAGGAGGATTTATAGCTTCAAATTGGCTATCTTCAAGTGATGTTGTTGCATTAAACCCACAAACGATACAAGATTTAGCAGACATTGGAATTGCAAATGCAGGCGCTACTTATTTGCCTGACGAAATTTTTAGTATTGATACCATGTTATCTGTAAAAGGATTTTTTGTGTTATTAATTGCAGGTCTTATGGTTGGTTTTGGATCGCGCTGGGCAGGAGGTTGTACATCTGGACATGCAATTGTTGGGTTAAGTAATTTAGAAATTCCTTCATTAATTTCAGTTATTGGATTTTTTATAGGAGGATTAGTAATGACCTGGTTTATTTTACCATTAATATTTTAGAAAGATGAAGTATATAAAATTTTTTTTAGTAGGTATTCTTTTTGGAATTGTAATGAGTAAAGCTGAAATAATTTCGTGGTACAGAATATACGAAATGTTTAAATTTCAATCGTTTCACATGTATGGAGTTATTGGTTCAGCAGTTATGTTAGGAATGGTAAGCATGTATTTCTTCAGAAAAAAAGTGGTAAAAACTTTTGAGGGTAACGAAATTCATGTTGCACCAAAAAAAAGAGGCTTATACCGTAACCTTTTAGGAGGAACTCTATTTGGGTTAGGTTGGGCATTAGCAGGCGCTTGTCCTGGACCTATGTTTGTTTTGGTAGGTAAAGGAGTAGTTTCAATTCTAGTCGTAATTTTTGGGGCAACTTTAGGCGCTTTTTTATATGGATTGTTTAAAGACAAAATACCACATTAAAAGTTGGATGAAATTTCACTTTATATAAAATTAAGGTTATGAAACTTAATGATATTGTTACAACTAGTTTTTCTAAGCTATTTGAAGAAAATTTACTACAAGAAATATGTAACAATGGAATCTTAAAATATGCCGAACCTGACAAAATAATTTTAGAAATTAGAAGAGATATAAAGTTTATACCTTTAATTGTTTCGGGTATTGTAAAAGCCATGCGAAGAGACGGTATTGGGAATGGTATTTTTCTACATTATCTATCTAAAAATCAAACAAGTGCGATAGCAATTTCATATGTGTTAGAGGGTAAAAAAAGTGAAATTAGATTAAAGGCTCAAAGTGATATTACTTACATAGCAGTTCCTTCAAAAGTAGTAAATTCGTGGTTTTTAAAATACCAATCATGGAGGTCGTTTTATTTTAAATTAAATCAGCAGCAAACCTCTTTGTTAATTGAAAATATTAATGATATTGCCTTTACAAGTTTAGAGTATAGATTGTTAAAATATTTAGAATATACTAGCCAAGTTTGTAATGATAGTACCATTTATAGTAAACATTTTGATATTGCTCGTGATTTAAAGGTTTCAAGAGAAGCAATATCGAGAATTTTAAAAAAGCTAGAAAAAGAAGATATAGTAACTTTAGGTAGAAATAAAATAACACTCAACTAGTGGAATTAACAGATAAATTTGGAAGGAAGATTACCTATTTACGGTTGGCAATTACTGACCGTTGTAACCTACGCTGTCAATATTGTATGCCAGCTCAAGGAATAGATATTGTTGACAGGAAAGAGCTACTTTCTTATAAAGAAATGTATCGTCTTACACGTGTTTTATCTGAATTAGGTGTAAATAAAGTACGCTTAACAGGTGGAGAACCTTTTGTACGTAAAGATTTTGTGAATTTTTTAGAATCACTTTCTTTTAATGATAAGTTAGATGAAATTAACATTACTACAAACGGTGCCCTAATTTCAAATTATATAGATAAATTAGAAGCATTAAATATCAACGCTATTAATTTAAGTATTGATAGTTTACAAAAAGAAAAATTTGCCAAAATTACGCGTAGAGATGTATTTGAAAATGTATACGATACACTTGAAAAATTAGAAGAAAGCAATTTAAAATTGAAATTAAATGTAGTAGTTCAATCAGGTTTTAATACCGATGAAATTATTGATTTTATTGAGCTTTCAAAAAATAAAGATATCGCAGTTCGTTTTATTGAAGAAATGCCTTTTAACGGAAAAGGACAACGAAATATTGAAGAAGAATGGAACTTTAATAAAATTATTGCTCACGTAAATGAACATTATTCAACGGTAGAAACACTTCAAGATAAAAAATCTTCTACATCAAGAAACTTTAAAATTCCAAATTATAAAGGAACTTTTGGAATAATTCCAGCATTTACAAGAACTATTTGTAACGATTGTAATAGAATTAGAATCACCGCAACCGGTATGTTTAAAAATTGTTTATTTGATGATGGGGTATTTAACGTAAGAGACTTTATGAGAGATGGCGCAAGTGATGATGAATTGAAACAATTATTTATAGACACGGTTCATAAAAAACCAAAAAATGGTTTTGTTGCTGAAGCAGCACGTGGAAACGATGTTTCAGAAAGCATGTCTACAATTGGCGGATAAATGGATAAAACACATATAAAAATATGTTGTATTAGTAGTGTTGAAGAAGCTAAATTAGCAATTAATTTAGGTGCATCAGCAATTGGTTTAGTTGGCCATATGCCAAGTGGGCCAGGAATTATTAAAGATGAATTAATAGCAGAAATTGTATCGAGTGTACCAAAAGATATTGATACATTTTTATTAACAAGTGAGACCAAAGTTTCAGATATAATAGCACATTATTCAAAAGTTAATACAACCACCATTCAGTTGGTTGATTCGCTCACTGAAGGAACACATCAGCAAATTAAGTTAGTACTTCCACACGTAAAAATTGTGCAAGTTTTACATGTTTTAGATGAAAGCTCAATTAATGAAGCTATAAAAGTTTCAAAATATGTAGATACTATTTTATTGGATAGTGGAAACCCAAATTTAACAACTAAAGAGTTGGGCGGAACAGGGAAAGTTCATAATTGGGAAATTAGCAAAGCTATAGTTGAGAGTGTAAATATTCCAGTATTTTTAGCTGGCGGTTTGAACTCTGATAATGCACTAAAAGCAATTCAAAAAGTGAAACCTTATGGATTGGATTTGTGTAGTGGTGTAAGAACGAATGGAATTTTAGATAAAGCAAAACTAACAGCATTTTTTAAATCGATTAAGAACTATTAAATAAGTTATGAGTTTAATTACAGCAAGTGAAGCATTAGGAATAATTTTAGAAAGTTCTAAAAATTTTGGAATGGAAGAAGTTAACTTTTTAAAATCGAACGGAAGAATTTTAAAAGAAGACATTGTTGCTGATCGTGATTTTCCACCTTTTAATCGTGTAAGTATGGATGGAATTGCAATTTCATCTAAAGCTTTTAATAACGGACAGCGAAAATTTAAAATTGAAGGAATACAACCTGCAGGAAGTGAGCAATTAACAATGCAAAATCCATTAAATTGCATTGAAGCTATGACGGGTGCTATTTTACCAAATAATACCGATGCCGTAGTTCAATATGAGTTATTAACCATAGAAGATGGTTGTGCTACTGTAAATTCAGAAGCAGTTAAAGAGCTTCAAAATGTTCATTTAAAAGGATTAGACAGAAAACAAGATGCTATTTTAATACCAAAAAACACGTTAATATCTGCAGCAGAAATAGGTGTATTTGCAACGGTTGGAAAAAGTACTGTTATGGTTGCAAAACACCCACAAGTAATGATAATTTCTACAGGTAATGAATTGGTTGGCGTTTCTGAAACTCCAGAAGATTACCAAATTAGAAGAAGTAATGTTTTTACATTAGTTTCTTTGTTAGAAAAAATAAATATTAAAGCTGAAACTGCACATATAACAGATGATAAAAATAAATTATTAAGTAAAATCAATTCATTTTTAAATGATTTTGATGTATTGTTATTTAGTGGAGCGGTCTCAAAAGGTAAATTCGATTTTATTCCTGAAGTGTTAGATGAACTGGGAGTTGAGAAATTATTTCATAGAGTTAAGCAACGACCAGGTAAACCATTTTGGTTTGGAAAAAAAGGAAATAAAACAATTTTTGCTTTCCCTGGAAACCCAGTGTCAACATTTGCAAGTTGTTTAAAATATTTTCACCCTTGGTATTATAAATCGATTGGAATAAATTTCGAAAATAAAAATCAAGCAATTTTAGCAGAAGATTACTTCTTTAAACCTAATTTAACTTATTTTTTACAAGTGAAAGTTAGTGAAGAAGAAGGTAAAATATATGCAACTCCATTAACTGGAAGAGGTTCGGCAGATTTAGCAAATTTGGTAGATTCGGATGCTTTTTTGGAATTACCAGATGATAGAAGTAATTTTACCAAAGGAGAAGTATTTCCTTTAATAATGTATAGATAAAATATTGTCATTCTGAACTTGATTCAGAATCTTTCACTTATGGAAAAAGAATTCACTCATATAGGAGATAAAAATACGCCTAAAATGGTAGATGTTGGTGATAAAAAAATCACCAAACGAAAAGCTACAGCAAAAGCCATTATGTTTTTGGGTGCTGAAATTATTTCGCATTTTGAAAATAAAGAATTAACCACTAAAAAAGGGCCGGTTTTTCAAACAGCAATAATTGCAGGAATTCAAGCTGTTAAAAAAACTTCAGAATTAATACCAATGTGCCATCCGTTATTAATTAATGGAGTTGATGTTGCTATTGAAATTATAGATAAAGAACATATTGAAATTTTATGCACTGTTTCTATTGAAGGTAAAACAGGTGTTGAAATGGAAGCGTTAACCGGCGCAAATATTGCTGCATTAACGGTGTATGATATGTGTAAGTCTATTTCTCAAAAAATGGTAATAAAAGAGGTGAAGTTAGTTGAAAAATCAGGAGGGAAAAGCGATATTAAAAATGGGTAAGCATCAAAAACACGCAAAGTTAAAATTAAGAGATAATGATAATTTTGCTCCAAATGAAATAGCTTTTGTTGGAACAAAATGTGATGTTATTTCTAATTTAGTTGCCGAAGTATCTAAAAACTTATCAAATTATAAATTAGCCTATTTTGATGCTTCACACAGTAAAGATGTTGAGTTAAATTCAGTTCAAACTTTTACATTTCATCATAAAGGGTCTGCAGAAGTTTCAATAAATTCTGAAGTAAATAAA
>CAYPNJ010000035.1:12822-19233 GCA_964412305.1 uncultured Lutibacter sp. | reverse complement strand
CAAATGAAGTTTTGTTTTCAACACCTAGTCCGTATAGTGAATATGGAGAACTAGTATCATTTTGAGCACATAAAATTGTACTAATTAGTAGAAATACTCCTAAAATAATTTTTTTAAACATTATATTTTATTAATAAGTTAAATAACTGACGGATAATACCATTTTTAGGTCTTCAACATTATCATCTTCAATTAATATTTTGTCTATAGTTTTATTATAGTCAGAGAATTGAAACATTAATGCGTAGTTTAGGGTGTAAGTAGAATTTAAAATTTCCTCGATATAGTAACTTAAATCAACAGTATAAAAAATGTTTTCATTAAACTCGTCATCATCATTGTTTAGCAGAGCAGGTGTTTCAAGTTCTCTTATAATTCTATTTTTGTGATCTACAATATAGACGCTTAAAGATTCTTCGAGTGGATTGTTATCATTATAACTACCTTTTAAGGGGTAAAATAATAATTGTCCATTTAAAACAGTTCCATTTTCAGACAGCTTGTCTAAGTTTTCAAGATAGGGTATTTCAACTCTGGCTGAAATACCAGTTCCTCCTTGTGTAAATATTAAATTAGTAGTTGAGGTACTTGATACTGTAGTTTCAAAAACAGCTAGATCTTCTAATTGTGTATTTGAAAGGTCACTCTCAATATGGTTAAATTGTTGAAGAGGTTCTATATTTAAATCGAAGATGTAATCATTATTTTCATTGTCATCATCATCAATGGTATAAAAAATACGCAGACCAGAGTTTTTTACTAAACTAGTAGAACTAAATTGAAAACCTAATACATGACTGTTTAAGTTTGTATCTGGAACAATAGTAACCCCATTAAAAAATTGCTCAAAATCATCTAAATTATTAATTTCATTATCTTTAATTTTATCAAAAATTTCTTTTCCTAAGTCATATTTCATAGGAATATAAAGTGAGTCACTGTCTTTATTTGGTCTTGGAATAAAAGTTAGTTCTCCTAATACTTCATCATCAAAAGGAAAGGAAGAGGTATTGTATAAACTAGCACCTTCGTCTGGTTCAATTATTTTTGTAACACGGTGTATTTTATATGTTTGTGTTAAAGTTGTATCTCCATAATAATAAGTGTCGTAATTTAATACAAAACCAATAGAGTCAAATTTAGCTGAGGCGTCAATATCAAAAGTTGTAGCCTGTAATTTAAAATAACTTTGGGACGATACCCTTCCTAAATTATCATCAATTACATTTCCTAATAAAATTCTTTTTGTGTTTGAAGTAATAATAGAATCCAATTTGAATGTGTCACATTTTAGTGAAAACGTATCAATAACCTTAATTAAAACATTACTATCTACAAAATCCTCTCCTACAGGGTAAGTTTTTAAATCATCGTCACATGATATGAACACTATCAAACTTAAAAAAAGTAGTATAAAACTATTTCTCATTATTGTTTTTTGTGTAAATGTATTTTAAAGAATTACGTTATAAGTACTAAAATAGATGAGCGTACAGATTGTGTCTACTAGAAAGTTAAAAATATGTTAAAACGCTATTAATCAAGGTGTTTGTTATTTAGTAGAAGATATTTTATCTTATGTAGATAAAAACCAATCGTTTGTCTATTTAACTATTAAACATACGTTTTATTAAATATTTTTGAAGTCAAAATGAGATTTTATATATGCGTTTTAGTATAATAGTTTTTTTATTGATGACTGCATTAACAGTAAGCAATGCACAAAATTTTGAGTTGTTAAATGTTGATTTTAATTCAACATTGAACGACGAGAATTCAATTGGGTTCAAGAATGCTTCTGTTAAAGTTAACATTCCTATAAAACTAAAAAAAGGAGTACTAATAAATAGCTTGTCTTTTTCAACAACTACGATAGATTATAATTCTGATGTGAGTGTGAACACGAGTATGATTGAAAATTTCAAAACCTTAAAATATTCAATAGGATTTTTAAGTAAAATTAATGAAACATGGAAATTTAAAGCTCAAATAGTACCAACAATTTCTTCAAATTTTGAATCTAATATTACATTTGATGATGTTTTTATAAATGGAAGTTTGGTTTTTATAAAGGCAAATAAAGGAAGTAAATTAAGATTGGGATTGGCGTATAACTCAGGTTTTGGAATGAACACTCCAATTCCTGTATTAAGTTATTCGAAAAAAGTTTCTAAGACGTTTTCATATACATTAGGAATGCCTGAAACTAAGTTAGAATATAAGTTTTCACAAAATAATAAAGTAAATATATATTTAAAACCTAAAGGGTTTTATTCAAATATAAGCAACAATATTATGCTTAATACGTCTGAAGAAGTTGAAAAAGCAAAGTACAGAACAATTGTTTCAGGATTTAATTATACGCATAAGGTAGATGATTGTTGGAATATATCTCTAAATGCAGGATATCAAATTTCATCAAAATATAATTTGCTAAACGGAAATGATACGGTCTATGAATTTGACGTAAAAAATAATTTTTTAGTTGGATTAAAATTAAAATTTGAATTATTAAATAAGAGAAATTAAAATAGAATAATATGAAATTAAAAAAAGTGTATTTAAAAATTATTACAGTGATTTTTATAACAGCTGTAGTAGGTTGTTCAGGAGATGATGATGATGATGATTATGGAAATTGGGTTGAAAGTTCAACTTTTGATGGTTACGCTAGAGGAAACTCAGTGGCCTTTGTTATAGGAGACAAAGGATATTTAGTAACAGGGTACGATGGAGACGATTATCTATATGATACTTGGGAGTATAATTCAGAAGGAGATTATTGGGTACGAAAAGCAGATTTTCCAGGGATTCCTAGAAGTGGCGCTGTTGGATTTGAATTAAATGGTAAAGGATACTTGGGTACAGGATATGATGGAGATAATGAATTAAAAGATTTTTGGCAATATGACCCAACCTTAGATCAATGGACACAAAAAGCTGATTTTGGAGGTACAGCAAGGTATGGAGCAGTTGGATTTTCAGTTTCAGGCAAAGGATATATTGGCACAGGGTATGACGGAAGCGAGTTAAAAGATTTTTGGAGTTATAATGACGCTACCGATACTTGGGAGCTTTCTATAGGGTTTGGAGGTGAAAAACGTAAAGACGCTACTGTATTTATAATTGGAGATACTGCCTATTTGGGATCAGGAATTCATAATGGAGCTTATGAAAATGACTTTTATGCCTTTGATGGGACAACAGAAACATGGACACGTTTAAGAGATTTAGATGATGAGGATGAAGATTATTCAATCTTATTAAGTAGTGGTGTTTCATTCTCATTGAACGGGAAAGGATATTTTGTTACAGGTGAATCAGGAGGATTAACAACAGTAAATTGGGAATACGACCCAGCAACTGATCTTTGGGAAGAACAACCTAATTATGAAGGAAGTGCACGTCAAGACGCATCGGCATTTTCATTTGGCAATAAAGCCTTCGTTCTTATGGGTAGAAGTGGAAGTTATTATTTCGATGATATTTGGGAATATAAACCTAACGAAATTGTAGAAGAAAATGATTAATTGTTAGTTAATTGAGTATTGATTATTGTTTTAGGGGTTAAACAAACTTTTGTTTAGCCCCAAAACTTTAAAAAACTTCAAAAGCAGAGTTTTAAAAGAACTTTAACTTAATGATGTATATTTATAATTATTCTTTATTATTTTTGTTTAAAATAGGAACAGTTAATTGAAAATAAATTTAAAAAATACACCTTCATCAGTAATCCACATTTTATGTTGGATAATTATTCTTTTAATAAGTTTAATAACTTTTTATAATAGGTTTAATGTATTCCCAAATAATAATGATTTTATTTATAGGATGTCATTTAATATTATCCTTTTTTATTTAAATTACAGCTTACTTGTTCCAAATCTTTTGTTGAATAAAAAAATACTTTTATATGTAATTGTTTCTTTCATATTTATTGTTATTTCAGTTTATATAAGCCAAAATGTAATACCATTTAATCAATTCAATTCAAATTTCAGTAAAGGAGATGAAATTATTGGACTTAGAGATAAAAGAATTGCAATAAACCATACAGGTGAAAATTTTAGAGCCCCAATCCAAGGCTTAGTTACATTTTTATTGTTTGCTGTAAGTGCCAGTATAAAACTGGTTTCTGAGTGGTATAAAAATGAAAAAATAAAAACACAGGTAGAGACTCATAAAATAACAGCAGAACTTTCTTTTCTAAAAGCTCAATTAAATCCACATTTTTTATTTAATTCCCTCAATAGCATTTATTCTTTAGCTAATAAAAAATCTGATCACACAACAGATGCTATTGTTACATTGTCTGAATTAATGCGTTATATGATTTATGAAACGGATAAAGAATTTGTGTCTTTACAAAAGGAAATAGATTATATTAAAAACTATATTTCACTTCAAAATTTACGTTTAAAAGATTCAAGTGGAGTTCGGTTTAATGTTCATGGAAATTTAGATCAGAATATTGAGCCACTGCTTCTTATTTCATTTATAGAAAATGCTTTTAAGTATGGAACTGATTATACAGGAAAAACCAATATTAATATTAAAATAATAGCAGAAGAAAATAATTTAACTTTAAAAGTGAGTAATTACATATCTTTAAAGGAAAAGAATAATCTAAATTCTGGCTTTGGGATACAAAATATTGAAAATAGGTTGAATTTACTATACCCTAATTCACATACATTAAAAATTGAAGAATTAAATAATTTGTACAAAGTAGAATTATTGTTAAAATTGAAAAACAATGAGATGTTTAATAATAGATGATGAACCACTAGCTGTAGAATTGTTAGAAGATTTTGTTTCTAAAATTTCAGCTTTGAAATTAGTCGCCACTTGCTCCAGTGCCATAGAAGCATCAACAATCCTTCAAATGAATGAAGTTGATTTAATTTTCTCAGATATCGAAATGCCTGATTTTTCAGGGGTTGAATTTATAAAATCGTTAGACGTAAAGCCGTTATTTATTTTCACAACTGCCTATTCTCATTATGCCGTTGAAGGATTTAATTTAAACGCTGTAGATTATTTAGTGAAGCCAATTCCTTTTCATAGGTTTTTAAAAGCGGTAAATAGAGCACAAGAACTTTTTTTATTGAAAAATGAAGAAATTAAACCAAAAACACAAACTCTAAATTCACCAAGCTTTATTTTTGTAAAATCCGATTATGAAAATGTAAAATTAAATTTTGATGATATAAAGTATTTTGAAGGCTTAAAAGATTATATAAAAATATTTTCTACATCTCACAAGCCTATTTTAACCTTGAGTAATTTTAAAAATATTGAAGAAAAATTACCGAATGATGTATTTGTACGAGTGCATAGGTCCTATATAGTTTCATTAAAGCATATTAACTCTGTTCAGCGAAACAGAATACTTATTGATGGCGTTAGAATCCCTATTGGTAAAAACTATAAAGATGAATTTATTAGGAGAATTGGAGGGTAATTAAGTAAAAAGGAATATTGATTTAACTTAAGTTGCATAAATCGTGTACTTCTAAGAGTACTTTTTTAATTTTTATATCTGAAAAATTAAGTTTCTTTAAAATAAGAGATGCTTCTAAAAGTTCTTTTATTAAAATTACATCGTGTTCAATAAGTAATTTTTTTTCTCTTTTTGTAAGCGTAGTTAATGTGGTTATCGGGTAGAGCCCATATTGATCTATATTTTTAGAAATCCCATTATTTTTTGGGTAGTCCCAGCTTAATAATATCAATCCGGCACATTTTCCATAATTGATTGCATCTTCAGTAAACCGAGTATTAGTTACAAGCCATCCTTGTTTTAAAAAGGTTTTTTTATTAGGATTTGCATTCCATTTTTTCTGCACATCTAAAAATCTTGAATTTATATACAAAGGAATTATCACATTGCTTACCGTTTTAATATTTGAATGAAATTTACATTCTATGGTATATGTATTCCCTTCTTTTTCAGCCAAAACATCAATTTCATGACTAATACATTCACCCTGTAATACAACGCTAATTTCTGTTTTGTAACCTTTTTGTTTTAATAATGCACCTATTAATCGTTCAAATGGATAACCAGTAGGTCCTAGGTCAAAAATTGCTTTTTTTAAACTGTATTTTGAAGCGTAGATACGACTCGATCTTTTTAATAAGCGAAAGGCTTTTTTATAAACTTCTTTTGAAGTAATTCCATTGTAAAGCTGAGGTGTTATAGTTTCAATAATAGAGTTTATATCATTGCCTGACGCACCACTTTTTTGGAGTGATTTTTTTAGTTTCTCAAATGAAAATTGTTCTAATTCACCTGAATATTTTTTAATAAAAAAAGGAGCATTACTCATATTAATTAGTTTTAAAACCTCAATATTTCTGTCATAATTCCAAACCGTATTAAATCAATTTGATTATTAAAATAGATAT
>CAYPNJ010000035.1:0-12722 GCA_964412305.1 uncultured Lutibacter sp. | reverse complement strand
ATTTCTGTCATAATTCCAAACCGTATTAAATCAATTTGATTATTAAAATAGATATTATAATAATCCATACCGTGATAAAATTGTACAAACAGCCCAATATCTTCTAAAAATTTTGGATGATAATAAAATGTAAAACTTGCATTTACGCGATCGATATCAAAAGTATTTAAATTATTGTAATTATCTAACATTAAGATGGTTTCTACCTTTAAAGAAAAGTTTGGGTTATCATTTTTATCAGAATTAATAAAAGGTAATTTAAATGCCGTAAATGTATTGTGCCAACGAAGTCCGCTATATTGACCGTGTAATTCCTCTAACATCCAACTTTTAGGATGAACTTCAATAGAACTTTTAAAAAACTTAATAGCGTTTAAATTATTACTATGTGATGTTTTTATAATCCCTATTTCAAAATAATTAGTTGCAAAATTCCCTGATTGCAGGTTAATATTTCCATTTTCATCATAAAAATCACCATCTTGACCATTAGAATGATGTGCAAACCTCCCAAAAAGTGTATTATGAGTTTTTGATTCTTTAGCACCCATTACATAATAAAATGAAACTTGAGGCATATAACTTGGTGTTTGCACAGGGTAAGATTCTTTATTATACATTCTAATAATCACTTGAGAAGTAAGTGCAGCCATTAATCTAGAATCTTTTCTTTGTCGTATAATAAAGCTTGGACTAATATTGGCTTCAAACATTAAAGGTGCTATGTTTCCTATATCTGTTGGAAACGTTACGTAACTATCTGTTTGATTAACCAATGCTATTTTTGAGATATCAAGCGTTGGAAAATTATCTTTATTTTCTTGTGAGTACACATTATTTAAAAATAAAGAGACAATTAAGACATTATAAATAAAGTTTTTCATTTTTAAAAATAAATAACTTTTATATTTTTAGTTGTTGTTTCTTTTAATTCAAAACTAGCTTTAGAGAATTTAGGACGATTTCTCATTCCTATAGATTCATAGTTTGAAAATCCAATACCTTCTTTTGGAAGCATAAAACCTTTGTCCACTTTGCCATTCTCATTCTCATCGTGAAGAATGTTAATAGCATATTTCCCCTTTGGTAAATTAGTGAAAGTTATGACTGAAGCACCTTCATTTATAGAAGAAATTCCTTTTTTGTAATATCTTTTATATTTTTCATCAGGAATAGAACCTTCTTTGTTATACAACGCAAATTGTACTACTCCTTTTGAGTTTCGTAAGTCTTTTACGGTTATTGTTAATGAATAAGTTTCTTTATTCTTTTGAAGGTTAAAAGACATTAAAATAATTGCTATTACCAGTATAAATATTTTTTTCATTAGTTTAATTTGTTTTTTTATAACTCCAAACAGCTAAACCATTCATTACAACGGCATAAACAAGAGTTTTAATAAATTGAGGCAATATATCAACAAAGCCCGATCCTTTAAGCATCACCATTCTCATTATTTCTACATAGAATTTTATAGGGTTAAATTCTGTTAAAAACTGAGCCCATTGAGGCATACTTTCTATAGGTGTAAAAAGACCACTCATTAAAATAAATATCACAATAAAAAACCAAGAAATAAACATAGCTTGTTGTTGTGTATCTGTATAATTAGAAATGAATAATCCCATACCTAAAATAACTAAAATATAAATTGATGTGTACAAATACATTAACCCTAAACTACCCACCATAGGAACATTAAATAGGACTCTTGCAATAATTAACCCAATAGTTAATAAAAGCATTCCTAGAACCCAAAAAGGGAATAACTTACCAATAATAAATTGATATTTTTTTATAGGTGTCACATTCATTTGCTCTAAAGTTCCAATTTCTTTTTCACGAACAATATTCATCCCAGAAAGGAATAGAGTTATCATAGTTACCAGTAAAACTAAAATGCCAGGAACCATAAAAGTTTTATAATTTAATGTTTTATTATACCAAAAGGAAGTAATGCTAGTAATGCTTTTAGGTTTATTAATAAAGTCTGATGGCTGCATTAAATTAGCTTGAGCATTTTTGTTAAAACTTCTAATAATTTGGTTGATATATACATTTTCAACACCAGCGGCTGCACCATCAATTGCGTTAATAATTACAGCTAAATTTATTTTTTTATTTTTTAAAAGATCACGTTCAAAATAAGATGGAATTTCTAAAATAACATCAACATCTCCTTTTAGCATTGCTGAGTTTGCAATTTTTTCAGAAGGAAAATCTGTAATTACATTAAAATATGTAGATGCTTCAAATTTCGCTATTAATGCTCTTGAAAAAGAAGTGTTATCGTTATCAATGTAAGAAAATTTTATATTTTTTATTTCAAATGTAGCGGCATTAGAAAGAATAATTAACTGTATTAAAGGCAACACAAAAATTAGAGGAAGCATTGCTTTATTCCTAAAAATTTGTTTAAACTCTTTTTGAACTATATATAGTATGGTTTTCATTATTCCAATCTAATTTTATACTTTTTAATACTCAAAACAATAAAAAACACGGTCATTGCAACTAAAACCAATGTTTCTTTCCAAATAACAGCTAGTCCAACACCTTTTAGCATAATCCCTTTTAAAATAATTATATACCATGTTGCTGGGATAACATTACTTATAACTTGTAAAATTTCAGGCATACTGTTAATTGGAAAAATAAAGCCAGATAATAAAATTACAGGAAGCATTAGCCCCATTAAAGATATCATCATTGCGGTTTGTTGAGTAGCAGATATTGTTGAAATTAAAATTCCTAATGACAGAGCATTAATTATGAAAATAACACTTTCAACACCTAATAAAAATAAACTTCCTTGAACTGGCATTTTAAAAATAAAAATACTGAGTAGTACAATAACAATAGCATTTATTATTGATAAGAAAATATAAGGTACAACTTTACCAATTATAACTTGAAATGGTTCTAAAGGTGATACTAACAAAATTTCCATAGTTCCTAATTCTTTTTCTTTTGTGATAGAAATAGAAGTCATCATTGCAGAAACTAACATCAAAATAATGGTCATAACACCAGGTACAAACATAAAAACACTTTTTAATTCAGGATTGTACATCATTCTAGATTGGGGTACAATTTGATAAGGTATTTCAATACTTTTATTTACTTTTTGCTGATATTTTTGAAGAATAGAGTTGGTATAGTTACTAATGGTATTTGCAGTATTTGGATCTGTAGCATCTGTTATAATTTGAATAGATGCGTTGTTTTTTTTGATGAGGTTTTTACTAAAGTCTTTTTCAAAAATAAGTACCGCTTTAATTTTTCCTTTTTTAAACATGGTTTCAATCTCAGCTTCACTGGTAATAAGTTGTTCAATAGTAAAATATGTTGAAGAGGAGATTTTATTAATAATTTCTTGAGTAGTTATATCTTTAGATTTATCAAGAATAGCAATATCAACATTATTAATCTCATTAGTAATAGCAAAGCCAAAGAGCATAATTTGTGCTACAGGCATACCAAAAAGAATAAACAACGAACGTCTATCTCTAAATATATGATAAAACTCTTTTTTTATAAATCCTATAAATCGTTTCATATGTTTAAATTTTATTTTTTAGGGGTAACATATGTAGTTCACTATTAATTATTCGCTTGTGTGTTATAATTTGTTCTACTCGTTTCATCCCCGGGCTAATTTTAAAAACACATCATTCATACTAGTTACTTTGAACTGTTCTTTTAATTTTTTTGGAGTGTCTAATGCTTCAATTTTCCCATCAACCATAATTGAAACACGATCACAATATTCAGCTTCATCCATATAATGTGTAGTTACAAAAACGGTAGTGCCACTATTTGCTGTTTTATAAATCATCTCCCAAAATTGACGCCTAGTGATTGGATCTACACCTCCTGTTGGTTCATCTAAAAAAATAATTTTAGGATTGTGTAGTAAGGCTACAGAAAATGCTAATTTTTGTTTCCACCCTAGAGGTAATGAACCTACTAATTCATTTACAATTTCTTTTAACCCTAATTCTTCAACTAGTTGATTTCTTTTCTTTTTGATTTGTTCTTTAGATAACCCATAAATTCCACCAAAAAAAGTAATATTTTCTTTTACTGTTAAATCGTCATACAATGCAAATTTCTGACTCATATAACCGATGTTTTTTTTGATATCTTCAGGATTTGTAAAAATATCAAAACCGGCTACTTGTGCTTTCCCGGAAGTTGGGATTGAAATACCAATTAGCATTTTCATCGCAGTTGTTTTACCAGCACCATTTGCACCTAAAAAACCGAAAATTTCTCCTTTTTTCACTTCAAAAGTAATTGAATTTACCGCAGTAAAATCACCAAATTTTTTGGTGAGATTTTTGGCTTGTATGACGTTGTTGTCTTTCATTTTGCTAATTCCATAAAGGTGTCTTCAATTGTGGTTTTGGTAGGCTGAATTGTAATATTTTTACAACCAGACTTTTCTAAAAACTGATATAATTCTTTAGGGTTGAAATCTTCTCTTTTATCTGTATAATGAACAAACTCTCCAAAAGGGAAAACACTATAATTATACTCATATTTATTTAAATTGAGTAAAAGTTCGTACATACCATCAGCTTTTACGTCATATATTTTTTTTGGAAAATGTTTTATGATTTCTTGAGGAGTGTCAATTTCTAAGATTTTACCATCTTGTATTAAAGCAATTCTATCACACAATGCGGCTTCATCCATATATGGGGTAGAAACTAAAATTGTAATTCCTTTTTGCTGAAGTCTTTTAAGCATTTCCCAAAATTCTTTACGAGAAACGGGGTCAACCCCGGTAGTTGGTTCATCTAAAAACAATACTTTTGGCTTGTGAATTAAAGCACAGCATAAAGCTAATTTTTGTTTCATCCCACCAGATAATTTTCCAGCTCTACGATTTTTAAAAGGCTCTATTTGAATGTAAATATCTTTTATTAAATCGTAATTTTTTTCAATGGTAGTCCCAAAAATAGTAGCAAAAAATTCTAAATTTTCCTCAACGGTTAAATCCTGATATAAAGAAAATTTACCAGGCATATAACCAACATGATTTCTAATGCTTTTGTAATCTTTAACCACATCAAAATCAGCTACAATAGCAGTGCCTTTATCAGCAAATAGAAGTGTAGTTAAAATTCTGAAAATAGTTGTCTTTCCAGCTCCGTCAGGGCCAATTAAACCAAATAATTCACCTTCGTTTACATCAAAAGAAATGTTATTAACGGCAGTTATATCCTTAAAAGATTTTGTGATATTTTTTATAGAAATACTCATTTTTGAGATTACTTAAATTTTTATTATTTAAAATAATTTGAATATTCTAACAAATGTTTATTTAATGTACTATAGCTTTCTTTACAAATGGTTAATTCTGATGATTCTAATCCTTTAAAAAGTGACTTCATTGGTATTAAAAAATTATGTAATTGGTTGTGTGGCTCACCTTTCATAGTACATTTAGTAATAATAGTACCAAATTCTTTTTCTAGACTTTGCTTAAGAGTTGAATATCCTTCAGTATTTTCTTTGTCAGAAAAAGCATTCATTAATGTAATCATATTGTTTATTCCCTCTGTAGTTTCAGAATTTGCCAACCATAAATTACCATTATTTAATTGTAAAATAGCATCACTTTCGTGTGCATCTTTTAATTCTTCAGTTTTTTGTTGCTCTTGTTTTTTTTCTGTTTTTTCATCACAAGAAATGGCAACGGTTACCACAGTAATTAATAAAATTAATAGGTTAATTTTTTTCATATTATTTGATTTTTTAAGTTTAACTTTTTGATTTAAATGTTAATAGTGAAATTACAATCCATATACTTGTTCTAAAACCCATTGCTTTTATGCTTTCTAATGCAACAGATTCATTAAAAAAGTATAGGTATAGCACCATACAAGAATGCGCTACCAATATAAAAACGACTATTTTTTTAGACAATAAACTGTTTTTCCAAATAAGGTATGCTGTAATAATTGAAACAACTCCAAATATTACATTATACAGTACTAACCAGTTTAAAATAGCATAGTCTTTAGTATCAATCCCTAAAAGCACTTTTGTTCCTGCAAAAACAGACATGGCACCTATAAACAAGGCAAGTACTGAGGCTATTTTATTTAAATTTTTCATTACATTGAATTTGTGTTAATTTTTTTAATCTATAATAGTTGTAGCTAATTATGGGTTTATCCACATTTCTGCAGGCATTCCTATTTTTAAACTTCCATCATTTTTTACGTCAATTTTCACAGCATACACTAAATTAACCCGTTCTTCTTTTGTTTGAATAATTTTAGGCGTAAATTCAGCTTCAGAAGCTATCCATGAAATAATTCCAGTATAATTTTTCATTGCTTCATTTGCATCTATTTTCACAGTAACTTCTTGTCCAAGTTTTATGCCATAAAGTTGAGTTTCACTTACGTAAATACGTAATTGCATAGTGTTTAAATTGGCAATTTTATACAATGGTCTTCCAAAGGAAGTTATTTCATGAGGCTCAATGTACTTAACTAAAACAGTCCCATTTACAGGGTTTATAATACTGTTTTTCAGTAATTGATCTTCAACTTGTTTTAATTGTACGTCAATGCTTTTTAATTCATTTACTATAGGTAAATTTTGAATTTCTACACTTCTAATTTGTTGATTTAGCACATCAATTTTTCCATCAATATCATCTAGCTGTTTTTGTGTTCCTGCATTTTCTTTAAGCAGGTTTTCAATTCTAGTTTTAGAAATTTTAGCTGTTTTTAATTGTGATTTTAATACACTTATCTGTGATAAAACACCTTTAGATTTTGAAAAAATAATACTTTTAGAAACTATTAATAGTTCTTTTTTTAATGCTAATTGAGTAGTGTCTATAGTTCCAACATTTGATCCCTTTTTTAGAGTTTTACCTTCCTCAACCGTAAATTGAATTAATTTACCATTACTTTCTGCTGAAATGGTTGTTTCTGTAGCTTCAAAATTTCCGTAACCATCAGCTTTACTTGTCTTATTATCACAAGAAATAATTGTGCTTGTAATAATTAATATTCCTAATATTATTTTAGCGATTTTCATTGTATTTGATTTAATTCCCTTTAGTTATTTTATAAGTTGCTTTTGCTAAAAGCAATTGAATCTTATGTGTATTTAAATTATTTTCAGCCTCGTATAAATTGGTTAATTCAGTGATATAAGTAGAAGATGTAATTACTCCATTTTTTAATTGTGAATTTACCGATTTTAATATCTTTTTTCGTAACTCAATAATAATTTTATCAGATGCTATAAAACTTAAGATTTTGTTTATCTCAGATTGTTGTTGGTTTAATTTAATAGTTGTGTTTAAAGTGAAAACTTCTTCTTTACTATCAATAATTTCTTTATTAATTTTCAATGATTTTTGAGCTGTTTTAGTAGCATTCCAATCAAAAATATTCCAATTAATTTTAAAACCTGCCATATAATAAGATTGAAACGAATTATCTAACATATTCAATCCTGGGTTACCATAACCTCCAGTTGCAAACCCCATTAATTTTGGTGAATTTTTCTTTATAAGAAGTTGCTCTGAAGCATCAATTTGTTCTTTTTGTAATTGAAATAAATCTAATTCAGGACGTTTAATTTCAGCTTCTAAACTATTAGAAACTTCTGGGTTTTCTAAAATTATAGTTGTTTTAATATTTTGTCCAATTAGTTTAGATAGCGTTTCAATTAAACTTGTTTTATTTAACTCAATCTCAGTAAGTTGTTGCGCTATTTTTAGTAGCTCAGCTTCTAAAACACTATCAGAAGACGGTAATAACATTCCATATTTCACACCTGCTTTTACTTCTTTTAAGGTAGTTTCTAATTGTGTTTTTTTAGCAGTTAATAAAGCGCTATTTTCTTGTAAAAGTAAGATAGAAAAGTAGAGTTGATTTATTTGCTCTTTTAATTGATACAAATTAACTTCAACTTGTTTTTGCTGTGTTTTAAGGGAAATAGATTTAGCATTAATATTTGCATCAATTAACCTTCCGGCATAAATTAATTGATTAACGGAAACGGTAGTTTTATATTGATCATTGTTTGGTGGAGTTATTGTTACTCCAGGTATACTAATTGGTAGTTCAATAACATCAGATTGGTATGTTGCTTGTGCAGAAAATTCTAATGTAGGTAGTTTCCCTGTTTTAATAACAGCTATATCTAACTCATTTTGTTTAGTTAATAAGCTATACTGTTTTGCTAAAGGATAGTTTTTGTTTACCAAATCGTAACATTCCTCTAAACTTAACTTTTCTTGACTAAAAGTAGTTAGTGAAATAAATATGATAATTAATGTGGCTATATGTTTCATTTGTTTTTTAATTTCAGTGTATGTAATGTTTAATCTTTTTAGAAACTTTTATTTTTTAATTAAAATAGCATTGATAATAAATTCTGCTACATCAGTTTTACGTTCCTCCATTAATTCTTTATAATCTTTATCATCAGCATTAATAAATCCTTTTAGTAAAGGAGCTCCAATAAATGGGAATATGTTTAAAGCCATAATATTGATAAATAGTTGCTCAGCTTTAATTGGTCTAATAACTCCTTCTTTAACTTTATCATTAATTTGTTTTCTAAATTTATCAATATTTGGAAAATGTTTTTCAGTGATTATTTTTCCAACAAATTCAGGATTCCTGTTTAGTTCTTGAATTATAAAATTTGGTAAATAAGGATGTTTAATTACAAACGAAATATAATTACTACTGAAGTTTTTAATTTTTTCACAAATTGTAGTGTCAGAGTTCATTACCTCATTTAACTGAGGTGCAAGCATTGAAAAAGCTTTTTTAAAAACAGCCTCAAAAAGTAATTGCTTACTTCTAAAATAGTAATGAAGTAGGGCTTTGTTTATACCTGCTTCATCGGCAATTTCTTGCATTCGCGCACCAGTCATACCCTTGTGCTGAAAAATATGCTTTGCAGCATTTAAAATGGTAGATTCTGTAGTAGTATCTTTTGCTTTATTCATTGTTTTTAACTAAATAGTTTAACCAAATGGTTAACAAATATATTATTTTTTTCTGAACTGACAAAATCGCTTCATGACGGATTGGTTATAAAGGAGTTATGATTTTAATAATATAAATTAGTAGAATAAAAAAATCTCTTGCTATCCAAATAGAATAACAAGAGATGGGAAATTTGGGGTTTATAAATTAATACTGATACTAACTATCAATAGTTTTAACTTTTTCTGATTTAGTATCAAATATATAGGCGTACATAGGCACATAAACAAGAGTCAATAATGTACCAATAAGTAAACCACCAATGGCAACATCAGCTAATGGACTTAAACGTTCTAAGCCAACAGCATGTTCTAACGCTATTGGAATCATACCAGCAATAGTTCCAAACGCAGTCATTAAAACAGGGCGGAAACGTACACGTACACTTTCAATAGCGCTTTCATATGGCGGTACTCCACTAGCTCTATGTTGTTGATAAAAGTCTATTAGCAACACTGCATTTTTAATAATAATACTAAAAAGTAGTAATATACCCAGTAAGCTAGGCATACAACTTGGTTTGTTAAATAATAGCATACCCCAAGCTGCACCAATTAATGATAGAGGTAATACCAATATCATTATAAATGATAATCTAACAGATTTGTAAATAGCAATTAATGTAATAAGTAGCAATAAAATACCTAATGCTATTGCCTTCATCATTCTGTCAAAACTATCATCAATAACTTGAATGTCTCCTTCTTGTGTTACAATAACAGTATCTAAATCTTTAATGTTAGCCAATGCTTCATTTGTATCATCTGTTAAATGTGTTATCGGGCGTTTTGAACGATAGCCATTTACATCTACACTATACAACATTTTATCACGTTCAATTTTAGCAAACGTTAGTTTTTTAGAAATTTTAGCTAAAGATTCTAAAGGAATTTCACCAAACTTAGTTTGTATGGGCAATAAACGTAGGGTTTGCTCATTTTCACTAAACTTTCCTTTCATATACAAACGAATATATTGTGTATTCATAGATTGTAAATTGGCGTTTAAACCAACTACTTGCCCTTTTACAGGTATTTGAGAAGCTATTTGTAGCGGTGTAATACCATAACTTAATGCTTTATTCTCATCAATATCTAAAACAATTTCACTAACATCTTTATCCCAACTAATTGAAACAGAGGTTAGCCCTTTAATAGTTGCCATTGCTTCACTTACTTGATGTGTTTTGTCTGTTAAACCATCAACAAAAGGAGATTTAATTCGTACACTTAAAGGTGCTTTAACAGATGATACTGCTGTAGCTCCAAAATCAAATACATCATTTCTTTTTAATCCTTCTAATTTTGAGAGTTTATCACGTATAATATCTTCAATTTCCCACATTGATAAATCTCTATTAAAACGATCTACACAATTTAATGTAATGGTTGCTTCTGAAGGTAAATTTCCATTTCCTAAGCTTAATACACCAGCTTCTGTACCAAAAGCTACTGAACTTCTTTCTAGCCACTCTTGTTCATGAATCCATGTTAAAAAAGGAGCAATTTTTTCTTCAGCACTATCTACAGTTTCATTGGCGCTAAATGCAATTTGAGCTTTTATAATTCCTGTGTCCATTGGAGGCATAGCATCTTTACCAATAGTAGGCATAATATTACCTACACTTAATAGTAAAACAGCAACCACACCAAAGGTTAGAATTAATCTTCTGACGATTTTATTTTTACCATTTGAAAATTTAAGAACACCTATATATGGTTTAACTAATTTACCAACAGAGTTATTATACATTTTATCGAACCACAATTCTACTTTTGTTTTTTTGAACCCATTTTTATAGAGTAATTTCAGTAATTGAGGGATAAAAGTTATTGAAACGAAAAATGATAGAAATAAAGCAACAGTTAAGGTAAATATTAATGGTTTAAATATTTTTTCAGGAAACCCTCCAATAAACATTAAAGGAACAACTACAGCAGCTGTAGCCATTGTTCCTGCAAAAATTGGAGCAATTACTTCTTTTGTACCATTTATAATGGCAGTTTGTAAATCTTCATTAAGCTCGTTAAGATGCCTTTCTACATTTTCTAAAACCACAACAGCATCATCTGTTAACATTCCTAATGCTAGTATAAGAGCGGTATAAATTACTATATTTAATTCTCCTCCAGTCATCCAAACTATTGCCATAGTTGCAAAAAACACTATTGGAATTGATATTGCCGCTGTAAAAATAGCTCTAAAATTACCCAAGAAAAACATCACTACGATAAGCGTAAAAAGAATAGCTTCTTGTAAAGCATCTAACATATTAGAGTTTGCCAATTCTACCAAATCTCTTTGTGTGTCTGCTATTTCAAAATTTATATTAGGATATTGAATTATTAATTTTTCCATTTCAGCTCTAGCTGCTTTACTAACATCAAGCACACTTCCTTTGGGAGCTCTTTGAATAGCTAATGCAATAGCTGGTTTACCATTACCAATATAACCACTGGTTCTTTTTTTATAACTCCATTTTACATCGGCAATATCTCTGAGACTAACATTTGGTAAAATATGAAGGTTTTTAATTCTCTCTACCTCATTTTCTTCACCATAAAAAGTAATGGTATAAAAACTATTTTCATCTTTTACAAAGCCAATAGGGATATCTTTATTTATTGCTTGAATTACTTTAGTAATAGATTCAAAGTTTATATTATATCGCTTAGCTTTAAAAGGATCTATTTCAATATTAATTGCACTTTCATAACCTCCAAAAACTTCAACATTACCAATATTAGGATTGCTTAATAATTGGGGTTTTATAAAACTATCGGCTATTTTTCGAATATCGGCAGGACTTATATCATCTGTTTTAGGAGATAATGAAATTAAATCTACAGGAAGGGTAAAATCTCCTGCTGTATAAATAGCTGGATTTACATTTGAGGGTAATTTCCCTCTGGCAATTGATAGTGCATTTGCCACATCAACAGCAGCTTCATTTAGCCCTTTCTCATAACTAAAATCGGCTTTTACAATTGAGAAATTAGCCATATTTACAGAACTCACATTGGTAATTAAACCCAATCTTGAAATTTCTTGTTCTATAGGTTTTGATACAGTATTTGCAGCAACTTGTGCTGTAGCTCCTGGTACGCTTGTGATTACAATTATCTGAGGTGGATTTGCATCAGGGAATAGATTTTTTGGTAGCGTAATTAACGCTACAATACCCATAATTACAAAAGCTGCTAAAATAGCATATAAGGCATAGGGACGTTTATAAAAATAATCGAACATAGTTTAATTTTTTTGAGTTGTTACAGATGAGCCACTTAATAATCGTAACAAAATATCCTGTTTAGCAATAACAATTTCTTTGCCTGCAAGTTCATTATTACTAACAACAATTCCGTCTTCGCCTGTTTGAATGATTGTAACAGGAGCAGATTTAGTAAGGTCATTTTCTTTTAATAATACAAAGTTTTCACCATTACGGTTAAGTATTGCATCAAAAGGTAATTTTATACTTTCTCCTTTAAAAACAATAACATTTACCTCTAATCTATCACCTGTTGTAAACCCTTCTGAATTTACATATACCTTGTATTCAGCTAAATTATTAAAGGTGCTGTTTAAATCTACAACAGGGTAGTTGGTGTCTTTAAAGTTTACACCATAAATTGTTAAGTCAGTTGGAATTCTTAATAGTAAATAGAAACCATCTGTAGC
>CAYPNJ010000034.1:0-19328 GCA_964412305.1 uncultured Lutibacter sp. | reverse complement strand
AAATAAACTAATTATTTAAAATTCCACAGTAAATATAACTCTCATTTCACTAATATCAAAGGTGTATTTTATAATTTTAACGTATTACTAGATTTAAATAACAAACTACCATAAACCCCCTACAACCAACTATGTAACTTTAATTACGCTTTGGATTTGTTAATCATGTTATTAAATAGGAAAAAGAAAATCCCATTTCTTTGGTATTTATTATACCTGAAATGGGATTTAAAAAAATTTATTCTATTAAAATTTATTTTTGACTTTTATGACCAATTGCCTTAAGGTATCTTGCCATCTCAACTTTTACTTTTGGGGCTAATAGCAACAACCCTATAATATTAGGAAATACCATTGCAAATATCATAGCATCAGAAAACTCAATTACAGATCCTAAACTAGAGGACGCTCCAATTACAATAAAAATTAAGAATAATGCTTTGTATGAAATGTCAGCTAATTTACTTTTTCCAAATAAATATTTCCATCCTTGTATTCCATAATAAGACCAAGATAACATTGTTGAAAAAGCAAAAAGTATTACAGCAATTGTTAGTAAAATAGAAAAATTGGGAATTGCAGAATCAAAAGCTACCGAAGTTAAATCAACACCCCCCAAATGCTCCCCTGTGCTATTCATAATTACATTATTTTTTTCATCTAAATTTGCATAAGTAAATAAATTGCTCTTTAAATTGGTAACTACAATTACCAAAGCGGTCATTGTACAAATAACAACTGTATCTACAAATGGACCTATTGAAGCAACAATTCCTTCACTTGCTGGAAATTTAGTTTTAACAGCTGCGTGTGCAATAGATGCTGACCCAACACCTGCCTCATTTGAAAAAGCAGCTCTTTGAAAACCAACAATCATAACTCCAATTACACCTCCTACAATTGATGTTTGATTAAATGCACCATCCCAAATTTGAAGCAAAGCTTCAGGGATTATTGTAAGATTCATAAGTATTATTATTAAAGAAGCTCCTACAAACATAATTCCCATAAATGGTACTATTTTTTCAGTCACTTGCCCTATTCTCTTAATCCCTCCAATAATTACCACACCAACTAACACTGCCATTAAAACTCCAAAGAAAAACCCAGAATCAAGACCGAAAAGCAGTTTAAATTGTGCTGCTGCTTGGTTAGATTGAAACATATTTCCACCCCCAAAAGAACCTCCAATTACAAAAACAGCATATAACGCTGCTAAAATTTTTCCAATTCCTGCTAAATTCTTTTCTTTTAACCCTTTTTTCAAGTAATACATTGGGCCTCCATATATTTTCCCATCATCTCCAACTTCTCTATATTTTACACCTAAAGTAGCTTCAACTAATTTTGTAGACATTCCTAAGAAACCAGCTAAAATCATCCATATAGTAGCACCAGGCCCTCCAATTGCAATTGCAACTGCAACCCCAGCAATATTTCCCAAACCTACTGTTGCTGACAGTGCAGCTGTTAATGCTTGAAAATGTGTAACCTCTCCTACTACTCCTTCTGCTTGAACACTTTCAAAAACATCACCTCCTGGAGTT
Source organism: uncultured Lutibacter sp. (assembly GCA_964412305.1). Lineage (GTDB taxonomy): Bacteria > Bacteroidota > Bacteroidia > Flavobacteriales > Flavobacteriaceae > Lutibacter. The sequence goes on along the minus strand of CAYPNJ010000034.1, from coordinate 17,781 downwards.
GCATCACCGGCAGCTTCATCAACTGAATGATGATCAACATCATCATATTTTCCTTTTGCAGCTCTTATAGCAACACCTAATAAAGTTATGTTGGCAAACTTAAAATACACTGTAAAAAATAAGGCTCCAAGTAATAATACAATAATTACAATTGGAACATCTATACCAACAATTGAGATTGGGTAAAAAACTACCGAACTAACAGCATCAGCAAAAGGTTTAAATTTTGCTTCTATTTTTTCATCGATTGTTAATTCTTGTGCAAAAGTTAGCATTGGAACTATTAAAGAAATAATAGTTAAAAGTATTTTCTTCATAATTATATTGTTTTTTAAGCAGCTGCAATATGATAAAAAAATGAGGTTACTACAAATTTTTAACTTTAAACTTGTAATATTCTATAGCAATAAATAACATTTTATTATAAAACCTGATGTAGTTTTTCTATTTGATTTGGCCTTCCAAGCAGAATAAGATTTGCACCAGAAACTAGCTTAGTTTCAGGTTCTGGATTTATAATATATTCATTCTCAGGATTTTTAAACCCAATAACATTACACCCTGTTTTCCTTCTTAAATCTAAATCTAATAATGTTTTATTTAAAAATTCTGGAGGCAAATCATCAATAGCTATTTCTTCTAAATTTGTGGCACATTCATCAGAAATTGTTAATCTATCAACAAATTCAACTAAATCTGGTGTAACAACTAATGATGCCATATGCTCACCCCCTATTTTATCTGGCATTATAATATTTGTTGCTCCTGCAATCTTCAATTTTTTAAACGAAGACTCACTTGAAGCTCTACTAATAATAATAAAATTATTATTTATTTGCCTAGCAGAAAGTACCACAAACAAATTATCTGCATCCGAAGGCAAAGCTGTAATTAAACTTTTTGCATTTTGAATGGCAGCTTCATTAAGTGTTGTATCATCGGTTGCATCTCCTTCAACATATAAAATATTACTCCTATCTAATTCCTCTAATATTTCTTTATCTTTTTCAATTACAACACAAGGCATCTTAAATTTATTAAGCTTCACAACTGCTTGCCTCCCATTTCGTCCATACCCACACACAACAGTATGATTCTTTAATTTTTGAATTTTTTGTTGCATCTTTTTATATTTTAAAAGTTGAAAAAAATTATCGTTTGCTAAATATTCTGTCAATGCTGTTACCGAATAACCATATACACCTATACTTAATACAATTAAAACAATAGTAAATAATTTTTCGTTTTGATTTAATTCATGAAGTGTACCAAAGCCAACTGTAGACATTGTTATAATGGTCATATACAACGAATCTACAAATGTTTCATCTGAAATAATTGTGTAACCAACTATGCCAATTATCAACACAGTAGTTAGCAACACTAGTGAAATATATAATTTTGTTTTTATAGCCATATCTAATTATAAATCAAAAACTGAACTCCTTTTCGTATAAATCATATCCTTTAACTTTAACAAAAAAGCCAATGTTAAATATATTCCGAAGGAAAAACCAAACGTTACAAAAGATATGTATATAAAAAATAATCGAACATTAGAAACACGCATTCCTAATCGATCTGCAAACCTAGAGGAAACAGCAAAGCCGTGTTTTTCAAAATAATGACGTATAGAATCAATCCACTTCAAAAGCCTAAAATTTTTACGCAATATACTAATTTACAAAATAAGATATAACACTTTACCCAATTTATAGCAACAATTTTTTAACTTTGCAACTTTCCAAAAATCTAATGGCAAAACACGAAGAATATATTGAAGTTCTTGGCGCACGGGTTCATAATTTAAAAAATATTGATGTTCGTATTCCTAGAGAAAAACTTGTAGTAATTACTGGTTTAAGTGGTAGCGGAAAATCTTCATTAGCTTTTGATACTATTTATGCTGAAGGGCAACGAAGATATATTGAAACATTTTCGGCGTATGCTCGGCAGTTTTTGGGAGGATTAGAACGCCCCGATGTAGATAAAATTGATGGACTTTCACCTGTAATTTCTATTGAACAAAAAACCACTAACAAAAACCCAAGATCTACAGTAGGCACAATTACAGAGATTTACGATTTTTTACGATTGCTATATGCACGTGGTGCAGATGCCTACTCTTATAACACCAATAAAAAAATGGTGAGTTATAGTGATGCCCAAATTAAAGAACTCATTTTAAAAGATTTTAACGAAAAAAAAATAGTGGTACTTGCGCCAGTTATAAAATCTAGAAAAGGGCATTATAGAGAACTCTTTGAGCAAATTGCTAAACAAGGTTTTGTAAAAGTACGTGTTAATGGAGAAATTGTTGATATTGAAAAAGGAATGCGTTTAGACCGCTACAAAACACACGATATTGAAATTGTAATTGACCGATTATTAGTAAATGAATCTTCTGAAAAAAGATTAGAAGAAACCATAACAACTGCGCTATATTCTGGAGAAAATATTTTAATGATTTTAGAGCACCAAACTAATATACCACGCTATTTTAGTCGTGATTTGATGTGTCCAGAAACGGGTATTTCATATCCAAATCCTGAACCAAATAATTTTTCGTTTAATTCACCAAAAGGTGCTTGTGCAACTTGTAACGGATTAGGAAAAATTAATCAAGTAAATCTTCAAAAAATAATTCCAAATAATAAAATTTCAATTAAAAGTGGTGGAATTGCCCCGCTTGGTGAACAAAAAAACAGTTGGATTTTTAAACAACTTCAACTAATTGCTGAACGTTATAAATTTCAATTGACAGATGCTATTTCAAAAATCCCAAAAGAAGCCTTAAATATTATTTTAAATGGTGGTAACGAGAAATTTAAAATAGCTTCAAAAACAATGGGCGTTACCCGTAATTATGAAATTGATTTTGAAGGAATTATTAGCTTCATTGAAAACCAATACAAATCTAGCGATTCAACGTCTATTAAACGTTGGGCAAAAGATTTTATGGATGAAATCTCTTGTAAAACATGTGAAGGAAAAAGGCTTAAAAAAGAAGCTTTATACTTTAAAATAAACAAAAAAAATATTGCTGAGTTAGCTCAATTTGATATTACTGAACTTGCTGAATGGTTTGCTCATATTGAAGACAAACTAAGTGACAAACAACTTAAAATAGCTTCAGAAATTTTAAAAGAAATTAGAACTAGAATTCAGTTTTTACTAAATGTTGGATTAGATTATTTAACACTCGATAGAAGTTCAAAATCACTATCTGGTGGTGAAGCTCAACGCATAAGACTTGCAACTCAAATTGGTTCTCAATTAGTTGGCGTGTTGTATATTTTAGACGAACCAAGTATTGGTTTACATCAACGTGACAACCAAAAGTTAATAAATTCATTAGTTGATTTAAGAGATCTTGGAAATTCAATTATTGTTGTAGAACACGACAAAGATATGATTGAGCATGCCGATTATGTGATAGATATTGGTCCGGGAGCTGGACACCATGGTGGTGAAATTGTTAGCGAAGGAACTTTTGAAGAATTAAAACAACACAATACATTAACTGCTGATTATTTAAATGGTACAAAACAACTTGAAGTTCCTGAGAAAAGGCGTAAAGGAAATGGAAAAAAAATAACTTTAACTGGTGCAACTGGTAACAATTTAAAAAACCTAACTGTAAATTTCCCTCTAGGAAAACTTATTTGTGTAACTGGTGTATCTGGCAGTGGAAAATCCACATTAATAAACGAAACTCTTTATCCAATTTTAAACAAACATATTTATAGAGGTGTTAAAAAACCAATGCCTTATAAAACTATTAAAGGATTGGAACACGTAGACAAAGTTATTGCTATAGACCAATCTCCAATTGGCAGAACACCACGTTCAAACCCAGCAACATATACTGGCGTTTTTAGCGAAATTAGAAGTTTGTATGCAAAAACTAGCGAAGCTTCAATAAGAGGTTACAAACCTGGACGCTTTTCTTTTAATGTTAAAGGTGGAAGATGTGAAACCTGCCAAGGTGGTGGTGTTCGTGTTATTGAAATGAGTTTTTTACCTGATGTTCATGTCGAATGTGAAACCTGTCAAGGAAAGCGATTTAATAGAGAAACACTAGAAATTAGATACAAAGGAAAATCTATTTCAGATGTGTTGAATATGACTATTGATGACGCTGTTGATTTTTTTGAACTTATTCCAAAAATATTCAGAAAACTAAAAACAATACACGATGTTGGATTAGGGTATATTACTCTAGGTCAGCAATCTACAACACTCTCGGGCGGCGAGGCTCAACGAATAAAATTGGCTTCAGAATTATCTAAAAAAGATACTGGAAATACTTTTTATATTTTAGATGAACCAACTACTGGGCTTCATTTTGAAGATATTAGAGTACTTATGGAAGTGTTAAATAAATTAACCAATAAAGGAAATACTATTCTCGTAATAGAACATAACTTAGATGTGGTAAAACTAGCAGACCATGTTATTGATATTGGCATGGAAGGAGGCAAAAAAGGTGGTGAATTGATTTGCTTTGGAACACCCGAAGAAGTTAGTACTCATAAAAAAAGCTATACCGCACAATTCTTAAAAAAAGAATTAAATTAGTTAGCTAATTAAAAAAACTGTTATTTAGCAAATTAAAATTGAGATTTGAAGAATTATGATACCAAATGAAGATAGAAAAATAAGAGAGAAATTCAAACAAAAAACGTGGAATGAAATTAAAACCAACGACTCTTGGGCTATATTTAAAATTATGGCTGAATTTGTTGAAGGCTTTGAACGTTTAAGTAAAATTGGGCCTTGTGTGAGTATTTTTGGATCAGCAAGAACCAAACCAGACCACAAATATTACAAATTAGCCGAAAGTATTGCTTTTGAATTAACTCAAAATGGTTATGGTGTGGTTACTGGTGGTGGGCCAGGAATTATGGAAGCTGGTAATAAAGGAGCCGCTCGTGGGAAAGGAATTTCGGTTGGATTAAATATTGATTTACCATTTGAACAACATGATAATCCATATATTGATTCAGATAAAAGTTTAGATTTTGATTACTTTTTTGTTCGCAAAGTTATGTTTATGAAATACTCTCAGGGTTTTGTTGTAATGCCTGGTGGTTTTGGAACTATGGATGAACTTTTTGAAGCAATTACATTAATTCAAACAAAAAAGATTGGTAAATTTCCTATTGTTTTAGTTGGAAAAAAATATTGGACAGGTTTAATAGATTGGATTAAAAATGCCCTACTTGAAGAAGGAACAATTAGCCTAAAAGATTTGGATTTAATATCTATTGTTGATACTGAAGCTGAAGTTTTAGAAGTAATTGATACCTTCTATAAAAAGTATAGTTTAAGCCCTAATTTCTAACATAACCCTCTTGAAAAAACAATTATTTTTAACGTTTTTAACTTATATTATTTGTTTGAGCACCTATGCTCAAAATAATAATATAAAGCTATCAGCTATTTTAAATACTGAAACAAACGAACTTAAAATACAACAAGAAACCACATTTTATAATAAGTCAGACAGCCTACTAAGTGCTGTTTATTTCCATAATTGGGCCAATGCTTATAAAGATAAAAAAACACCTTTGGCCAATCGTTTTATTGAAAATTATTCAAAATCTTTTCATTTTGCTAATGAAAAACATAGAGGGAGAACTACTATAAAAAGCATTTCAGAAAATTACAACATTGCTACTTGGGAAATTACAGAAAATAATCCCGATATTTTAAAAGTAAACTTAAAAAAATCTTTAAAACCAGCTGATTCTGTATATATAACAACTACTTATGTTGTGAAAATTCCAAAAGATAAATTTACAAAATACGGTGTAAATACTGTTAGTTATAATTTACGTTATTGGTATTTAGTTCCTGCAATTTTCAACAACGAATGGAAAACTTATAATAATTTAAACATGGATGATTTGTATATAGATTTTACAAATTATCACATAGAAATCAAAGTCCCAAAGACATATGTTGTAAATAGTGATTTAACTACTTCTAACAAAATAGAAACTAATTTTAATAATTACACACTCGTTGGTAAAAACAAATTAGATATTGAGTTAAATATCACTAGTGAAAATGATTTTATTGAATTTAATACAAGTCCGGTTACAATAATCTCTAATTTAAATTCAGAAAAATTAAATATTGGAATTAAAAGTGCAATTTTAAATAGAGGATTAAGTTTTATTCAATACTATTTAGGCGATTTTCCGCACGAAAAATTATTAATTAATAAAATTGAATATGATAAAAACCCCGTTTATGGGTTTAATCAGCTACCATCATTTTTAGCCGCATACAGTGATGCTTTTGAATGGGATATTCAATTTTTTAAAGTACTTTCAAAAAAATACATTGATCAGGTTTTTCTATTTAACAAAAGAGAAGATTATTGGTTGGCTGATGGATTACAAGCCTATATAATGATGAAATACGTAGAGAAATTCTATCCTGAAATGAAAGCTATTGGTAATATTTCACAACTATGGGGAATTAAAGGTTTTAATTTGGCTAAAATTAATTTCAATGAAAAATATCCGTTTGTTTATCAATTTGCTGTACGAAAAAATATAGATCAGGCTCTAACAATTCAAGCCGATTCTCTTTCTAATTTTAATAGAAAAATTGTTAATAAATACAAAGCCGGATTAGGTTTAAAATATTTAGAAACCTATTTAGAGGATATTAATATGCATTCTACTATTTGGAATTTTTCATACAAAAATTCTGGAAAGGTAGTTAATAGCCAGCTGTTTTTAGACTATTTAAAAAAACAGACTTCTAAAGATATTTCTTGGTTTGAAAATGACTATTTACAAACGAATAAAAAAGTAGATTATACAATTAAAAAAATTACAAAAAAGAACGATTTGCTTGAGGTAAGTATTTTAAATAAAAGAAGTTTCACTACTCCAATTCAATTATATGGAATTAAAGGTAAGGAAATAAAATTCAAAAAATGGCTAACTGGAATTGATTCATTAACAAAAATTACAATTCCTACAAACGGTTTTGATAAACTTTCTTTAAACTATGAATCTCTTTTACCTGAATATAATTTAAGAAACAATTGGAAAAATGTTAACCGTAAATTATTTAACAGACCTCTTCAATTAAAATTCATGAAAGACATTGAAGACCCTTATTACAATCAGTTTTTTTACACTCCAGTATTTCGATTTAATTATTATGATGGAGCTGTACTAGGATTAGCAATTTCAAATAAAACATTATTAAGGAAGAGTTTTAATTACAAAATAACACCTTCGTACAGCACAAAAAGTAAGACACTTTCTGGAGTTTTTTCATTGTTATATGAATATCTTCCCGAAAATAAAAAGGTAAATAAATTTTTAGCTGGAGTTACGGGTAGTAACTTTCATTATGCTGAAAATTTAACATATAGTACTATTACTCCATTTGCATTGCTTGAATTTAAAAGAAAAAGCTTGAGAGATGTTAGCAAAAATGCAATATCTGCTTCCTACACATTTGTTGACAGAGAAAAGTCTCCTACTCAAATAGAACATTCTGAGACAAATAACTATAAAGTTTTTAATTTAGGTTATGGGTATGCTAAACCCGGAATTATTGAGGATATACGTTTTTCAACTGGATTACAAGTTTCTAAAAAATTTAGCAAATTATCTTTTACAGCTCATTATAGAAAATTAACGAATACCAACAGGCAGTTTGATTTTAGGCTTTTTGCAGGAACTTTTTTAAACAATAACACCGAATCTGATTTTTTTAGTTATGCTTTGGATAGACCAAGTGACTATTTGTTTCGATACGATTATATTGGTAGATCTGAAACTTCAGGGATATTTAGCCAGCAGATTATTATAAATGAAGGAGGATTTAAATCTAAACTCCCTGTTGCCTATGCAAATCAATGGCTAACAACCCTAAACTCAAGTATTGGTTTATGGCGCTGGCTAGAAGTTTATAACGATGTTGGTTTTGTTAAAAACAAAAACGAAAAAGTATATTTCGCTCATGAAAACGGAATTAGACTCAACTTTATTCAAGATATTTTAGAAGTGTATTTTCCAATGCATTCAAATTTAGGATGGGAAATAGGTCAAAAAAGTTACAGCTCTAAAATTCGATTTGTTTTGGTAATAAGACCTGAAAAAATCTATAATTTTGTTAAAAGAGGGTTTTATTAATTTCATAAACTATTTTTTAATTCCTGTTTCCTTTATAATATTCTCATCAATACCACCCTTTAAATATTAATTTGCTATTATATTTTCACATAATAGCAGTATTTTTAAATATCACTTAAAATTAGTACCTTTGCAAAACTAAAAAAATCTAGAATATGCATGTAAAACCTTCGTCTGAAAGCCTAGAACAACTATCATTCAATCAATTCAAAAAAGAAGTATTACACGACTATAAAGTTGCTGTAGTAAGTAGAGAATGTAGTATTTTAGGACGAAGAGAGGTTTTAACTGGAAAAGCAAAATTTGGTATTTTTGGGGATGGTAAAGAGGTACCTCAATTGGCCATGGCAAAAGCCTTTAAAAAAGGTGATTTTAGATCAGGTTATTACCGTGATCAAACATTTATGATGGCTATTGGCGAGCTTTCTCCACAGCAATTTTTTGCAGGTTTATACGCACACCCAGATATTACTGCAGAAACCATGTCTGGAGGAAGACAAATGGGAGGGCATTTTACAACACACAGTTTAGATGAAAATGGTGAGTTCAAAAATTTAACAGAACAATACAATTCAAGTGGAGATATTTCTCCTACTGCAGGTCAAATGCCTCGTATGTTAGGTATTGCACAGGCCTCAAAAATGTTTAGACAACTTCCTGAATTAAAAAATCAAAAATTTTCTAATAATGGAAACGAAATTTCTTGGGGTACAATTGGAAATGCAAGTACTTCTGAAGGGGTATTTTTTGAAACTATTAATGCTGCAGGTGTTTTACAAGTACCAATGGTAATTAGTGTTTGGGATGATGCTTATGGTATTTCTGTTCCTGCTAAATATCAAACAACTAAAGAAAGTATTTCAGAAATTTTAAAAGGGTTTCAACGATATGAAAATGTAAAGGGTTATGAAATTTTTGTTGTTAAAGGGTGGGATTACCCTCAATTAATTGATATTTACAGCAAAGCATCAAAAATAGCTCGTGAAGAACATGTTCCAGTGCTGATACATGTAGAAGATTTAACGCAACCACAAGGACACTCAACATCAGGCTCGCATGAGCGTTACAAAACTCAAGAACGATTGACTTGGGAAAAACAAAATGATTGTGTTGCTAAAATGCGGGATTGGATTATTGAATTTAATTTAGTTAATGAAAATAAAAACACACTCAAGTTTATAAATTCTGAAGAAGAATTAATTAAAATTGAAAAAGAAGCTAAAAAAGAAGTAAGCAAAGCTAGGAGAAGTGCTTGGAATGCTTTTTTAAACCCTATTAAAGACGAAAAAAACAAGTTAGTTCAGCTACTAGATACTATTGCTGTAAAGAGCAATAACAAAGCTTTTATTGATAAACTAAAAAATGATTTAGCTTCCATTCTTGAACCTTCTAGAAAAGACATTCTGTCAACTGCAAGAAAAGTAATTGTTTACACAAGGAATGAAAATTTTATTGAAAAAACTCATTTACAAAACTGGATTACTAATTTCTTCAAAACTGAACAACCAAAATTTAGCTCGCACTTATATAGCCAGACAGAGAAAAAGGCAAGTCTTATAAAAGAAATATTACCAACATATAACGAAAATGCTGAGCTAGTTGATGGAAGAATTATTATTAAAGATAATTTTGATACTATTTTTTCTAAACATAATGATGTATTTATTTTTGGTGAAGACGCTGGAAATATTGGTGATGTAAACCAAGGATTGGTTGGGCTTCAAGAAAAATATGGAAAACTTAGAGTTGCAGATGCTGGTATTAGAGAAGCAACTATTATTGGGCAAGGTATTGGGATGGCTTTAAGAGGTTTGCGCCCAATTGCTGAAATTCAATACTTAGATTATTTATTATACGGTTTACAAATTTTAAGTGACGATTTAGCAACACTTCATTATAGAACCGCTGGTAAACAAAAAGCACCATTAATAGTTAGAACACGAGGTCACAGATTAGAAGGTATTTGGCACTCTGGCTCACCTATGGGAGCAATTGTACATTTATTAAGAGGCATGAATATACTTGTTCCAAGAAATATGACAAAGGCTGCAGGTTTTTACAATACATTGTTAGAGAGTGATGAACCTGCTTTAATTGTTGAAAACTTAAATGGTTACAGACTAAAGGAAAAAGCGCCTAACAATTTTGGAGAATTTAGAACACCAATTGGTCTAGTTGAAACTATTAAAGAAGGAACTGACATAACAGTCCTTTCATATGGTTCAACTTTAAAAATTGTTGAAGATGTAGTTCATAATTTAGCTCAAGTTGATATTGATATTGAAATTATTGACGCTCAAAGTTTATTGCCATTTGACAATAATCATGATGTTGTAAAAAGTATTCAAAAAACAAACCGGTTTATTATTATTGATGAAGATGTTCCAGGAGGTGCCTCAGCCTATTTACTTAATGAAGTTTTAGAAAAGCAAAACGCCTACGAATATTTAGATAGCAAACCTATTACTTTAACTGCAAAAGAGCACAGAGCGGCTTACGGAACCGATGGTGATTATTTTTCTAAACCAAATGCTGAAGATATTTTTGAAACTATTTATCATATAATGCATGAAGTTGACCCAGAAAAATATAAGAAGTTATATTAAATTAAAAATCCCGCTGATGCGGGATTTTTTAATTATTTACTTGCAAATAGTTTTACATCGTTTTCTGAAACTTCCTTTTCTCCTAAAATTATAAGACGCTCAACAACGTTTCTTAACTCTCTAATATTCCCCGTCCAATCATAATTTTGTAATAACTGCACTGCAGATGTAGAAAAAGATTTTATCGATGTACCCTGCTCATTTGCAATTTGTTGTGCAAAAAATTTAATCAACAAAGGGATATCTTCTCTTCGTTCATTTAATGCGGGTACGTTAATTAAAATAACTGCTAACCTATGGTATAAATCCTCTCTGAAATTACCTTCAGCTATTTCTTTTTTTAAATCTTTATTGGTGGCAGCAACAACTCTTACATTAACCTTTATATCTTTATCACTACCAACTCTTGATATTTTATTTTCTTGCAATGCTCTTAAAACTTTAGCTTGAGCAGGAAGACTCATATCTCCAATTTCATCTAAAAAAATAGTTCCTCCATTAGCAGCTTCAAATTTACCAGCTCTATCTTTATTTGCACCTGTAAACGAACCTTTTACATGTCCAAACAATTCACTTTCAATTAATTCCGAAGGGATTGCAGCACAATTTACCTCAATCATTGGCCCTTTTGTACGTTCACTTTTTTCGTGTAACCAGTGTGCAACTAACTCTTTCCCTGTTCCGTTTGGACCGGTAATAAATACGCGTGCATCAGTTGGTGCAACTTTTTCAATCATTGTTTTAATATGAGCAATGGCTTCACTTTCACCTATCATCTCATATTTTTTACTCACTTTTTTCTTTAAAAGTTTGTTTTCAACAACCAATTCTTTTTTATCAAGTGCATTACGAACTGTATTTAACAAACGGTTTAAATCTGGTGGTTTTGATATATAATCAAAAGCTCCTAAACGCATTGTATTCACTGCTGTATCTAAATCTCCGTGACCAGAAATCATCACAATTGGAATTTCAGGTTTTAATTTTTTTATTTTCTCTAAAACCTCAACACCATCCATTTTTGGCATTTTAATATCACACAATACCAAATCAAAATCGGATTTTGAAATTATTTCAATCCCCTTTAAACCATCTTCAGCTTCTTCAACTTGATAGGTGTCGTTTTCTTCAGAAATTATTTTTATTAATACTCTGCGAATGGCAGCTTCATCTTCAATAACTAATATTTTTGGCATCTTATCCTTTGTTTTGAATTATATGAACATCTCTTTGAGGAAATGGTATTTGAATATTTTCTTCTCTAAACCTCTTATCTATTTTGTAACGCAAATCACTTTTTATTTTAAGTTGAGAAAAACTATCGTTAATTGTAAATAGCAACTTAAACTGAAGTGCACTATCTCCAAAATCTATAAACAGAACATCTGGTTTTTTTATTTTTAAAACCTTTGGATGTTCTTCAGCTACCTCAATTAATATTCTTTTTACTTTTTCAACATCTGACCCATAAGCTACACCAATATTTACAGACTCTAATGTTAATGTTCCATTTTGAGTCCAGTTAAATAGACTATTCGTTAAAAATTTATGATTTGGAATTATAATAACTCTGTCATTTACAGTAACTGCTCTTGTTGTTCTCAAACGTATTTCAAAAACTCTGCCAATTTTCCCTTCAATTTCAATGATATCATTTACGTGCAATGTTTTGTCAAGTAAAATAAACACACCAGATATAATATCCTGAAATAATGTTTGCAACCCTAATCCTAAACCAACTAATAATACTGCTGAACCTGCTAACAATACACTAACTTGAATACCTGAAGATTCTAAAGCTATAATAATTACTAGTAAGTAGATAAAATATTTTAAAAAGGAAAAAATACTTTTAAACTTACCTCTATCTTCTTCTTCTAACCTTTTATTAATTAGTTTTCTAGCCAATTTTAACAAAAAACTTGTAATAATAAAAGCAACTATTAAAACCAATATTGTTTTTACAGAAATTTGAATACTTTCACTTAGTTGAAACGTATAATTTAATAAACTTCTAAACTTTTCCATAATTTAATATTTTAACCATTTGTACAATTCTTTATAGCTTGGTTTTTTACCATACATTAAAATTCCAACTCTATAAATTTTAGCTGCAAACCAAACTATTGCAATAAAGGTAATTATTAGTAATAACATGGATGTTATAATTTGCCACCAAGGCACACCAAATGGAATACGCATTAACATAACTATTGGTGAAGTTAATGGGAATAATGAAAATCCTAAAGCTATGGGACCGTGTGGATTTTCAATTACCGAGAACCCTACATAAATAGCTATGATTAATGGCAACATTACAGGCATCATAAATTGTTGTGTATCTGTTTCGCTATCAACAGCAGCACCTATTGCAGCATAAATAGAGCTGTAAATTAAATATCCACCTAAAAAGTAAATTATAAACGAGAAAAACATGGTGAAAATTGGTAAATTTTTTACTTCTTGAAGAACTAGTTGCAATTCACTCGCTGAAGTTTGTTGAACTTGCTGAACTATTTCGGGGTTCATTTGCCCAACACTTGTTGCTGAACTTGCAGTTTCAATTCCAAAGATAGATGTAACAAGAAACATTAAAAATCCGGCAGAAATCATCCAAATAATAAACTGTAAAATCCCAGCGAGAGCATTCCCTAATATTTTACCTAACATTAATTGAAAAGGCTTTACTGATGAAATAATAACTTCTATTATTCTACTAGTTTTTTCTTCAATTACACTTCGCATAACCGATGTGCCGTAAATTATAATAAACATAAAAATTAAATACCCAAAACCACCACCAACTGCCATTCGCAATAAACTTCCAATTTTAGATGATTTTTCTCCCGAAAAATTTTCAGAAACTATATCTACATTGGTTTCAGTTGCTTTTATTTTCTCAACATCAACATGAAGTTGCTCTATTTTTAGATCTCTTATTTTCTTTTCTAATCTACTTTCTATACCTGAGACTAATGATAAACTAGGTGTATCTTCCGAATAAAAAGCGATTCCTTTTGAAAGGTTAATTAAACTATCGCTTTTTGGAATGTAAATTAATCCATAATAAAATTCTTTAGTTTTTGTTTTAGCTTCATCTAACCCTAACTCCGTTAAATTTACATATTTTGTATTTTCTGAATCGGTAAAAATAGCTGTTAGTTTATTTGATTCATCAACAAAGGCAACAGTTCTTACTTCTTCACTATTTTTTTCGTTTAGGAAAATAATTAAAGAAAAAAGCCCAACCATTAACACCGGACTTAACAGTGTTAATATGATAAATGATTTGTTTTTAACCTTTGCTAAAAACTCTCTTTTTATAATTAGTTTTAACTTATCCATTGTTGGCTACGGCTTTTAAAAATATATCGTTTACACTTGGAATAACTTCTGTAAAATGTGTGATTTGAGCTTTATTATTTAAAAACTGAATCATCTCGGTTGAAGTTTCTCCTTTTTTCAAACTTATTAAAAATCGTAAATCATTATTAAATGAAGCTGATTTTGATTTTTCTACGTTAAATTTAGAATTTATTTCCTCAAAAAGTTTCTCTTTAGTATCACTCAGCAAACCAACTTCAAACTGATTAGTTCTATATTCTTGTTTAATATCATTCAATTTCCCGTCCAATATTTTATTTGATTTGTTGATTAGTGCAATATGATCACATAATTCTTCAACAGATTCCATTCTATGTGTAGAAAAAATAATACTAGCGCCTTTATCGCGAAGTTTTAATATTTCGTCTTTTATTAGGTTTGCATTTATGGGGTCAAATCCACTAAAAGGTTCATCAAAAATTAGCAATTTTGGTTCGTGAAGTACGGTTACAATAAACTGTACTTTTTGAGCCATTCCTTTAGAAAGTTCCTGTATTTTTTTGTTCCACCAATCGGTAATTTCAAATTTTTCAAACCAATAAAGCAACTTCTTTTTTGCTTCGGTTTTAGACATTCCTTTAAGCTGTGCTAAATACAACACTTGTTCACCTACTTTCATGCTTTTATACAAACCACGCTCTTCTGGTAAATACCCTATGTTTTGAATATGGTGCTGTTGCAATGGTTCTCCATCTAAATAAATGGCTCCACTATCTGGTAAAGTAATTTGATTTATAATTCTTATTAAAGAAGTTTTACCTGCTCCATTAGGACCTAATAAGCCAAAAACACTTCCTTCTGGCACTGAAATAGAAATGTTGTTTAATGCTGTAAAATTTCCATAATTTTTACAAACATTATCAACGGTTAAAATATTTTTCATTCTATAGCTTTTAATTCAATGAACGAAAATAATTTTATTTTATTGAAATTTGGTTAAATTGCTACTAAAATTATTAAAGTCTATCAATATATTTTTGTTGAATTGTTTGTATAAATTCAACTGTAGCTTTTGGTTTTACAATACGCACAATCTCAGTAATGCCTCCATTTACATATAAAATTCCTTTAGCTACATCATAATTACTATCTGTCATATTGTTTTTCACTTCAATTGTAATTCTTTTAAAATCTTCCCACGTTATAAATTTTGGAAGTTTTACATAAAATACGTCATCTTCAATATTAGATTGGTAAATACCTTTCTCTAATTCATCAATAACAAAAAACCTGTTAATTCTAATTACGGCTTCAGTATCGCTAAATTTTTCACTTTTTGAAAACTCAAAACCTTCATCTTTATAATATTGCTGAACTTGTGCGACTTCCGTAAATCTATTAATACCTATAACTCTAACCCCTGTTAGTTTCCTAGCCTTTATTTTAACTTCACATTTCGCTCCAGATAACTCTAAATTATATTGCTCATTAATTTTTTGTGTTACTCGTAAAATCTTCTCAAACGAACTAGGTGTTTTAGTAACAAAAATTACTGCAATAGGTTTGTCAATATCTGTAAACCTACTATAATACGATTTATATGGGTCTGGAACATTTATAACAAAAGTTCTAGGGATTTTATTAATATCAATTGTATCTATATTTTCTTGTTTAATTATTTTCCCTATAAGTTCTTTTGCTCTCATAATATTAAGTTTGTAATTAGTGATTTAAACTTATTCTTTTTTTTTTAATTAAACAAGTAAAATCGTTACACAAAAAGTATTTTTCAAATTTATTATGCACGCATAGTATTTTTTTATATATTTGAAAATGCAAAAGGAACAAACAATAGATCACGCACTAAGAGCCACTTGGCAAGCAGTTGCAAAAATGTACAATGAGGTAGCAGGAAAATACGACAGTACAATGGCTACAGCCTTTGTGTTGTTAAATGTTGATATTGAACATGGTACAGCATCTACTTCTCTTGGTCCTTTAATGGGAATGGAGCCAACAAGCCTTTCTAGAATTTTAAAAAACATGGAAGAAAAGGAATTTATTTTTAGAGAAAAAAATCCTGATGATGGTAGAGGTGTATTAATAAAACTAACCGAAATTGGTATTGAAAAAAGAACAACTTCACGTGAACATGTGATTCAATTTAATGAAACTGTTAAAAAACACATCTCTAAAGAAAAAATAAAAAACTTTTTTGAAGTAACAGAAACAATAAATAAGCTGATAATTGATAAAAAAGTTTTTACTAATAACTCACCTAAATAAAAATATTAAATTCAATAAAAAATGAAAAGACCAATAAAAAAAGTAGCAGTAATAGGTTCCGGTATTATGGGGTCTGGTATTGCTTGCCATTTTGCAAACATTGGTGTTGAAGTTCTACTACTAGATATAGTTCCTCGTGAATTAAACGCTGTAGAAAAAACAAAAGGGCTAACACTAGAAAATAAGGCTGTACGTAACAGGTTGGTAAATGAGAGCTTAAAGGCTTCATTAAAATCTAAACCATCACCTATTTATAATCAAAAATTTGCAAGTAGAATTACTACTGGAAATTTAGAAGATGATATTTCAAAAATTAAGAATGTAGATTGGATTATTGAAGTTGTTGTTGAACGACTTGACATTAAACAATTAGTTTTTGAATCAATAGAAAAACATCGTACACCAGGCACGCTAGTTTCTTCAAATACATCTGGTATTCCTATTAAATTTATGAATGAAGGAAGAAGTGACGATTTTAAACAACACTTTGCTGTTACACACTTTTTTAACCCTGTTCGTTATTTAAAACTATTTGAAGTAGTTCCAGGACCAGATTGTAAACAAGAAGTTACAGACTTTTTAATGATGTATGGTGAAAAATTCTTAGGGAAAACTTCAGTTTTAGCTAAAGATACACCTGCATTTATTGGAAACAGAGTGGGTATTTTTGGTATCATGAGTTTATTTCACCAAGTAAAAGAACTAGGCTTAACTGTTGAAGAAGTTGATAAATTAACTGGCCCCGTTATTGGGCGTCCAAAATCTGCAACCTTTAGAACTGTTGATGTTGTTGGTTTAGATACCTTGGTTCATGTAGCAAATGGAATTTATGAAAACTGTCCTGAAGACGAATCCCATGATTTATTTAAACTTCCTAAATTCATCAACACCATGATGGAAAACAAATGGTTAGGAAGCAAAACAAAACAAGGTTTTTATAAAAGAGTTATTGAAAATGGTAAAAAAGCAATTCTATCATTAGATTTAAATACTTTAGAATACCGCCCAAGTAAAAAAGCAAAATTTGCAACGCTTGAAATGACTAAAACTATTGATAATGTTATTGATAGGTTTAAAGTATTAGTAAAAGGAAAAGACAAAGCGGGGGAATTTTACAGAAAAAATTTCGCTTCAATGTTTGGTTATGTTCAAAATAGAATACCTGAAATTTCAGATGAATTATACCGTTTAGATGATGCAATGAAAGCTGGATTTGGGTGGCAACATGGTCCTTTTGAAATTTGGGATGCTATTGGTATTGAAAAAGGAATCGAATTAATGCAAGCCGAAAATATTCCTGTAGCTAGTTGGATAACTGAAATGCTTAAAGATGGGAGTAAAAATTTCTATACTGTAAAAGACGGAGCTAAATATTATTATTCAATTCCATCAAA
>CAYPNJ010000033.1:0-19413 GCA_964412305.1 uncultured Lutibacter sp. | reverse complement strand
TACTGAAAATTATATATCCAAAGTGTTAGTAAAATAGATGGTTAAATAGCTAATATTTATTTGAATTATTAAAGTAACACTATAATCTAGCAAAATAAATAAACTATTTCATTAAAATTATTAAAGTTCAATTTATTGACTTACTTCCTAAATCTAGAATAAATAGCTAATTTTTTCTTTGTATTTATAAAATAAACTCCTGTTAAAATAATAACAGCTGCAATAATAGATTGTGTTGTAACTTGTTCATTCAAAAAATACCAACCTAAAAGCATTGCAATTATTGGATTTACATAGGATGATGTTGCAACTTTTTCAGGTGAAACAGTTTTTAATAAATAATTGAATGATGTAAAAGCAACAATACTTCCAAAAATTATGAGTAAGACCATTGATAACTGTACTGATTGAGTCCATTCAGAAGGAAAAATCCAAACTTCACCAAATACGAAACTTGCAATTAAAAGGAGTATTCCACCTGTAAACATTTGATAACCCGTATTTACAAAGTAATTACTTGGAAGATTTGCTTTTGCAACAAATAGGCTGCCATACGCCCAACTTAACATACAAGAAAATATCATAACTATTCCCAGAATACTTCCTTCCTTTGTAACTATTTCTTTCTGGCTTACCAATAAATAAATACCTATAACACCCAATATAACTCCTATAATAGACATTGGTTGTATTTTTTTACCTTCAAAAAAACGCATCATTAATAAAATTACTAAAGGTTGAGCAGAAATTTCTAAAGCTGCAAAACCGCTATCAACATATTTTAAAGCCCAAACAATAACACCATTTCCAAAGGTTAAAAATAAAAAACCAGCTATTACACTATTCATTAATTGTTTTCTTGTAATAAGTATCTTAAATCCTAAAATTTTTGCAATCACAATAATTAGAGCACCTGCAGTAATAAATCGAATGGAGGCAAGCATAAATGGTGGTAATTGTGTAACTGCAATTTTATTTAACAAATAAGTAGATCCCCAAATAACATATATTGAGAAAAATGCTAAAACTATTAGTAGTGTGTTACGTGGCTTACTCATTCTAAATTTAAAGGATCAATATTAAGAAAATCAAACTAATTATTAGTCGAAATAGTTGAATTAAATTACATATTTTTTTAGTACATTCAAAAACTTAAAATAATAATGATTTTAATCATAGTAAGTTACCTTATGTTTTTATAATTTCACGCTCTTTTACAAGCGTATTTTTAACTACAAAGAGTAAAAAGTAATTTTCACAAATCCATTAGCCAATAAGAAATAGAATGAAGCAACGAATTTTAATAGTAAATAGCGGTGGAGATTGCCCTGGTATGAACGCGGTAATAAGAGCTATTGTTAAACGTGCAAATCAAGAATTAAACTGGGAAATTATAGGGAGTATTAATGGTTTTGATGGTATTTTATCTGAACCTCTTGAAATTATACAACTTAATGAAGAACGTGTTGAGGGAATCCATATTGAAGGAGGAACTATTTTAACTACCAATAACAAACGTAACCCTTTTAATTACCCCGTACAACAACCTGATGGTTCTATAAAAAACGAAGATGTTACTGATAAATTAATTTACAATCTTAAAGTTTTTAACTTTGATGCGGTAATCCATATTGGAGGAAATGAATCACATAAAATTTCTTATAAATTATCACAAAAAGGAGTAAATATAATTGGCATTCCAAAAACTATTAATAATGATTTATCCATAACCGATTTTACATTTGGCTTCCAAACAGCTGCACAAATTGCAACTGAAGCCGTTGATAAATTAATAACTACAGCTAAATCTCATAACAGAGTTTTAATATTAGAAGTTATGGGTCGAGATGCTGGTTGGATTGCATTGCATGCTGCTATAGCTGGTGGCGCAGAAGTTTGCTTAATTCCTGAAATTCCATTTAGTATGGATAAAGTTTTAGAAAAATTAAAATCTATATACTCAGCTAATGGTCGTGGATTTGCAAATATTGTAGTTGCAGAAGGAGCCTATTTTAAAGATGAAAAAGGAGCGTTAATTACTGAAAATATTTCCCGTAGAATCGCTGCTAAATTAAAAGAGTTAAATTTTGAAGCAGATATTAGAGAAACCATACTTGGTCATTTACAACGTGGGGGAACTCCAATTGCATTTGATCGTATTTTAGCTACTGAATTGGGAGTTAAAGCATTTGAATTGGTAAAAGAAAAGAAATATGGAACTATGGCAGTTCATCAAAATTTTGAGCTAAAACATAAAAATTTAAAAGAAGTAATTAATCAATATAATAAAGTTGATCTATCACACAATTTAATTCATACAGCAAAAGGAATTGGAATTAGTTTTGGTGATTAATTATAGAAAAAATAGAAAGGAATAATGAAGAAAAAAGTATTAGTATTAACTGGTGGAGGCGATTGCCCAGGATTAAATGCAGTTATAAGAGGAATTGTTAAACGTGCTGCACAAACGGATGATTGGGAAGTTGTAGGTAGTATACAATCATTTGATGGAGTTTTACGTGAACCAACAGAAATAATAAAACTAGACGAAAAAACTGTCTCTGGTATTCATTACCAAGGTGGTACAATTTTAGGAACCACAACTAAAGGTGGTCCCCTAGCCTGGCCTGTAAAAGAAAATGATGGTACTTGGTCATTTATAGATCGATCTGATGAAATGATTCGTAAATTAAAACATCTAGGGATTGAAGCTGTTATAAGCATTGGTGGAGATGGCTCTCAACGTATTTCTCAAGTTCTTTTCGAAAAAGGATTGAATATTATTGGTGTGCCAAAAACTATTGATAATGATTTATCTGCAACCGATTATACTTTCGGATATCAAACAGCTGTTCAAATTGCAACTGAAGCTGTAGATAGGCTTGTTACTACTGCGGCATCACATAATCGTGTAATTATATTGGAAGTGATGGGTCGAGATGCTGGTTGGATTGCTTTAAGTTCAGCCTTAGCAGGTGGTGCAGAAATTTGTTTAATCCCTGAAATTCCTTACGAAATAAACAATGTTCTAAAGGTTGTAAATAAACGCTTTATTGATGGTAAAGGACATGTAATTATTGTTATTGCAGAAGGTGCCAAACCTAAAGATGGAGATGCTTTTTCTCAGCAAAGTGATGAAGTTGGAAATGCCAACTTAAAATTAGGTGGTGTTGCAAATAAATTACTAAAAGATTTAAAAGCTGCTGGTTGTGATGCAGATATGAGAGAAACAGTTCTTGGGCATTTGCAACGTGGTGGTGTTCCTATTGCTTTTGATCGTATTTTAGCCACACAATTTGGCGTAAAAGCAATGGAATTAGCACTAGAAGGAAACTATGGAAAAATGGTAGCATACCAACACCCTAGCATTGTAGCTGTTCCATTTTTAGAAGCTATAAGTAAATATAATATTGTAAAACCAGATTCATCCCTAGTTAAAACCGCACGCGGTATTGGGATGTCTTTTGGAGATGAATAAATAACATTTTATATTTATTATTGTTAATTATTCTTCTGGAGGTCTCCCGTGAATTAGTTCAAAATCTCTATCAAAATTATCTCTTAAATAGAGACGTAATTTTGTCCTATAATCTTCTTTTAGCCAAGTCATAAAATTATGTGTACTTCTACAAATGCATTTTGTATAACGCTCTATTCTATAATCAATATCATCACTTAATTGCTTAGATAATTCATACGCATCATAGACATCTTCGCTATTTTCTATACATATTTTAGCATGTTGTATGATAGATTTCTCTAAAACAACTTTAGATGATTCACCGTTACTAATTGAGTTTATATATATTTTTTTAACATCAAAGTAAACTTCTTCAGAATTAGAAAATTCACTTCTCATCTCCGTTGGCATTTCATACCTAAAGTTACTCTCTAATTCTTCATCACTAATAATTTTATCTAAATAATAATTTGGTGATCTAAATATTTTTTGCCAATCTAAATCTGATCCCCACTCACCAAAACGATGAATATTATTTCCTAAGTCAATTACTGTAAATGTTGGTTTATTTTTTAAGATACGAGAACCACGACCAATCATTTGATAATACAAACCAAGTGATTTAGTAGCTCTATTTAAAATAATGGTGTTTACGGTTGGTTCATCAAAACCAGTAGTCAAAATACTCACAGATGTTAAAATAGCATGCGGAGTATCTTTAAACCATTGTAGCACGGTTTGTCTATCATTTTTACTGTAGGTATTATCTAAATGAGCAATTGGATAACCAGCGGCTTTAAATGTTTGAAAAACTTGTATAGATGTATTAATTCCGTTGTTAAAAATTAATGTTTTTTTTTCTTTTGAATGTACTTCATATGCTTCAATTAATTTACTAAGCATATCATTATTTGTATACAAATCTTCGGAAGATTTTACAGTGTAATCTCCATTTGCACCTACTTCTAACGAAGTTAATCCAACATTGTAAGAAAAAACTTCAGCACGTGCTAAAAACTCATTTTCAATTAATGATTCAATTGTTTCACCAACAATTAATTCATTATAATTATCCTTCATTGGAAGTTTAATGTTAGAACTTAGAGGAGTTGCTGTAACCCCTAAAATGAAAGATTTTTCGAAAAATTCGAATAATTTTGTAAATGAATTGTAATGTGCTTCGTCAATAATAACCAAACCAACATCTGAAATATCAAATTTATTATCGTTTAGTCTATTATTTAAAGTTTCTACCATTGCTACAAAGCAACTATATTCGGCTTGGTCATCTAAATTAGCAGTGCTATTTATAACTTTGTTAGTTACATGAAACTCTGTAAGCATTTTTGAAGTTTGCTTACACAATTCTATACGGTGTGTTAAAACCAATACTTTTTTGTTGTGATGCTTCAAATATTGTCTAACAATTTCTGAAAAAATAACTGTTTTACCACCACCTGTAGGCAATTGATATAACAAATGGTAATCCTCAGGAGACTCTTCAAAACTTTTAAAAATTTTATTAATAGCTTCTTTCTGATAGCTATATAGATCTTTTCCAGCTTTTCTTTCTTCTAATTCTATAGTTATATCTGACACTTAAATGAATTTTAGTAGAATGCAAAAATACCGCCTTTATTAGGTTTATAGCAACTTTTTACATCTAAAATTTATAAATAAATAAATAACTTGACACTTTTCAATACAAGTAATGATTGGTAACTAATTTAATATCAACATAATACAGATTTAATTAGCTATAAAAAAATAAATTTTTAAACTTAGATTTGTAGTTTATCTTGAATAATTTGGTGCTTCTTTTGTGATTGTTACATCATGAGGGTGACTCTCACGCATACCAGCAGAAGTTATTTTAACAAATTTAGCTTGTTTTTGAATCTCAATATTTTTAGCACCACAATAGCCCATACCTGCACGTAAACCACCAATAAATTGATGCATAGTTTCTTGTAACTCGCCCTTATAAGGTACTCTACCAACAATACCTTCTGGAACTAATTTTTTAATGTCATCTTCTACATCTTGGAAATAACGGTCTTTAGAACCATGTTTCATAGCCTCTACAGAACCCATGCCACGGTACGATTTAAATTTTCGTCCTTCAAAAATGATCGTTTCACCTGGAGATTCTTTTGTTCCTGCTAATAAAGAACCTAGCATAACACTATCTGCACCCGCTGCAATAGCTTTTGGAATATCTCCCGTATATCGTACACCTCCATCTGCAATTATTGGAACACCTGTTCCTTTTATAGCTTCAGCAACTTCAATAATTGCCGAAAGTTGTGGATAACCTACACCTGCAACTATACGAGTTGTACAAATTGACCCTGGTCCAATACCAACTTTAACAGCATCAGCACCTGCCTCAACTAGATATTTTGCGGCTTCACCGGTTGCAATATTTCCAACGACTATATCAATCTCTGGATACTTACTTTTAATTTCTTTTAAAGTAATAACTACACCTTTTGTATGACCGTGAGCTGTATCAATAATTAAAGCATCTACTCCTGAATTTATGAGCGCTGTTGCTCTTTCAAATGCATCACCGGTAACTCCAATAGCAGCAGCTACACGCAAACGTCCATATTTATCTTTATTTGCATTGGGATTTTCTATTACTTTAATAATATCTCTATAAGTAATAAGGCCAACCAATTTATAATCAGCATTTACCACCGGAAGTTTTTCAATTTTATTATCTTGTAAAACAAGCTCTGCTTCTTTTAATGAAGTTCCTTCAGCAACTGTAACTAAATTTTCTGAAGTCATTACTTCTTCAATTTTACGTGCATTATCATTTTCAAAACGTAAATCTCTATTGGTAATAATTCCTATTAATATTTCATTATCATCTACAACAGGAATTCCTCCAATTCTATATTCACGCATTAAATTTTTAGCAATAAGTACTGTTTCATCTTTGGTAACAGTTACAGGTTCTAAAATCATTCCAGATTCTGAACGCTTTACTTTTTTTACTTCATTGGCTTGTTTAGCAATAGCCATGTTTTTATGCAAAACTCCTATTCCTCCTACTCTAGCCATAGCAATTGCCATTTCAGATTCAGTCACAGTATCCATTGCTGCAGAAACTACAGGAACGTTTAATGTGATGTTTTTTGTGAATTTTGCTTGAATATTTACTTCGCGAGGTAATACTTCTGAAAATGCTGGAATTAACAGTACGTCATCGTAAGTTAAACCTTCTCCAACAAATTTATGTGAGTGTGAAATCATAATGCAATCAACTTAGAAATTAATTGCGAGCAAATTTACACTATTTATATTAAATACCTACTTTTATTTCTTTAAGCTTTCTAAATATAGAATTATTGCTTTACGAATATCGTATGCAGTTGATGTAACTTCATTTTTATAAACTGCAATAACATCCTTATTTTTAGGAGTTAAAAAAGGAATATCATACCCTTTTAATAAATAATCACTAAATGCAACTTTGTATATTTTTGAATCTATAATTTCATCATTATTGACAGACCACGTTTTAGTTTTTTTATTGTAATTTGCATTATAACGCTGTAAATAGGCACCCTTTCCGGCTTTTAATCTCCCGTAATTTAATACCTTTTTCAGTAAACTTCCTTTTAGTTCAACTTTTAAAACGCCACCTCCAAAAGGCAACACTCTAAAAATATCAACACCTGTAATATCTCCTTGCAATTGATCATCAATTCTAATAGAGCCGCCATTAACTATGGCACAATCAACATCATTATTAAAACTAAACGCCATTGCCTTTGTAATTAACAATCCTAAATTAGTTTGTTGACTTCTAATTGGAGTATCTCTTCCATCTAAAGGGACTTCAGCTGTATAAATTATCGCATTTGGATTTGGAAGTATTTCTTTTATTTTTTCATCTAATAAAATATTCCATTTCTGAACAATTTTATCAACGTTTTTATCAATTCCTGTTTCTTTTGTTATAGGAACCAATTCAGAATTAATTACTGTTTCTTTCGTTTTTGTATTATATGAAATTCTATGAACATAAACTGTTTTAGCATTGGCATCCGCTTTTGTGATTTTTGCATTCCCTACAGGAAACGACATATTTACATGTTCGTGACCTCCCATAATTAATGGTACATCAGGAAACATATTCGCAATCATTTCATCTTGTTCAATGGTTAAATGTGTCAATCCAAAAACAATGTCTGAAGCAGTTTTCAAGTTGTTATATGCGTACTTAGCTGATTGGTAAAAATCACCATAATCTACATAATCTTTTGGGTTTGAATTAATTGTAGCACTAAAAAAACCAATTTGAATTTCTTTTCCAGAATTATTTTTTACTTTAAATAAAACTGTTTTGGGGATTTCATTTTTAACATTACCCTTCATTACTGAAAATGGTTTTAGTGACTCATCTTCTAACTTATGAACTGGGTTTGTTGCAATCCACTGAAACTTAGATTCATTCAACCGCTGTTGAAGCTCATGTTCTTTTAAATCAAATTCATGATTTCCAAAAGCTACCAAATCAAATTTCATAGCGTTCATCACTTCAATCATCTGTTTTCCTTTTATTCTCTCACCTTTATATTTTAAAGTTCCTAACAGTGACGGATTTAAAAAATCACCTGCCATTACCATAAAAGTGTTTGGGTTTTCTTTTAATAAATCTTGATGTAATTTTTCAACACGAGCCATACCTCCTACTTTACCTCCCTCTAATGGAGCAATTTCATACACATCGTTTAGTTGTAATAATGTAAAATTAACAATTGGGTTTTCTTCTGAACAAGAAGTAAATAACAATCCTAAGGCTAAAAAAATATAAAGTGCTTTTTTCATTTTTGTATTTTGAATGACAAAACTACACTTAAATATTTATTTTCAAAATTGTAATTGTTACTTTAAGAAAGGGTGTGAATTAATAAAAATTAAAAATATTGGTAGGGTAAATAGCCATAAAACTGTTAGTTCTATAAACAAACTAACAACCTCTTGAAAACCCTTATTCATACATCTTACCTTACAATTATGGCATTAATTGTAATTGCAACAACTATTTATTTAGCATATACAGGTTATAATTATTACCAAACTCCTCTTGAAGAACGTTTTTATCACCCTCATTATAACTGGTTTAAGTCAAGTGGGATTTACGGACAAGGATTAGGCGTTTTAGGAACTTTTCTCATAGTTTTTGGTGTAGTTATTTACATAGCACGCAAAAGGTATAACTTCATGGTTAAATACTTACGTCTAAAATATTTATTAGAATTTCATATTTTTTTATGCGTATTAGGGCCTGTTCTCATTCTTTTTCATACCGCATTTAAATTTGGCGGAATTGTTTCAATTGCATTTTGGAGTATGGTTGCTGTAGTTTTAAGCGGTGTTTTAGGACGATATATTTATATTCAAATACCTAGAACTATTGAAGGGAGAGAGCTAAGTTTAAACGAAGTAAAAAGTTTAAAAACCGATTTAGTTACAGTTTTAAACAATAAATTCAAATTAGAAGATGAGACCATTCAAATGGTTGTTAGTTTAACTAACGAAGATTCTAGTAAAAAATCAAAATTTACAATTGGCTCTCTAAGAAAAGAACTTCAAAAAAATAATGTGCCAAGAAGTGAATGTATTGCCATTCTAAAAATGGTTAAAAAAGAAGCATCACTTTCTGGTAAAATAGCTCGATTACAAACAATGCAAAAACTACTTAAATATTGGCATGTTTTGCATATGCCTTTTGCATTAATAATGTTAGTTATTGTAATTATACACATAATAGTTACCCTAGCTCTTGGATATAAATGGATATTTTAATGGGATTAATTTTACAGCAAATAATAGTTTATGGGGTTGTTTTTTTACTGTGCATAGGAATCATATTTCTTTATTTAAAAAAAGTAAATAGTTCATCTTTAGAAACTGAAAAAAAAGTAGCAATTGCTAAAGAGGAAGGTCTATTTGAACCTGTATCTCTACATCCATACATAGATTTAAACACTTGTATTGGTAGTGCTGCTTGTATTGCAGATTGTCCTGAAAAAGATATTCTAGGAGTTGCAAATGGTAAAGCTACCGTTATTAACACAACACATTGTATTGGTCATGGTGCTTGTTTCCATGGTTGTCCGGTAGAAGCTATTTCTCTTCGAATTGGTACAGAAACCAGAGGTGTAGATTTACCACATGTAAATGAGCTTTTTGAAAGTAATACAAAAGGAGTTTATATAGCTGGAGAGTTAGGTGGAATGGGCTTGATAAAAAACAGTGTGGAACAGGGGAAACAAGCTATAGAAAATATCATTAAAAATAAAAAAACAAGGTTGCCTAATGTTATAGATGTAGGTATAATAGGTGCTGGTCCTGCGGGTATATCAGCTACACTAGCTGCAAAAAAACATGGGTTAACTTCAGTAACACTTGAACAAGATTCTTTAGGTGGTACAGTTTATACTTTTCCGAGAGAAAAAATAGTAATGACAGCTCCAATGAATTTACCGCTTTATGGTAAAGTGAAATTGTATGAAACTTCAAAAGATGAATTACTTCAACTTTGGAAAAAAGTAATCTTAAAACATGAAATTCAAATTACAGAGCATACAAAAGCTGAAAGTATTACTCTTTTAAAAGACTCTATTTTTAAAATTATCACAAATAACGGTAGTGAATATATCTGTAACAACATTTTAATAGCCATTGGAAGACGCGGTAGTCCTAGGAAATTAAATGTTCCTGGTGAAAAATCTACAAAGGTTGCATATCGTTTATTAGAGCCAGAAAGAATACAAAATAAAAAAATAATGGTAGTTGGTGGTGGGGATTCTGCAATTGAAACTGTTCTTCTTTTAAAAGATGACAATACTGTGACTTTATCTTATCGAAAAGATAAGTTTTCTAGATTAAAACCAAAGAACAGAGATAAAATTTTGGAGGCTATTGAAACAAAAAGTATTCAAGTGCTTTTTAATTCAAATGTAACATCAATTAATGACAATAGTGTGGTTGTAAATTTTGGAGAAAACAAAGCTCCTGAAATTGTTGATAACCATTTAGTTTACATTTTTGCAGGTGGAGAATTGCCTACAGCTTTTTTACAAAAAGCGGGTGTAGAAATAACAAAACGATTTGGTTATATCATGAAAAAACACAAATAGAATTCTTTAAATGAAGGTATATTTTTTACTTACTATTTTATTGTTATTTGCAACGCTTAGTTATGCTCAAATATCACCTGGAAACTTAACAAATGCTCATGCTGAATTTGAAGGTATGAGTAATTGTACTTTATGTCATGAGTTAGGTAAAAAGGTTTCAAATAGTAAATGTTTAGATTGCCACAAAGAAATTAATTCACTTGTTGAAAAAAATGAGGGATTTCATAGCAGCAATGAAGTAAATAATAAAGATTGTTTTCTATGTCATAGTGAACACCACGGTCGAAAATTTGATATGATTCGCTTTAATGAAGATGATTTTAATCATGAACTTACTGGTTATGAATTGGAAGGACAGCATGAAATAATTGATTGCAGAAAATGCCATGTTCCTGATTTTATAGAAAACACAGAACTTAAAAAACGTCCAAATACATTTCTTGGCTTAGATACAAAATGTATTGCTTGCCATGATGATTTTCACCAAAACACATTATCAACAGATAATTGTGCAGCTTGTCATGATATTGAATCCTTCACTCCTGCTCCAAATTTTGAACACTCAAAAACAGATTTTATTCTTAAAGGTTCGCATGAAGATGTGGATTGTAAAGAATGTCATGAATTAACCACAAAAAATGGTAAAGATTTTCAACAATTTAATGACATTGCGTTTAATGATTGCAAATCTTGCCATGAAGACCCTCATAACAAGCGAATTAAAGGGAGATGCTCTCAATGTCATACTGAAGATTCATTTTTTGATTTTAAAGGCAAAGGACGTTTTAATCATAATTTAACAAATTTCACTCTAAAAGGGAAACACTTGCAAGTAGATTGCTTTAGTTGCCACACAAAAACAAGCAGTCCTTTAGTGGTTTTTCAGGAAAATAATAACATTTCAGAATCTAGCTGTGTTGAATGCCATGAAGATATTCATGATGGGAAATTTAGCAACGATTGTGCAAAGTGTCATAATGAACGAAGCTTTAGTTCATTAATAACGATGGATTTTTTTGATCATAAATTAACCGATTACCCTTTGATAGGAGTGCATAAAAAAATAGATTGTAATAAATGTCATGAAGAAGGAAAATGTACTGATACTCTAGAATTTTCATCTTGCAATAGTTGTCATACAGATTATCACGAAGGTGAGTTTATAAAAACTAATTTTTCGCCAGATTGTAAAGAATGTCATTCTTTAGACACTGGTTTTGACACAAGTTTGTTCACAATTGAAAGACATGAAACAACACAGTTTCCGCTGCAAGGGGCACATTTAGCAACCCCTTGTTTTGCTTGTCATGTAGATGAATCTGATAATAGATGGTCGTTTAAAGATAATGGAACAAACTGTATAGACTGTCATGAAGATATTCATAAAGGTTTTATAACTGAAAAGTATTACCCTGAAAACGATTGTAAATCTTGTCATGAAAATGAGTCTTGGACAACTTTAGAGTTTAATCATGCTACAACCAATTGGCCTTTAGAAGGAAAACATTTAGAAGTGGAGTGCCGAAATTGCCATATACAAGAAACGGAGAACACCAACATCTTCAGCCAACAGTTTGCCAATTTAGACAACAATTGTACAACGTGTCATGAAAATAACCATGGAACTCAATTTGCTATTAATAGAGAAACGGATTGTGTAAGATGTCATGTTTTTGAGAGTTGGATACCTGAAAAATTTGACCACAATACCACAAATTTCAATTTAGAGGGCAAACATGCTGAGATTGACTGCAAACAGTGTCACAAATCAATTTTAAATAATGTAGATAAAAATATCAATTATAAAATTAAAAAATACCAATGTATAGACTGTCACTCTTAATACTACTATTTTTTATAAGCATCCAAGTAAATGCTCAATCGCCTCATGGTAGGGAGTTAAAAACGGATTGTGCACAATGCCATACTTCTGAAAGTTGGTTAATTAATATGGAAACTATTCAATTTAACCATAATGTAATAACAGAATTTCAATTAGAAGGCTCGCATGCAGTAATTGACTGCAAAGAATGCCATACTTCACTTGTTTTTAATGAAGTTGAGAATCAATGTATTTCTTGTCATACAGATGTTCATAGTGCAACTGTTGGAAATGATTGTATAAGGTGTCATACTTCAAGCAATTGGATTGTAAATACTATTCCAGAGTTACACGTAGAAAATGGTTTTCCACTTATAGGAGTTCATAATAGTTTAGACTGTACAGAGTGTCATAGTTCAGAAACAGACTTAAGATTTGAGACAATGGGCAACGATTGTATAAACTGCCACCAAGATGATTTTGAAAACAGCATTAATCCAAATCACAAAATTGCTGAGTTTTCTACCGATTGTACAGAATGCCACAGCTCATTAGATTCTTCATGGTCACCAGGTAATTTCTCTCATGATGTATTTCCACTTACATTAGGTCATGATATCCAAGAATGCAAGCAATGTCATGCAAATAACGAATTTACAAATACATCTCCTGAGTGTTTAAGTTGTCATCAAAATGAATTTAACAATTCACAAAAGCCAAACCATATTAGTGCTAATTTCTCTACCGATTGTACTTCTTGTCATACTACCAACCCTAATTGGACACCTGCCAATTGGAATCATGATGAAGTGTATCCTTTAAATGGTGCACATATTGCTATTGAAGATGATTGTATAGCTTGTCATAAAGAAGAATACACAACTTATAATAATACACCTAACACTTGTGTTGGTTGTCATCAGGATGATTATGACACTGTTTTTGAACCAAATCATAAAAACTCAAACTATCCTGAAGATTGTTTACAATGTCATACTGAATCAAGTTGGACACCTGCTGACTGGAATCATGATATGTTTCCACTTACATTAAGTCATGATATACAAGACTGTGCACAATGCCATACTACCAATAATTATGCGGATACTTCTTCAGAATGTGCAAGTTGTCATCAAAATGATTATAATGCAACCAACGATCCAAATCATTTAAATGCAGGGTTTTCTACTGATTGTACTACTTGTCATACAACCGGAGATTGGACACCTGCTGACTGGAATCATGATATGTTTCCACTTACATTAAGCCATGATATTAATGATTGTGCTCAATGCCACACAACAAATAATTATGCGGATACTTCTTCAGAATGTGCAAGCTGTCATCAGAATGATTACAATACGACCAATGATCCAAATCATTTAAATGCAGGGTTTTCTACTGATTGCACTGCATGTCACACAACCGGAGATTGGACACCTGCTGACTGGAATCATGATATGTTTCCACTTACATTAAGCCATGATATTAATGATTGTGCTCAATGCCACACAACAAATAATTATGCGGATACTTCATCAGAATGTGTGAGTTGTCATCAGAATGATTACAATACAACCAATGATCCAAATCACCAAAATTCAGGGTTTTCTACTGATTGCACTACTTGTCATACAACAGGAGATTGGTCACCTGCTGACTGGAATCATGATATGTTTTCACTTACATTGAGTCATGATATTCAAGATTGTACACAATGCCACACTACCAATAATTATGCAGATACTTCTTCGGAGTGTATAAGTTGTCATCAGAATGATTACAATACAACCAATGATCCAAATCATTTAAATGCAGGGTTTTCTACTGATTGCACTGCATGTCACACAACCGGAGATTGGACACCTTCAACTTTTAATCATGATATGTTTCCATTGACATTAAGTCATGATATTCAAGATTGTACACAATGCCACACTACCAATAATTATGCGGATACTTCTTCAGAATGTGCGAGTTGCCATCAGAATGATTACAATACAACCAATGACCCAAATCATTTAAATGCAGGATTTTCTACTGATTGCACTGCATGTCACACAACCGGAGATTGGACACCTTCAACATTTAATCACGACATGTTTCCATTAACATTGAGTCATGATATTCAAGACTGTACACAATGTCATACAACAAATAATTATGCGGATACTTCTTCAGAATGTGCAAGTTGTCATCAAAACGATTATAATACAACGAACGACCCTAATCATTTAAATGCAGGGTTCTCTACTGATTGTACTGCATGTCATACAACAGGAGATTGGGTACCTGCTGACTGGAATCATGATATGTTTTCACTTACTGAAAGTCATGATATTCAAGATTGTATGCAATGTCACACAACAAATAATTATACGGATACTTCTTCAGAATGTGCGAGTTGTCATCAAAACGATTACAACACAACGAACGACCCTAATCATTTAAATGCAGGATTCTCTACTGATTGTACTGCTTGTCATACAACTGGTGATTGGTCACCTGCCAATTGGAATCATGATATGTTTCCACTTACTGAAAGTCATGATATTCAAGATTGTATGCAATGTCACACAACAAATAATTATACGGATACTTCTTCAGAATGTGCGAGTTGTCATCAAAACGATTACAACACAACGAACGACCCTAATCATTTAAATGCAGGATTCTCTACTGATTGTACTGCTTGTCATACAACTGGTGATTGGTCACCTGCCAATTGGAATCATGATATGTTTCCACTTACTGAAAGTCATGATATTCAAGATTGTACGCAATGTCATACCACTAATAATTATGCAGATACTTCACCTGAATGTATAAGTTGCCATCAAAGTGATTATAATGTAACGAACGACCCTAATCATTTAAATGCAGGATTCTCTACTGATTGTACTGCATGTCACACAACAGGAGATTGGTCACCTTCAACTTTTAATCATGATATGTTTCCACTAACATTGAGTCATGATATTCAAGATTGTACGCAATGTCATACCACTAATAATTATGCAGATACTTCACCTGAATGTATAAGTTGTCATCAAAGTGATTATAATGCAACTAATGACCCTAGTCATTTAAATGCTCAATTTGCTACAGATTGTACGATATGCCATACAACTGAAGGTTGGACACCTTCAACATTTGACCACGACAGTCAGTATTTTCCAATTTATAGTGGAAAACACCAAGGTGAATGGAACCAATGCACTGATTGTCATACGATTCCTAATAATTACACTAGTTTTAGTTGTATTGACTGTCATGAACATAGTAATAAAGCAGATGTTGATGATGATCATAGAGAAGAGAGAGATTATGTATATCAAAGTAGTGCATGTTATGACTGCCACCCAACAGGAAGCGATTAAACTATGAAAAAAGACTTCAAAATAGTACAAATATTGATATTCTTCTTCTGCCTAAATGCTAGCGGACAAGAGAAAAATATAATTTTAACTGGTAAAGTTTCATTTGTTACTTCAACTAATATTTATGTCAAATTTAATGACACCAAACATATTAAAATTGGAGATACCCTAAAATTTTTAAATCAAGTTAAACCCTGTTTGGTAATTATTAATAAATCTTCAAAGTCTATAGTTTGCTCACAAATTAATAATTGTGCTATTAAAAAAGGTGATGAATTATTTTATTATTATAAGCCTAAAAATAAAAAAATAACACCTCCTAAAAATGATTTAGTTACAAGAAAATCTAAAAATATTTTTACAAAAACGATTTCTAAAGTTGAGATTTTATCAGATAATAAAGAATTTGTAAGAGGTAAATTATCTGTAGCTAGTTATAGTAATTTATCTAGCAACACTATAAATAAACATAAATTGATGTACCGTTTTTCTCTAAACGCTAATCATATAAATAATTCAAAAATTTCATTTGAAACATATCTAAATTACAGGCAATATCTTAAATTAAAAGACACCTCAATTTATCTTCCTGAAAATAAATTTAGCGTTTATAATTTCGCATTGAAATATGATGTAAACCCAACAATGTCTCTAACAATTGGTAGAAAAATAAATAATAAGACATCTTCACTTGGTGCTATTGATGGTTTACAAGCTGAAAAAATCTTTGGGAAAAATTATGTAGGAATTATAGCTGGGTTTAGACCAGATATTAACGATTATAATTTCAACTCTAACCTTCTAGAATTTGGTGGTTACGTTGGAAGGTTTATAAATACTCCAAAGCTAAACGCTCAAACAACATTTGGTGTGCTTCAGCAAAATAACAATGGGAAAATAGATAGAAAGTATGCTTACTTTCAACACTCTAGCACTATTTTAAAAAAATTAAACCTTTTTTCATCTATGGAATTTGATTTGTATCATAAAATAGATACAATCACATCAAACAAAATTAGATTAACAAATTTATATGCTTCAGCTAGATATAAATTTAGCAGAAAAGTGAATTTGATGGTTTCATATGATTCCAGAAAAAAAATAGTGTATTATGAAACATTTCAAACAGAAATAGAACGACTTTTAAACGATAATGAAGCACGACAAGGATTAAGGGTTAGAATGAATATTAAGCCTTCAAAATTTATAAACACCGGGTTTAGTTATAGTAAAAGATTTCAAAATTCTGCTCAAAATAAATCAACAAATATTAATAGTTATCTAAGTATTAATCGCATTCCTAAAATTGGAGGAAGGCTTTCGATTAATTATAACAAGAACACTTCTAGTTATTTAGAAAGTAATATCATCTCCTTTAGGTATTCAAAAGAGCTCATTCGAAGAAAATTAAATGCTAGTTTTTATCTTAGAATCGTTGATTATAATTATTTTAGCGACTATACTTCAAATACACAAAATTATTATGGCTCAAACCTTTCATTACAAATTTCAAAAGGCTTAAAATTGAATATTTACGGCGAAGTATCAGTTGTTTCAGGAGAAAAAAATAATTACAGAATTAACACCGCAATTGTAAAAAGATTTAAAAATAAAAAGAAACCTAAAAGAATTAAATTATGAATTTAAAAATTAAAAAAACAGTATTTATTTTAGTAGTAATTATTAATATAATTGCTTGTAATAGTGGACCTAAAATAGTTGACCCTTATAGTAATAATGGTAATTCTGAAGAAAATAACAATGCAACATATACACCTTTAAAAAAGGAAACCAAAAGTATATCTAAAACAATTTTACACACTGTTAAAATAAATAAAGTGCTAAAAACTACACGATATTTATATATGAATGTTACTGAAAATGATGCGCAATTTTGGATTGCAACTAGAATTATGGATGTTACCGTTGGGGAAACGTATTATTATAAAGGCGGTCTTTTAAAAACAAATTATGAAAGTAAAGATTTTGACAAAGTTTTTGATAAAATTTATTTAATCTCAGGAAGTTTAGTTGCGGCAAATCATTCAACCAACCCAAATGGTTTATCCAATAATTTTAAGCCTAAAAAACAATATACTGAAGCAAATAAACCTGTTAATTCTCTTGGAAAGAAAATTGAAATAGCGGGTTCTATGAAAATTTCAGATTTAATTAAAAATGCTAAAAAATTAGCAGGAAAGAAAGTACAAATAAGTGGAATTTGTGTTAAATCTAATCCAAATATTATGAAAACTAACTGGTTACATATAAAAGATGGTAGTAAAGATGATTACGATTTGGTTGTTACATCAAATACATTTATACCTGAAGGTGATGCAATAATTACAATAGAAGCAACTGTAACTCTTAATAAAGATTTTGGTGCAGGTTATACCTATGCATTAATTTTAGAAAACGGTACAATTGTACCGTAATTTAATTATTAGTTTTTGAAAACAGGAGCTGGTAAAAGATTGAAAATGTTGCAATTACAAAACTTAAGGTCATAAATACCCCTGAAATCATCACAATATATTTAAACCATAAAACACCACTCCAAAGTAGATAAATACCCCCAAAAGTTAATAAAACCGATACAAAAGGCTCAATCATTAAAAAATACTTTAACTTTTTATTGATGGAAGTTGTTGCTAGAATTAAAGCAAGCAAAAAGAAAATTACAGACATTGAAAGAATGTGATTGTGCACAATAGTTAAAATTTCACGTTCACTTTTTTTAAACTTCATTACTTCTGCATCCTCATCGTTTTCATTACCTAAATAATTTGTTTCAACACCTGCTGTTTGCATTGAAGTTGTGTTATTCACAAAACTTAAACCTCCATAGAAGCCAATACTAAGCAGCAATACAAACATAAAAATTGTAATTTTTATTTTTTTAGGAAATTGATGTATAAGTCCGTGTATTTGCATTATAATTGTGTTGTTTTATTCAAAATATCAATGGTTTTCAATAACTTATTTACTTCGTTGGTCATTGATTTAGCAGATATTGTTGCTCCAGAAATAGCGGCTATATCTTTCTGATATTTAAGCTGTTGTTTTTTAGTTGTTCCTATAAATTGTTTCAACCAACGTTTACTACCAACTTCACCTCCGTGATCTTCTCGATAAACTAATATTTTAACCTTTGATACAATTAAATTAGTATCAAAAACAACAATAAAGTCGAAATAATCAGCTTTTCCATACGCTTTCCCAAGGTAATAATATCCTAAGAGGTTCTTATTGCTACTAATTTTAAAAAAATTAGTAGCAGAAATTTTTAAAGGTAGCATTTCTTGTGTTTCACTTGAAATAGTAATTGAACCTTTTGTGTAATTTTCAACATTAAAAACTGCTTTTATTTCTTTTTGAATAAGTGCATCAACTCTTTTTGAAATTGTAGTAAAACTTGTTGCTATTAAAAATAATGTTACTATTAATACTGTTTTTTTCATACTTCAAAAATGTTATTATTTATTGAAATTGAGTTTGCCATTTACTAAGAAATCAACAAACTCAATTTCATTTTTTTGAGGTCAGTAGTTATGAGCATATAATTTTGGTTTGATAAATTTTATCTGA
>CAYPNJ010000032.1:0-19727 GCA_964412305.1 uncultured Lutibacter sp. | reverse complement strand
ATGTAGCTGCTTAAATCTCGCAATTAATTGTCCACTTTTTTGTTGCAAGTCCATAGCAATGGCTCACCTATGAAAGATATATTGATAGAGCAAGAATATGATTTGAAAAACCTTAAATACGGATATGAAAACCAAATTCAAGAACCTATTTTATCACAATGGTACTATGACATCCCTATCCTGTCTGATATACCCAACAATACCAAATATGGTGTATTGACTATTAATATACAGTTAGAAGAATATGAGGGAAACAAGAGTAAATATATTAACAAATTACCCAGTATTCTTAGTGAGAATAAAAAAGCAATTATAAATAGTGGTGCTTCGACAATTCAAAAGATTATTGAACATTAAATTACTTCTATTTTATCAAGTCAAGGGAACTAGATGGAGTCCAAAATTTTATTTTAAGAAATAAATTCTTATCAATATTTTGTTACTTCGCTTTTATTCTTAACAATAGGTCATACTGATAAAAAGATAGAATCCATTCTATGTAAAACTTACGAACTTTATAACTAAATAATGAAGACAATTAAAACTCTCTTTTTATTAATCCTAACAACTGCAACGCTGCCCTCTTTTGCTCAAACCTCAAATGAGATATCTGTTAAACTAAAAGATTTTCATTCTGCTAAAATCACTGATGCTATACTTACTAATGACGACTCTCATTTTATTTCTGGTGATGCTTCAGGTAAAATTTTAATGTATAACACTAACGATTATAGTTATACCAAAACAATTAGAAAAGCATCAGGAATTCCAGTTCAAAAATTAAGATTAATCGTCAACGATTCTATTTTAATAATCCAACAAAAATATGAGTTTAGTGATGGTACTACAGACTCTATTATTGGCATTCGCTTGTTTGATAATAAAACCATTTTACAAAAACAATTATCAGGTGATTTTATTGGTAAGCAAGATAATGCTATGATAACGTGTTCAAAAAACAACAGGTTATACATTCTTGAAGTCTTTAACAAGCGCTTTCAACCTATTACCAAAGTGTTTTCTACAAAAAATGTGAAAATAGCAGCTTTGTCTTATTCTCAATTTTCAGTAGCATATGTCGAAAATGAATCTAATAGACAAAGAAATTTAGTTTTAGTAAATACCAAAACGGCAAAAGAAGAAATAGTTTTACCTGTTCCTGAAAACAATTTTGTACCTCATTTGTTTTTTGACAAGAGCACTAATAACTTGTTCTCACTTTTAATTAACCAAAAGAAGAACACTCTTTCTATATATAATATTACAGCAAACAAAGCCTTTAAAAATCCTGTTTTTACAACTTCGTTTTATTTTGATAGGTTTGTTAATGTAGTTACATCTAGAACTAATAATGGTTATAATATCGTTTTAACCGAAAAAAGCACTTTACCGAGTAATCCTCTAATAATTGAAAAAGAAAAAGGGAAATTTACATCGTATTCCCCAAAGTACAAGGATGGTGTATCACGAAGTATCTATTTAAAATCGAAAAACAAATTTGTTTTTTTTGAACCTTTTATCACGTATAGTAATAATGCAGTACGTGCAAATAAAGTGCGTTTTAACGTGTTTGATAATGAAAGTAAAGGCCATAAAAACAGCTATCCTAAAGGTTCTGTGAAATTTTATTCAGGCACATTCTTACCTAATAACAACTGGATGATTGTTGGCAATAAAGTAGTTTTTGATAAAATTTTAGCATCATACAAACATCACATAAAATACTATGAATCTGGAACATTTAATAATAGATTTGGTAAACTAGATTTTAGTGATTATTTAGAATTTAAACATAATACAGGAGAATTTTCGACTTCTACTTTTATGTTTGACAAACGTAATGGGATTCATCCCTTTTATGGTTACAAAAATGAAAATGAATATGCTTTTTATAAATATGATCTTATCAAAGACAAAGTTTCAAAAATAGCTGATTTGCAATCCAAATATGTTAAGTTACTTGATTACAACAATAAACAAAACTATCTTTTATTAAGTCCTGAAGTTTACTATAATCATGGATATACTAAACCTCAAAAATTTGGATTGGTAAAAAACAATAACCTTTTTGAATTAAAAGGAGAATATAAATTTGGGAAGATATCTAATAGTGGAGATTATATTATTACTATAGATTCAGACAACAAAGTTCAAATAAGAACTACAACTAATTTTAAAATTGTTTTTGAGAAACAATTAACAGATGGTAAATACCAACTTTTTAACCTTGATGAAAACTCATTTGTAATTAGCAATAGTTTTACTACTATAGATTTTAAATCATGTAATAAGGAATCTTTAATAATTGATTTTGATCAAAACACAAACAAATATAATTCGAACAAGACAGATTGTGTTTTAATAACTGATGTTTCTTCTTCCAATGATAAAATAGCATTAATTGGTGAAGGATTTGGTATTATTTTAAACGATAATCCTCTTCAATTTTTACCATCGGAGTTTCCTGAGCGCATTTCCTTTAATGAAGATGCTACAAAACTTATGGTAAGTTTTAATAATGGTAAAATTTCGATTTATGACACAGAAACTTTAATGGAAATTGGCGTAATGATTCATCCTGATAAAAAGAGTCATGTTTTTCTTGATAGCAATGGGTATTATTTTAGTAATGTGAATCCAGAGGATTACATTTTTGCAACAAAAGACCAAAAACCAATTAGCATAATCGAGATTGAAAAGGACTATTTTAATCCAGAGAAGGTATTATCAATATTTGGCACTCCAAATCAGCAGTATGTTGAAGCCTTACAAAAAGCTATCAACATTAAAACTGAGACTAATAGTGTAGCATTTAATGAAACTAAAAAAACTAAAGAATCATCAATAGATACCAAACCCGATTTATATGTCCTTTCAATTGGTGTTTCAGATTACAAACAATCCGATTACAACTTAACTTTTGCTGACAAAGACGCACTTGATATTGCAAAAATATATGGCAACCTTGATAATGAAGTCTTGGAAAATTATAATACAAAATTTCATGGGAATGTATACAGTTTATATGATCACACAAAAACTGTCAGAACAAGT
The DNA here is from genome assembly GCA_964412305.1 of uncultured Lutibacter sp. Classification (GTDB taxonomy): domain Bacteria; phylum Bacteroidota; class Bacteroidia; order Flavobacteriales; family Flavobacteriaceae; genus Lutibacter. Next base: position 16,673 of record CAYPNJ010000032.1, on the reverse strand, counting down.
TTAAAAAAATATCCTAGTATTGGAAATTTACAAGCACTAAATAGTGATGGTTCCATTTGGTTGGAAAGCAATTTTGAAAATTTCTATATTTGGGATTTTAATTTGGGTACTACAGAATCCATTAAAATGCCTTCTGATTTCTCAAATGATTTTAGAACTCATGAAAAGGTAGTGTTCATTAACCATGATAATTTAGGGTTTTATATAAAAACTAAAACGAATGAATTTTATAGTTATACTTTTTCCTTAAAAGAATTTAAAAAACTTAAAATCCCTTTCCCTAATGTTTTAAGCACTCCGATTTCTAATCAAAGATGGATTCATTTTAGTGATACCCATAATGGCAGTTTTAATGAAGCATCGTTAGCCATTGGAAAAACAAATTCTGAATCTATTGTGAGAACTATTAAATTCAATCTTGATATATATAATGCTGTTAATGAAAAAGGTAAAATATCAATTGACACCAATTATATTTCAAGCCCTATTTTAAAAGCAATATCTAGTAATGGAAAACATTTAATATATCACTCTTATGCATTTGATAACTATGTGTTCTATAAAGATCTATCAGATGATAAATCACTACCTGTTAAATTAAATATAAATCAAAAAGCTGGATACAGCAGCAACATTTATATCGCAGAAGATGGCTTAACATTTTCTATTGTATCACAAAATTCTGATGATTTTAGGTATGAAATCAACACCTATTCAATATCTGGAAAATTGCAAAACACAATAACTTTAATAGATGATGATTATAGAGTTAATGGTTTTACATGTTTCAATAATAATCCAAATTGGATTAAACAATCTGAACCATTAGTAAGTGAAGAACTTTTTGATGCTAACAAGTTATTAGAACAACACAAACCACATTCGTTTAAAAACACATTTATAAAGCACCTAACCAATAAAAATGCAAACTCAGCTTCTATTAAAGAAGAGCTTGTAAACTTTCTAAAAAACACCAAAAGCAACGATCAAATAATTGTTTTTCTTGCTGGGCATGGGGTATTAGATAAAGATCTTAACTATTATTTTGCACCTTATGATATGGATTTTAATAATGTTACCGCAAATGGTGTGTCTTTAAATTCAATTATCGAAAGTTTAAAACAATCGAGTTCATTAAATAAGTTATTATTAATGGATTCTTGTCATTCCGGTAATACACTTGATATGACAAAGTCTGAAGTGGTTGTAGTTCATGACAGTAAAGACCCAGACAAGCGAGGGTCGAAAGCAAAATCTACAAACCCTAGATCAAAATTTAAAGTATCTGATATTGTTACAACCTTATTTGAAGATTTTTTATCTACAAGTGGTATAACCATACTTTCCGCATCATCTGGAGAAGATGTTGCTTATGAAAATAAAACTATTGGGAATGGTGCTTTTACCTCAGCTTACATTAAGCTGCTTAAAAAGGAATTACAAGGCAATAGTTTTTCAATAGACGAATCAAATTTAAAACAATCAATCATGCTTTCTCCTGATGGCATTACAGAATTATTAAAAGAAGTCATGATTATTACAAATGGAAAACAAATTCCTGATTTAAGAGAAATTAATAAAGGTTCAACATTAAAAATGTGGTAAACCTACTCAAACAATACAAAGGCAGCCCATTTTTCTGGGCTTGTCTTATAGGTCTCAGCCATTCTTAATTGTGTTGTTCTAAAAGCTTCACGCACTGGTTTACCGTCTAACCAATAGGTGTAAAACAAGTTCATGAACTCTGCAGTTTCGACATCTGGGACTTCCCAAAGGCTTATCACAATAATATCTACACCAGCCATTTTAAAGGCGCGTTGTAAGCCGTAAACACCTTCACTACCATCAATATCACCTAATCCTGTTTCACAGGCACTAAGTACTACGATATCTGTATTTGATAAGTCTAGGTTTGAGATCTCTAACCCTGAAAGTGTACCATCTTCTACCTCTTTAGGAACTTTATTATACCTCCAAACTTGATTTGCTCCTGTCAATACTATTCCAGTTCTTAACAAAGGGTCGTCGCGATTTGAGTTCCCTGTGTAAGGATTATGTTTATTATTACCTGTCTGAGTATTATCTTTAGGAAAGTAAAAACCATGGGTTGCTAAATGTAAAACTGAAGGGCTTTTGGTATCCATTTCTTTAATAATTTCTTCCCTAGCTTCTTTCTCTAAAAATATTTTAGTTGCAATATTTTTAACTTTAAATAGTTCTTCAATAGTTAAAATTTCTTCTTTTGTTCCTTTTAAATAAGACCATTTGTATTGCGATTCTTTATTAAAATCTGTATTGAAGTTAACAAATTTTCCGTTTGAGATATCAAATTCAAAATCTGCTCCACCAACTAAAACCACTTCTTTTATTTTTGGTTCAGAAAGTCTTTGAGTTAATCTCATTGTGCTACTTAATTGTATTAATTTATAACGATCAATTATTCGTTGATTTTTAGAACTTACTAAAGCTGCAAATGAAACAGTGTTTAATATGCCATAAGGCGAATAATATACCGTTTCAACATCTTTTATATATGCTTCTAAAGGCTTCCAAATTAATTTATATAAATCTAAATTATCAAATTTCACATTTCTAGAATTTGAACCTCTTGTTGCATAAAGTTGATTGGGGGAACCACCTTTTATTTTTGATAAATATTCATTTCGGTTAAATAAGGTTACTACTTTAGGATATTCCCATGCGCTACTTATTAAATAAGCGATATAAGTAACATCTGGTTCTAATTTATTGTTTTTATTGGTATTCCAAAAATCAGAAAACTCAATGGCGACCTCATTAGGCTTTAAATTTACTTTAATTTCTTTCCAATTTTTGTAGAATAATTCTTTATTATTGAAATTTTCATTGTAGATTTTTATTAAATCTTTTTCTAGATTAGAAATTTGTTGGCGATATTCAATATATTCACTAAAACGTTTTTCTTTTTTTCTTCCATAACCAAGCAGAAGCAATAGTTCGTTAACTTTATTTTTAAAGTTTTTTAGGTTTTCTAATTTTAAGTTTACATCATCCCTATTTAAACTTTTTAGATCTGAAATCATTTTTTTTGAATTATTAAGCAACAACCCTTTAAGTGTTAGATGATTGTTTAAATTCATTTCATTGATGTCATCAAATTGATAATCTGCTAAAAATCCAAATTCCTGATTACTGTCAAACTCATAAAAAATGGTTTCAATAAACTCTTTTTTATCTGCTTCATTCCTAAACTTAAATATTTCTTCTATCTCTTTAATTAGGATAGAATTAGCTTCCATTATATATGGTTTTGCACTATTGTATTGCTCACGTTCTTCATAAAAGATGGCTAAATTTGATAATCCAATTTTGTACTGTTTGTGATTAACACCATATTTTTCTTTCGTTATGTTTAAAGATTTTCGATACAATTCTAGGGCTTTTGAGTCTTCCTTTAAATCGCTATAAACTCCTGCCAAATTATTTAACAATACTTCGTCAACAGGAAATGCATTATTATCATTAAATTCTTTAGCTTTTAAATGATATAATAGCGCTTTATTAGTGCTTCCTAATTTATGGTAAAGATTCCCTAAATTGGAAAGCGTTGTGCTATAATTATGATCTTTTAGATCATTGATTTCTGATAATTCAGTTGCTTCTTCATATGCCTTAATTGCTTTCGTTTTGTAAAAATTTAAAGATGGATATTTTTCTGCCAAAGAAGCTAACACTACACCTAAATCGTTTAATCTGTTAATATATAAATAACTATTTTTACTATGAATTTTTTCAGATAGTGAAACAGATTCATCAATTAGGCTTCTAGCCTTGGACAAATCTTCCAAGTCTATGTATAACAAACCAAGTTTATGAATTGTTTGCGTATAAAGTGCATTTTCTTCTCCCAAAGCTTGCCTAATAAGTTCAATAGAATTTTCATAAGTTTCAAAGGCCTTGGCATACTTTCCGAAATGCCTATAGAAATGTCCTAAATAAGTTAAATTTTTTAGATAATATTCATTATTTCCTCCATAAATGGCCTTAGATAACTCTATGGTTTCTAGGTGGTTTTCAAGCCCTTCATTGTAATTTGCTAAACGTATATTGCAAATAGCTAAGTCTGAAATTATGAATAAATACGATTTTGATTCTGTATCATTTAATTTCTTATATATATCTTGTAATTGTTTAAAGGCAAACCTTGCTTTATTATAATCGTTACTATCAAAATATGATAAAGCAAGTTTGTCAAGATATCCAATATAAGTTTTATGTTCTTTACCTGATTCTTTTTCTGTAAGTCTTAATAATTCAATATTTAGAGGAATGGCTTTATTAAAATCTTTCGTTGCATAAAAAAGTTTAAAAACATTATTCAATCTTAGTCTGTAGTTATTGCTCTGCTTGCCTTCAAATTTTTTAGAATATTCAAATGCAGCTAGTTGAAAGAGCTTAGCTTTTTCATAATCCTCTAACAATTTATACACAACTCCTAAATCATTGAATAAATAGTGATAGTTCTTTATATCATCACCTTGTATTTTTTTTATTTCTTCTATTTGCCATTCTAGAACTGGTGGCATTTTATCATATTTTTTAAGATTCCAATATGTCCTTGTTAAATATTTTATATTCTTCTCAAATTGTTTGTTATATGAAAAAAATATTTCTTGCGCAATTTCATAAGCTTTTTCTAAAGATTTTTCAGCCTTGTCATAATCTTTAGCTTTGCAGAACTCAATTCCTTTATTTAGTTTATCTTCCCATTGTTGGTGTTTTATTTCATGTTGAGCTAATAAATTGCTAGCTTTAAGGAAAAATAGAATTGATATTATTATTTTATATGACATATATGTTTTATTTAAACAAAAAAAAAGCCGCCCATTTTTCTGGATGCTCTTTGTAATTATTTGACAAGGTCGTTACGTTTGGTTAAAAGCCTCACGAACTTATTCCTTAACCACCCTCCAATAAATATTATCTCTGAGTTCCATCAATTTTAGCCTGCCTCTTTTGGATGCTCTATAACCTGTTTCTATCAGATTAAATATGTCCTGGATGATCGAAGATGTATCCGCAAAATATGAATGGCTAAGAAAACTGGTGTCTATCCCCGAAGCATCTATTGTTTCGATCCCTTTAACTAACATCAATCCTTCCGAAGAATCTCCTGCTCTTGGATAACCGTGTATTTTTTTTGAAGCATCAAGAGCCAGATCATCAGACGAAACATAAAGAGTTATGGGTTTTTGAATAAGACTTACCATTTTTGGAGCAATATCACGTTTAAACACATCAGCATCAATATCTGGAGCAGCCAAAATTATTTCTTTTATCTTTGACTTAAGTTCTGGATATTCTGTTATAACATCGATTATTGCTCTTGTTAAACCTCTGTTCCCCATACTATGAGCAACGAGAAATACTTCTTCTGCACCCGACTTTGTTAAATAATCAACGATAAAATTTTTAATGTTTGATTGAGCCCATTGAATATTAACCTCGTCAGCCATATACCCAGTGACTTCAGCTTTTGATGGCCAACTGTAAAAAACAGGTTCTCCATCAAATTTCAAATCGTAACTGATTTGAGCAGTCCGTCTAGCAGCATCGGCAAAAGATACATTGTACCCATGAATAAACAAAAAGGAACTCTTTTTCTTACTTTTATTTATCCTTTCCTTCAATTGATTAAAAAAAAACTCCTTGGGCAACACTTTATTTTCTTGAATAACGATGTGTTTTTTTGGATCTTCAGAAAATTCAAACCTCCAGAACGAAGGACGTTCAATTTCACCTATTTCATGTACTTTAGGAATACTCACTTTACAAACACCATATCTTAATTCATTACCTCTTAATGGACCGAATTGTTCATTGACCGAATTAGTTGCAATAAAATTCCTGTCAGTTGCAAAATTTATAGGTATTATAATATAAGATTTATCACTATAAGAGCCCCTTGTTTTCCGAGGTGGGTTTACCATATTGTAATTCTCACTTTGGGATATGTTACTATCAAGCAAGCAAATTTCTTTTTGTACAACAGATTTCACATTCCCATTTATAAATGTCAATTCAAAAGAAATAGATTCATTTCTTTGAAATGCTTGATGTTCCAACAACCAGAATTTGACATCTGAACTGTTTAAAACATCAATTGAAATATTCATTTCATTTTTTTGATTCATTAATCTTAACACCAGACTCACACTATCAGCAGTCGAACGATCAAATTGAATTTTTAATGTTCTGAAATTGTCATTCTCTGATAAACAATCACTTGATGAGATAATTCTATTTTCAATAACTATTTTAAAGTCCTTATTATCTTGTGCATGAAAAACTGCTACAATTGTTATCAATAAAATAAAGGTGATCCAAAATTTTCTCATATCTAAATAATTTATATTGACAAAAATTTAATTAAAAACATCAAACTTTCCTTGTGTGTAATAGATTGTTTTAACAATGATTATGTATCATTTACTCAATTCTGTTTTCCTTCCTTGTTGATATTGTCTTTTTATTATTTTTTACAAGATTCTTGAGTACATCTATGATAAAAATATTAATCTCAATATGACAGAAAAGCCTCAACCTTTATTCTTTAATAATTTCATATATAAATTCTGTACTGTAACCGTCAACTTTTCCACTTACCTTATTCCCTTCCCCACTTCTGGTTTGAACATAGGTCTTTGCCAAAAATGACTCTAACGGATATTCCATACTTCGCTTTCCTTCCCCTCGAGTCTCAATAGTTGATTGAAAATTGATAGGCGTATTAGACGCAAATCCTTTTAATACTAATTTTTCATAAGGAGGTGCAAATGAAAACACACAATCTGAAAAAATCATGGTCTTCCCTGGCTCTAATCTTCTTTCATTATTATTGAGTGTACAATTCCTATTTGGCATAAACGGATTAATTTCTCCTTGTGAGTTAATTTCAATAATACTAAAATAGACAGCTTGTTTACCTTTATTCGTAACTTCCAAAACAACATGATCTTTGTTAGGTCTTACCTGAAACATTCCTGATTTATCAACATAGCTATTTTCTGCCAATGTATCTCCAAATTCTTCCAAAACGACATCATAAGCTTTTGGCAACAATCGAAAACTAAATTCATAATTCGGGTTTTTTAAATCTAAATTTTTTAAGTATTGACCCTGAGCATAGTTAAATAACTTTTTCTTTAGGATATTTACAGCCTCCTCTCCACGGTTCGTCTCTACATCTGCTATTGCTTTACTCCCATTAGTAGCACTTAACCTGTAAGAATCAGCCTTCTTTGAAATGGTTACTTCAGACCCCAAGGAATCAGTTACAATTTCACCTAGTTTATTCTCTTTTAAAAAATCCCCAATCTCAATTTTCAATTCCTTTTCCCTTATCGAGGAATCCATATAAACTTTTAACGCAATATCGCCATAAGTTCTGTCATTAATGAAAACCCAATAGTCCATATTATTACTATTCGGAAGTGGTTTATCCAATAAAATGTTTGATTCATTAAACTTGGCTAATGCCACCTTTCCTGTTGTTATAACTTTATCCTGAGAAAAACTCTGCGAACCAGCAGGAAGAATACTGACAGTCGTGTTTTTAAAAATCCCATGTAATTTTCCTGCCTGAATTTTTATAACATCATTTCTTGGCATAGAAATCACTTCATAATATTGCTCTTGTTTAACATAGTCTCCCTTAAATAACTTATAATCCTTATCTCCTTCAATAGTTGGAGTTTGATTAGGTGAAATTACATTCATTATACTAGAAATTTTAGAAAACAACTGTCTATAAGTGAAGTTAGTTCCCAGATCACTCATTGCTTTAGAAAAAGCGTAACTCAAGGATCCATATCCTTCATACTCGTAATTCAATTCGTTAGCAGAAGCACCTGATATTAAAACAAATGGAGCTGCACTTTCAGAAATACTCTCTTTTTCAAACATATCACTACCTCCTGTTGTGTCTGCATTTTTAGAAGGCTTCCATCCTTCTGGAGCAAAAACTGTCTTACTTCCTCTTGCCAAGCCACCTCTTGTCGCAGATCCAGAATGGCAACTATCAAGTAATAATAGCAGCTGTCCATTTTTTTCTAGATCATTCCTAAAGCTAGTTATGATTCTACCAAGTTCATCATCTCTTAAATGATTTTCACCTTTATAATTATGCGTGTATTTCACCCAGGCATCATAAGGAATTAATGCTTCATCCATATCATCTATTTCCTCTCCATTATTATCCATAATCTGTTGTCCATGTCCTGAATAATGAATAACTACAATGTCCCCTGGGACAATTTTCGATTGTAACCTTTTCAAAGCTTCAATAATGCCAGCATATGTTGCCTGTTCATTTAATAAAATAGTAATATTCTCCTCCATAAAATCTTGCTCTAAAAGAACCTGCTTAATCAGAGTAACATCATTGGCTGAACTAATAGTTCCCCAACCTGTTTTAGTCGGGTAATCTCCAATAGCTATAATTAATGCATGCTTATTTGCAAAAGCATGAGAACTACAAATAATACAAACTAACAGAATAAAAAATAATCTTTTCATAATATATTTATTTTAATTAATATCAAATAAGCTAAACGAAATTCCAAAATAATAACCAAAATCATAAACGGTTTGTGTAAAGTTGGTTAAATCTCTCAAATCGGTCGAATCACCAACTTGAAGACCATTTGTCAGTCGTGTAACAGGGCCATAGGCAACTCCTCCAGAAAGTGATAATCTGCTTTTATTTCCAAGGAAAATAGAGGGTCCTAATAAAAAACTCATTCCTCCAATATCGCTTGATATCGGTATAGATAATCCAAAACTACCTCCAACATTGAAATTTTCGCCAATAACAGGGTAAAAGTTAATCATAGTACTCAGGTTAGGAATAAAAAAATCGTTTGGATCTGCTCCAATAATACCACTTTCGGAAATATAATAATCACTAGAATTGGATTCGAAATTATTCAATGTAAGAGCTACACTTGTATTAATTTTAAATCCACCCTTTGAAAAAAGCTTTATATTTCTGATTTTAATAGTAGCCTTCGTATTGTCCGTATCTGATTTTTCAGAAAAATCACTCTGAACAAATTTCAATTCAACATTTACTTTATCCGCTTCAATCAGATAGTCAAAGGTTTGTTCAAAAGAAGCACCCTCAAGCAAAGTGTACAATTCTTTAATTTTATTCAAATTTCCCTTTGTCTGTGCACTAGAAGCATCCAATGAATTGATTAAATTCTGCAAGTCTTTAAATGCTGTATTCCTAGCTATTAAATCTCCTCTTGACACTTGCCCTTCATTTTGTGCTGTATCTTCAATTTCATTAAGCATTTCATTAACATCAGTAACAATATCCTGTTTATCAGATTCAATAATTTTTTCTAAATTGGAGAGGTATAAATAGAAGTTCTTACTTGGGTCACTTATCCTAATATCCTTCTGGACATTTGCAACCTCATTTAAATTAGCCAAAATAGAATCTTTATTAAGATTTGGATTCAGTAAATTAGAAATCAGTGTGCTTTTTAATGCTACTACATTCGTAGCTATATTATTTAAATCTGAAAACTTTTGGGAAACATTCCCTCCTCTTGATCTAGTTTTATCTGTAAATAATTTATTCTCTGGTAAGTTTTTAACATTTAGCTGTAAGTCATCATCTGCAAAGGAATTAATACCTCCCAGTAAAGAACTAAAATTAAAACCCTGACCTGATTCATGAATTGCTTCCTCCCTTACATCAGTAATTAAATTTACTGCAAAAGGGTTCACATTCTTAACTAAAATTTCAACAAGACTGTTCCTTTTAATTCTCGGTTTGGAAAGTGTATCAATAGGTTGATTATTTTTATCAAGTCTATAATAAACGATATTTTCAGTATTGTAATCGTAAATTACCTTATATTTTTCTTGACTTCTAATGGTACCGACATATAATAAAAAACAAATCAGCACCACTAGATTTTTTTGTATTCGCTTTTTATTGAAAAATAAATGATTCACCATAACTGCTTTTATTTTACTTGATTGAACAGGATTAATTTTTTAATAATATTTTTAAACAATTACAGCCTTCCTTTTCTAGCTTTTTTCAGATACTTCCTAATTTTTTTATTCTTTTTAGAAATGTTTTCTGGTCTCTTTTTTGCATTGTTTCTTATCCCGGCATTCACTCCATTTTTAACCAGGTCCTTTACAATGGGAAAATCACCAAGAATTGCAGCAAGATGTAATAAGTTATTACCATTAGTATCAATTTTATCAAAGTCTTCATATTTAGAAAGGAGTAATCTAATAATTTCTAGTTCACCTGAATGCAAAGAATAAAACATGGCATCCTGCTTCATATTATCTGGTGTATTTACTGAAACACCCTTGTCTAACAAATATTCCGTCATTATTAAGTTATTATTATCTATAGCATAAAACAATAAGTTTCTTCCATTTGAATCAAAAACCAAATTAGATGTCTTTTCCAAAATAAACTTTAAAGCTTCAAAATTATTTGATGATGCAGCGAGCAACTCAAACTTCCCCTTTTCTACGGTATAGTTGTGATCAAAAATCCATGAATAAATAGACCAAGATTTTAACCTATTTGGTAATCGATTTTGAATAGCATATTCAATATTTTCATAAATTGCCGTATGCAAAACATTATATGGTACTGAGCTTATTCTATGTGCCTGAGCTCCTGCATTGTACCTTGTACTTGTCCAATTAACAGTTTTTATACAATCACAGTATTCATCATATTTATAATCTCCTTTATAAGAACCATCACCCTGTTCTTGCACAGCCCCTCTTACATGAATACCTTCTATGAATCCCTCAGGGCTAAACACAGGTCCACCCGAGTTTCCGGGAAAAGTATCAATACTATTTTTAAACCATTTTGTGGGTGAATTATCTACAACAACAGCATTGTCTGCGTACTTTAATGGTAATCCTGTTGGACTACCAATAGTTGCTACTCTGGATGACAATTGAACTTTCCCGCTTGTTCGAAAACGGTAAGGAGCTCTAGATGATTTTCTGTCCAATTTCAAGAACGAATAATCGATGTCTTCATCACCGTCATAATGGGCCTCAATTATCTCCTTAACTTCAAACATATTTAATAAATCAACTTCAATATATTTTCGATTTGGATAATAATCCAACTCATTTGTATAATCAAAAATCCAAACATAATCCTTTGCTTTTTCCATATTTTTAATACAATGTGCAGCAGTTACAAGTATATCTGGTGCGATTAAAAATCCAGTACAGCTAGCACAAGTAGGTTGATCCAAAAATTTAATATTTTTGTCAAAATTTGAAGTTCCAAATTTTCTAGAAAGCCTTTCCCTTAAAGAATAGCCATAAACCCTATTCCCTCTAATATTAGACCTTGGAATCATTACAGCAGTGGCCCGCACAAAATCTTCAATACCTTCAGCATCATTTACTTCTTTTCTGTCATCACTTCCATAAACACCTCTTGATATCGGTTTACCAGTTTCACCAAATGGATATTCAAATTGATCCTTATTTTTTCCCTCTTCTTGAGAAAAAACTGTTGGTAATGAAATGAAAGTAAAAAGTAACAATAAAATAAAATTCTTCATAACGATATATTTAATTTAGTCAATTCAATTAATTAAACATTATTAAATCAATATTTATAAACAACAAACGTTTATTTTTAAGAATAAATTGAAAATCATGAATCTACTTTTATAAAAAAAGGGGATGCATTTTTTAAGCATTAAACTCATTGAACAATAACGTTTTGATTTATACATTTTTTGAGCAGATTTTTTCCGTTTGCTTTCCTTGAATAATTGTTTCAGAGGTAAAACAAACTAAGCCAAAATCATATAAAAATGAATATAAGTAATTGATTTTTTTTAAATATATAAAAAAATACTTAATTATCAATCTAACTATCAAACTATTAATGAATCCGTCAATTTAAAATCTGATTTAAAGTTCTCTCGTATCTGCTATAAAATAGGATATTTTTAGACATTTAGTGTAAACTTGAAAAACATAAGTATTTTGAATATAAATAGATATTTCTTTAAATTAAGTGCAAATTATAGTTCGTATTGACTGATGCTACAGAACCTATTACCGCTTTAATATTTTTCATAACAATCTCAACTTATATTACTCATCTTCAATTTCATAAATTAAATCTTTTGTAAATCCATATTTGACTTGGTCATTCTCATTACTAATTACTTCTAAATTAGACACACCAAAAGCTCTTAGTAAATATTTTTCAAATGGAGGACCGAAAGAAAAAATGCATTCTTTAAATAAAACCGTTTCACCTGGGTTTAATAAAAACCCTTTATCTGAAAATTCGCAATTTTCATTGGGAAAAAACTCAGATACACCTCCATCCAACGAAACTTCCATTATCTTAATATATACAGCCTCAGTACCTTGATGAGTTAACTGCAAAATAGCATAATCTTTATCTGCTTTTACCTCAAAGTTTCCTCTTTCATTAATAAAATCTTGTTCAGAAAGAACTTTTGAAACTTCATATGTGGTTTCATTAATCTCTACAGGAACTAATTTAAAAGAAAATTTATAGTTTGCATGATTTACAATCTCATTTTCAACATCCTTCACAAATGATACAGGCATATTTTTTAATTGATAAAAATCTACTACTTCCTGATTACTAACCCCGTAAGTTTCTTTAGCTGGATTTGGTAATCCAAAAAGGGAAAATGCTCCCCAAAATTTAGGATTGTCGCTTACATTATTTCTAAAATTTAGAATAGCTTTTTTTAAGGATTCATGTGGATCTAAGTGGCTATTGTCACTTCTCGATAATTCATCAAAAAAGATATTCATAAACTCAGATGTTTTAGAGTCACTTATATTCCATAAACTCATTAAAATATTTTGAGCACCTGCAATCTGAAAAGCTCTTGCTAACCCAATAATTCCTCCTTTATGTGATTGACCTAAACCTGTTTCACAAGCACTTAAAACAACCAATTTTGCTCGTCGAATACCAGGGAATTCATGACGTAATCTTTGAATATCAGATGCGGTTAAAAGGTCATTCTGTAAATTTTTATCTTCTGACAGTACTAAAAAACTTTCACCTAGCGGGTTCGAACTACTAGACATTCCATGAGTCGCAAAATATAGTAAATCATGATCCCTTACATTTTGTAATACATTATTTTTTGTAGCATATTCATTTCCTAAAACTTTATATGTGTTAGGATTCATTTTAGAGGTAATTCTATTTATTTCTTGTTCTGTATACTTTAACTCTGAAAAACTCATTTTTTTAGATTTACTAAATTGCGTTTTATATACAAATAATGCATTTTTCCATTTAAAATGATCTTTATCAAATGGTATTCTTGAATTTAATCTTAATGAAACATAGACCTCAAAAATACTTGGTGCTATCGAAAAACTCATTTGATCAATAAGATAATCTGAAATAGAAATCTTAAAAGCTGCATAAGGCAATGTCCCAAGGTTTAAACAGGGAACAATGATTAAGTGTTCAAATTTGCTAAAATCAATTTCATTAGGGAAAAGACTTTTGTTTAACTCAATAAAAGAATTTTTATATGTTTTTTCTTTTAAATTCTTAGCAGAAGATCCCCTAATTAATTCTTCTTCAGGTTTTATTTGAGAAAAGTAAAAATTTGTATTTATAACATCCCTTTCTATATCTGATTTAGAATATTTAATTCCTTTTGAGTATTGTATACCTTTTTTACTTAGCAAGGTAATATTTAAAGAATCACTATTCTGAGTAAAAATAAGGATACCAACTTGTTTATCTTTATAAAAATATTCTAAAGTCTTAATTAAATGAGATTCATCAAATGATGATGGGGCCATCCAAGTTTCTATCCCTCTTGAAACGGCAAGATCTTCCATATTATGTTTATGGAGATTAATAATTTTTGATAAATCATCTTGAGCTAAAACCAGAAAAGGTAATAGCATAAAACATAGAAAATGAACCCAGACATTTTTCATTTAAATTTACTTAACTTTTAATAAAAAATCTCCTGTTACTTCATGCTTTCCAAACTTTTTTAATATTGGAACAGTTGCATTCCCTCTAACATAAGAAAATATTTTTCCAGGAGAGATAAATTCTTTTTCGCTTTCAAAAGCCTCTATTAATTTACTTGCAAATGGGGAATGGTCTTGGTTTTCCTGCCAATAATCAAATACTTCTTGTTCTCCAGATGCTAATACAATACGCGAGTAACTCTTATCTATTTCTGAAATAAATTTATCTACTCCATTATCCATTTTCGTATTTGAATAATTTTCAATAGACACATCTGCATCATTCAATTCAAAACTAGCGCCATAACACACATCCATAATAATAAAAACTTGCTTGCAAGGGAAATTATCAAGTATCTGTTTTAAGTTAGCCAAAGAAAAATAAGATTCAAATGCTTCATCTTCTTCTAATGAATAGCTATCTGTAGTCACCAAATAGCCTTGTGAAAAGTCGTCGCTAAAATACCCATGGCCGGCTACAAAAACCAAAAGTTTATCGTTTTTATCTATTTGTTTCTTCAAATTAATAATACCCAATTTTATTTCGTTTCTAGATTCATTATATAATTTTGAAACAGAGACGTTGTAATTATTTTCTAAAATTTGAGCTACTTTATTAGCGTCGTTTAGTGGGTTTCTTAAATCAGCCCAACTTGTCTGCTCCTTATTATACTTGTCTGTGGCAATTATCAAAGCATGAATTACAGTTTCACCATCCACTTTTGGCGTATCAACTTTAAGTTTTTTCCCTTTTGACCCTCTTGTTCCAGAAGATGGGGTGTGCTTTGCTAATATTTCTTTATAATCTTTTTCTTGTGAAAGGTAGTAGTACCTAGAATTTTTGTATGAACAAGCTATTTCAGGTTTATTTAAGTTATACTCGTAGGCATAATAATGATGAAAAACATCTAGAATATCTCCATTGTCTAAAATATACTTGGTAAGTGGACCATGGTTAGGATCACATTTGGAAAAGTCCATACCATAACTAATGGTAGTAAGAATTACCCTGTTTCGCCTAGAATTTAAAGCAAAATCTGGGTCAGATTCAAAAAGTGCCGCTTTAAGATTTGTAGAAAACGATTTTCCAATCCCAGCTTCTGAAATAACCAATTGTTTTGCAGCAGAAATTCGATTCATATAATTAGCCAAAGCAGTTATAGTTAAATAATCATAATTCTTATAATTGTCTTTATAATTTCCTTCATTAATATTAGGATTATCAAAATAAGGAACTACTATTGTCTCGCCAATACTGTTTTCAATAGTCGTTCCTGCAAAAAATAAAATAAAATAGTCGTTTGTAGAACTGTTTTTAATGACCTCTTTAAGTGCTTCTTTAATATTATGTAAAGTTGCTTGCTCATTTAGTAATAGATATGAGAACACCTGACCTCCTTCTTTAACAGTGTCTTTTTTTATTGATTTATTTTTATTAGGTCCTCTTGTAGTGCTTTCGTTTATAAAAGGTGCTTTCTCTTTTTTTATCTTTTCTACTAAAGCCTTAGCATCGTTTACACAATTTTTAAATGTCCGAAAGCCAGCAGTTCTATCTATCCCAATTGAAATAACATGAACATTTACAGGGTTTTTTTCCCTTTTAACCGGAACACCATGACCAGCGTATGTGTTTACAGAAAAAACAACTAATAATAGATAGACGATTTTTTTATTCATTTTTTAATTTATTAAACTAATCAAAAAAAATTAACGTGATGTTTCTATTTTTTATTGAATTTTATTAACTTCCAAAAGAAAATCTTCTTAAGTTTCCTATTTTTGATTTTTTTAAATATATAAAAAAATAATTAATTACCATTTTGTTCTGTCACATCCAGTTCAGAGAAAAACTAGAAGTCTATCTTTACTTTTAAAAAAATATGTTAAAAGGTCATAGTTTCCTCGAGGTGGACTTGCAACAAAAAGTTGGACAGAGTATCAAGACCATTTGATTTCAAAACAGCTTAAAAAATAAACTAACAAAAACTTCAATTATTGAATTTAAAAAAATTAAATTGCAGTACTAATTAAGTATTAATATAATCCTCGAAATCGAATACGGTATCGAATACGATTTGAAAATAATATAGCTCGGGAGCCCAATAAAACGGGTTTAAAAAAAGCCAACGTTGAGTTCATGACCATGGATCAATGGTTCGAGTTATTTTTAATAATTCATACATTCAAAGTTTACAAATTTGACATCTCTTTTTATACCTCAAAAGTATTTTTTTTAAATATTAGTTTAAATAATCCAATATTAGAGAGTTTTCCCTAAAGAAAAGATGGTTAATATTAATAGTTATCTAATAAAAAGCTTCTATGAAAACTATTAATGTAAAACTAATGGGGGAAAGCAAGAGGGTAACACGCTGCGCGATGTTACAATCTTGTTATTGCTTGAATTACAGCCACATACAAGGCATTTAAAATTTATTTTTCGTGCTTTTTTAGTAAAAAACTTCTGTAGCTCAGTAAAATCAATACTTTTTTTAGTAAAAAATCACAGAAATCTTGAAATTTGGTTTTATTTAGAAGAGTTGTTTGCTTAGATTTAGTGAACTATTTCCTTTCAATACACTCCCTTTACTTTGTGAGAAGTGTATTGAAAGGAA